>NZ_JBIRCY010000022.1:0-109847 GCF_044326205.1 Mesorhizobium sp. IMUNJ 23232
TCCTCCGGACAAGGTCGGCATTCAATATGGAACATATAGGGAACATATGCAATGGTCCTAAGAAAATAATCCTTGGCGATGACGGAAAAGCGAGGTTGTTGTCACGCTGTCAGCACAACACATTGAAAAGGCTTTGATTTTTCGGGAGGGCGGCAGCCTGCCTCAGGGCCTTCCCGGCCTGGGCGTAAGGCCGGCCGGAAACAAAGTCATGCTTGCAAAACCAAGCAGGAACAGATGGTTAGCTGCAACCCGCGTGGATTTTCGCGAAACAAGCATGACCAAGCGGGCTGACAAAAGCCGCGATCGGGACAACCCGTGGCGCCGGGCATCGTATGACAAGCGGCGGCTTCCGTCGCCTCTTACCATCCCTGCCCTTGCCCCGGTCATGTTCACGCATCCTGGATTTTGGCTGCGGCTCGCCGGTCAGTAGATTCCGCACCGGTTTTGTAGCTTCGAGTGCGAGGCATGGATTCCCGACACTCTCCGCTCGCTTCGCTCGCTCACGAGGTCGGGAATGACGACAGTCATGGTCTGCCTCAGCTAATCTCCAACGTTGGCGATTATCCGAAACCAGAGATCATTGTCGTCATTCCCGACCTCGTGAGCGAGCGCAGCGAGCGGAGAGTGTCGGGAATCCATGCCTCGACGGTGGTGATATCAAAGTGCCAGCAGAATTTATCGCGGGCAGGCGTTGAGTCTTGCTTCGATCACCATGCGCAGATGTGTGAATAGGACAGCCGTAGAAGTCGACGGCCGCGACGACTTCGCCAATCGCCACCGCTGAAGATTTTCTGCATCGGCTTTGGCTTCGCGACCGTCGTGGCATGGATTCCCGACACTCTCCCCTCGCTTCGCTCGCTCACGAGGTCGGGAATGACGACAGTTATGGGCCGTTTTCGCTAGTCGCCGACGTGGGCGATTGGCTGTGGCTTTGACGATGTCGTCATTCCCGACCTCGTGAGCGAGCGAAGCGAGGGGAGAGTGTCGGGAATCCATGCCTCAACAGCGGTGAAGTCAAAGTCGGTGCAGGAAATCTCCCACAAGCAAGCTAGGGGGAAGCCCCATGCAACGATATGTGAATCCGATAGGTCCTTCACGGGGAGAAGGTGCCCGAAGGGCGCATGAGGGGCGGCAGCCGCTGGTATAATAGAACTCACCTCGGTTTCCACGCGGCTTTGGCCGCTCACCCCGAGCGAGCCGGCCCAATCTGTTCTTGTTTCGGTCCTGCCCAAAGCGTGATGTTGCCTGATGGGTGGATTTCCACCCATGGCGATGGCGTGATGTTTCGATTTCCACCCGGAATTTTGATTGCCGGCGGATGGCGGTTGCGAAAATTCCTTCGCGACATTGCATTTCGGTCATATTGCGTCATTTGCAATAGGACATAGCCGCCGGCGTGGGTGAGGAGTGCTTCGCGATCCGGGCCGGTGCATGCTTGAAGACAGGGAGGACTTTTTCATGAAAAAACTGCTCGCGACTCTTGCCGTCGCCGCTTCGTTCACGCTGGCCGCTTATTCGGCCGATGCCCAGACCTATCCGGAACGGACGATCACCGTGGTTGTCCCCTTCGCGGCGGGCGGCCCGACCGATACGGTCACGCGCCTAGTCGCGGAGGCGATGTCGAAGGATCTCGGCCAGCAGATCGTGGTGGAAAATGTCGGCGGCGCCGGCGGCACGCTGGGTGCCGGCCGCGTCGCCAGCGCCGACCCGGACGGCTACACGCTGCTCCTCCACCATATCGGCATGTCGACTTCGGCGACACTCTACCGCAAACTCGCCTACGACACGCTGAATGCGTTCGAATATGTCGGCCTGGTCACCGAAGTGCCGATGACCATCGTGGCGCGCAAGGATCTCGAGCCGGCCGACCTGAAAAGCTTGGTCGAATACGCCAAGGCCAATAAGGACACGGTGACGGTCGCCAATGCCGGCATCGGCGCCGCCTCGCATCTGTGCGGCATGCTGTTCATGTCGGCGATCGACACGCCGCTGGTCACCGTGCCCTACAAGGGCACCGGCCCGGCGATGACCGACCTGCTCGGCGGCCAGGTCGACATCATGTGCGACCAGACCACCAACACCACCAAGCAGATCCTCGGCGGCACCATCAAGGCCTACGCCGTCACCACGCCGAAGCGCCTCGACGTGCTGCCCGACGTGCCGACCACCGACGAGGGCGGGCTTCCCGGCATGCAGGTCGCCATCTGGCACGGCCTCTACGCGCCGAAGGGCACGCCGACTGAAATCACCGAGCGGCTGTCGAAGTCGCTGCAAGTGGCGCTGAAGGACCCCAACGTCGTCGCCCGCTTCGCCGAGCTCGGCACCACGCCCTCGCCCGAAGCCGATGCGACGCCGGCGGCGCTGAAGGCCAAGCTGGAGAGCGAGATCACCCGCTGGCAGCCGATCATCGAGGCCGCCGGCCAGTACGCCGACTGAGTTTTTCCTGCTGTCTCCCCGTTCGCGGGGAGACACCGCCCGGCCATCCTTCGGCTCGGCCGAACCGGCAGGCCGGTGGCGGAGCCAGATACCGGCGGGGACATCGCGCACGTTCCGAACCGTGCTCCGCCCTCGATCCTCCGCCGACACCTTCTCCCGGCAACAAGGGAGAAGCTTGCTTGCCGCTCCAATCGACCGCAGCAGCTTGGCTTGCGGGGATGACGGCACAAACGCCATCGGGCACGATCGTCAAGCGCCCGGTTCGCAGCATCGACATGACAGGGGGAGAAACGATGAATTCGCTGACTTTCGACCGGCCCAACGCGCTGTGCGGCGGGTTCTTCATTCTCTCCGGGCTCCTCTTCGGCTACCAGTCGCTGACGGTCGACCTGGGATCATGGCTGCGCATCGGCCCCGGCGGACTGCCGCTGGCGCTTTCGGGCCTGCTGGTGCTGCTCGGCGCCATCATCCTCGTCCAGGCGGCACGCACGGAAGGTGAGCCGGCCGGCCGCATCGCCTGGCGGGGCATGCTGTTCATCCTGCTGTCGCCGTTGATCTTCGGCCTCACCGTGCGCGGCCTGGGCTTTATCGGCTCGGTGTTCGTCACCTCGCTGTTCGCTTCCTTCGCATCCTACCGCATGAAGCTTTGGATGGCATTCGCGCTGGCCGTCGCGCTCACCATCTTCTCGACGGCGGTGTTCAGCTACGGGCTTGGGCTGCCGTTCGAGCGCATCGGCCCCTGGCTGCGCTGGTAGGAGGCGGATCATGGACCTGTTCTCGAACCTCGCGCTTGGCTTCGCCACCGCCTCGACGATCGCCAATATCGGCTTCTGCCTGATCGGCGTGCTGCTCGGCACCCTGATCGGCGTGCTACCCGGTATCGGCGCCACCGCCACCATCGCCATGCTGTTGCCGATCACCTTCCAGATCGGCGATCCCGTCTCCTCGCTGATCATGCTCGCCGGCATCTACTACGGCGCGCAATATGGCGGCTCGACCACCGCGATCCTGATCAACATGCCGGGCGAATCCTCCTCCGCCGTCACCGCGATCGACGGCTACCAGATGGCGCGCAACGGCCGCGCCGGCGTGGCGCTCGCCACCGCCGCGATCGGCTCGTTCGTCGCCGGCACCATCGCCACGGTGCTGATCGCGCTGTTCGCCCCGCCGCTCACCGCGATGGCGCTGAAATTCGGCGCCGCCGAATACACTTCGCTGATGGTCGTCGGCCTGGTCATGTCGGTGGCGCTGGCGCACGGATCGGTGATCAAGGCAATCGCCATGGTCGTGCTCGGCCTGCTGCTCGGCCTGGTCGGTCAGGACGTGATCTCCGGCGTGCCGCGCCTGAACTTCGGCCTCACGCAACTCGGCGACCAGTTGAATTTCGTCGCCATCGCCGTCGGCCTGTTCGGCATCGCCGAGATTCTCCGCAATCTCGAGGAAGAACGCACCCGCGAGGTGCTGATGGCAAAAGTCACCGGCCTGATGCCGACGCGCGAGGATTTCAGGCGCATGACCGCCCCGATCCTGCGCGGCACCGCGCTCGGCTCCCTGCTCGGCATCCTGCCCGGCAACGGCGCGGTGCTCGCCGCCTTCGCCTCCTATACGATCGAGAAGCGCGCCTCGGACCGGCCGGAAGAATTCGGCAAGGGGGCGCTGGCCGGCGTCGCCGGGCCGGAATCGGCCAACAATGCCGGCGCCCAGACCTCGTTCATCCCGATGCTGACGCTGGGCATTCCCGCCAATCCGGTGATGGCGCTGATGATCGGCGCGATGATCATCCAGGGCATCGTGCCCGGACCCAACGTCGCTGTCGAAAACCCCGACCTGTTCTGGGGGCTGATCGCCTCGATGTGGATCGGCAACCTGCTGCTCATCATCCTCAACCTGCCGCTCATCGGGTTATGGGTAAAGCTGCTGAAAGTCCCCTACTACGTGCTGTTCCCGACGATCATGGCGTTCTGCTCCATCGGCGTCTATTCGGTGAACTCCAACGTCTGGGACCTCTATGTCGTCGCCTTCTTCGGCCTGCTCGGCTATTTCCTGCTGAAACTGCGCTGCGAGCCGGCGCCGCTGCTGTTGGGCTTCGTGCTCGGGCCGCTGCTGGAGGAGAATCTGCGCCGCGCCATGATTCTTTCGCGCGGCGACCCGTCGACCTTCGTCACCCGTCCGATCAGTGCGTTGCTGCTGGCAGCCGCGGTTGCGGTGCTGGTGATCGTGCTCTTGCCTTCGGTGCGCAAGAAGCGCGACGAGGTGTTCGTTGAGGAAGAGGGCTGACGCGGCTCCTTGCGCCGCAAACTTCGGAATTCCCATCGCAGAAAACCCGGTCGCGACACCGCGATCGGGTTTTTTTTGCCCTCAACGGCCAGTCCTACATTAACGCGGCTTCGCAGATGTCGGAATATTTGCGGTCGTAGGTGCCCTGGCAGGCCGTCTTCAGCTTGGCCTGGTTCTCCGGCGACATCTTTGCGAAAGCTGCCTGGGCTTCCGCCGAGGCTTTTACCGTGGTCATGCTCTCATCGGTGAAGAAGTCGCGCATCCACTCTCCGGTCCAGAATCCGGAACCCGAATCGGTGGTTGCGGCCTCGTTCGCCGTTCCGGTCGAGGATTGGGCGAAGGCCAGGGAGGGAACAGCCAGCGAGGCCGCCAATACGGCAATGACGATATGTCTCATGTTGAGGGCTCCTTTGGAGGATGCCCCCCGCTGGGTCTCAACCAATAGCGCCGGAAGATGTTCCCTGGTGCAGCCGTCGGTGGATCAGGCAGCCTGGCGATGCATGACCGAGCCCTCGGCCGCATGCGCGAGCCAGCGGTCGACGGCGCCATCGAAGCTGCGGTCCATGGAGGCGATCTCCCGATCGGCGAATTCACCGTAGGCCATCCAGACGTTGCCGTCGCGCTGTGACACGGTCACTTCGAACTGAAGTCCGGCAATCGCTACGGTAACCACGCGTCTCATTGGACACCTGCCAAAAGTCTGGACGGACAGACTGGATAAAACCCGCCCCAACGTTCCCTAGGGTCATTTATGTGGGGTTTTGCAACGGAATGCAAGACGAAAATTCTTTGCGGGCGGCAAATTCGGTCATTTTTTTGATTATAACGGGCAAAATGCAACATTGTGTGTAAAATGCCAACATGGTGCGGACGACGGGAATCGAACCCGTACGGGCAAGCCCGAGGGATTTTAAGTCAATTTCTTCCCGTCCACTCTTGGGTCCGCATTGCGATCGGTGGCAGCATGCGGGCGCCAGTGGATGGCGAGGAGGAAAGGTCAGTCCTGCATTAAGTGATCCGCCACGATCCCGCCGCGTGCAGGCAGGGGCCGCAGGCCTTGGGCGTTTGGGGCGGGGTAGAGGCCAGCGGCCGGAACGGCCGGTTCCTCCCAGACGTTCGCGCCGGACAAGTTACACAAAATATGTAGGCGCGAAACAAACCCAAGCCGCGTCCGGGCCGCCCCGATCGAAGGCTATGGAGCGGCGCACGACCGGGCGGCGCTGGCCAAGGCACAGAAGGCGTTCGCCGAGGCCGCGAAAGAGGCTGACATCCTGATTGAGTGAAACGCCGACAAATGCCGCATCGTTAATGCGAGAGCAGCACCGAAAGCCTAGGATTGCTGATAACGCCTTCCGTGGCTCCTCCCAGCACGAAGTCGCGCATGCGGGAGTGGCCATAGCCACCCATGACAAGTAAACTGCAACCCTTCTGCAACGCTGTTTGCTGGAGCGTCTCGGCGATCGGGCAATCTTCGGCGGTGACTCGCACGGCTTCGGCTGCGAGGCCGCAATCGCGCAGTCTGGTCGCGAGCCGCTCTCCGGCGTCGTTTTGCTTCAGCGGCTTTTCATCCAGAACGGTGATGACCGATATACGCGATGCCCGTTCCAGAAAGAACTTTGCGTCGGCAACGGCGCGCGCGGCGACCCGGCTGCCATCCCAGGCGACGGCAACGTGTTCGATCAAGGGGATATCTGGCATCGCCGGCAGCAGGATTGTTGGGCGACCCGAGCCGAAAATGACAGCTTCTGCCATCATGCGAACTGACGCGTTGCCGGCCTCCCACGCGATCAGGCTGAGATCGAAATAGCGGGCATGCATCGCCGCAGCGTCTCCAAGCGAGACAAGAGGTGCGGCAATCGTATCTGTGGTTGCATCAATGGCAGCGGATGTGGCCTTTTCCTTGACGATGTCGAGCAAGTGCTCGCCGCTCTTTCGGCTCGCGGTCTCGGCCTTTCGGATCATTCCGGGCGTGTCAAGCAACAGGCGTGACAAGGTATTGGAGACATCCGGAATGTCTACAGCAAGCGCGAGAGCGTGAAGGCTGGCGCCGATCCCGGCGGCGAACTCGACGGCAGTCGAGGCGGCGGCGTCCGTATTCGGCTCTGGATAGGTGGCGAGGGGAAGGAATGCCTCGATCTTCATCGTAATTGTCCTCTGTACCCGGAAGCGTGACCCTCGCTTTTGCCTAATCCAATTGCGTCTATTGATAATACAACTATCGCCCGGGCCACGAAAGAAGCGGAAATCCTGATTGAGTGAGCCCCTACCCTCCCCGAAATCCTGCTCCGCGTACCCTCATGCGTACCCTAGGGCAAAAACGCCAGGGTACGTGCTAAACATCGACACATCAAATAACGCGGTGAAATCAATCTGGTGCGGACGACGGGAATCGAACCCGTACGGGCAAGCCCGAGGGATTTTAAGTCCCTTGCGTCTACCGGTTCCGCCACGTCCGCTTGGCATGCAGCCTTAGCGGAGCGGCGGCGGATTGCAAGGGGCGGCGGGCTGCCCGGATCAGGCTTACTTCGCAGGGGTGTCGGCCTGGCCGTTCATGAGCACCGGCAGCGACGCACCGAGACGAAAACTTTGGCCGGATGCAAAAGCCCGCGCATGGCTCTCGATCTCGAAGTGCCGCTCGTCGACCGCGCCCTTTTCCGTCAGGCGGACGATCCAGGCCGGACCTTGGGTGAGCAGTTCGACTCTGTTCGCCTTGCTGCCCGCTTCTGCGGCTTCCAGGCAGTCAAACAGCATTGGTACCCCGAACTCCGTCGCAGCCTGCAACACCTCGCTTTCGAAGTCCTCGAGCGCCAGATTGCAGTGCTCGTTGCGCGATCGGATACACTCGGCAACACGCGAGACATCGACGATACCGTCGCGTACGAAGGACCGCTGCACCTCAAGTCTCAGGTCTGCAAGCAGCCATTTCGGGAAGTCGACCACGGCATTTTCCTCCTGGGAACTGCCCATGCCGAACATTGCGCCATACATCCTCGCAACGCAAGCGGAAAATAAAAAATATATAGTTTTTTCAATTAGTTAGCAAACTTAGTCGATGTTGTGAAGCCCGCCTCTCAATCACTTTGCACTACATTGGAAAAGTATGTCTTTGTGTTCATGCAATCCCTTGACGCCACATCCGCCTGCTACCTATATAACGGCAATTACTCATTCTACTTATTTGCCGCAGAGAGCATAATGGCAGACTTGGAAAGGGCCGAACGCCTGCAGATCATGCTCAGCGCCGAGGAGTTGGGGGCGCTGGAGAATTTCCGGTTCAAGAACCGCATGCCGAGCCGTGCGGCGGCCGTGCGCGAACTGCTGCGGCGAGGCCTCGCCGGAGAGGGTTTCCTGCAAGCCGAGAGCGGCCGAAAATCGCAGGATTTCGGCGTGCTTGACCAGCCTGAATAGAAGGCGGCAAGATCAAACAGACGTGGAACAGCAGCCTTCGCCGGCAGCAATCCTCGATTTTCCAGACTGACCGAGGCGGACAGTCAGCCCGTAAAACTCCTCATGTCGCCCTTGGCCGAGGAAGGATCGAAGCAACGCGCCGCCTCTTCCGCCGACGCCAGGCCGCTCGACATCTGTCCCTCGCGAATGCCGGAGGCGAGCAGCATCGAATTGCCGGTCGACTGCGGAATGCCGTCGGCATTGACCGCCAGCCCCAGCCCGTGGCCGAGGCCGGCCAGCGCCCGCACCACCTTGGCGGCGTCCTCCTCCTCCATCTTCTCGACGAAACGCCGGTCGATCTTGACCTTGTCGAAGCCGAACTCCTGGATGTGATAAAGGTTGGAGTAGCCCGTGCCGAAATTGTCGAGGGCGATTCGCACGCCGGCGGCGCGCAGCGGCCCAAGCACCGTCTTGGCCGCGTCGAAATCCTGGACGATCAGGCTTTCGGCCACGTCCATCTCGAGCCTAGACGGCGCAAAGCCCGAGGCGTCCAGCACCTGAAGAATGCCTGCGGCAAGCTCACGGTCGCGCAGTTGCGAGGAAAGCAGGTCTATGGACAGCGTGATGTCCTTCGGCCACTGCCGGGCGGCAGCACAAGACAGTTCGAGCATGCGCCGCGCCACGGTGTGTATCAGCCCGGTCTCCTCGGCGATCGGCACGAAACGTTCCGGCGGGATTTCGGTGCCGTCCGCCGCCCTCCAGCTCGGCACCGCCTCGAAACCCAGCACACGGCCGGAAATCAGATCGACAGACGGCCGGAAGCGCGGCCGGATCAAATCCTTCTCGACCGCCACGCGCAAATCCCTCTCCATCCGGTCGCGCTCACGTACGTAGCGGTCCATCTCCTCCTCAAAGAAGCGGAAGCTGGAGCGCCGTTCGGCCTTGGCCCTGTAGAGCGCGAGGTCGGCTTTGCGCAGTGCCTCGTCGCCGGTGTGGCCGTCAGCGGGGAGGAGCGCGATGCCGATGGCGGTGCCGACCTGATGCAGGACGCCGCCTGTCATGATGGTCTCGTCAAAGCTCTGGATGGCGCGTATCGCGATGTTGGCGGCGGCCTCCGGCCCGATCAGATGCTGGGCCAGCACCACGAACTCGTCGCCACCAAGCCGGGCGACGAGGTCGCCGTCACGCACCGCCCGCAACAGGCGATGCGCGACGATGGTCAGCACTTCGTCGCCGATGTTGTGGCCGTAATTGTCGTTGATCTTCTTGAAGCCGTTGAGGTCGAGAAGCAGCACCGCATGCGAAGAGCCGGCTGCCGGCGGCGAGGCCGCCGCCATTTTCAGCGCTTCGTCGAACTGGCGGCGGTTGGCCAGCCCCGTCAGCGGATCCTGATAGGCGAGTTCGCGCGCCTGGCGCTCCGCCGCGATACGGCGACCGATCTCGCGCTTCTGGTCGTAGTAACGGCGGATGGCAAAGATCAGCAGCCCGACGGCCAGCACCGTGCCCAGCAGCAGCATCTCGTTGAGATCGATCGTCGCCTCCTGAGGTGACACACCGCTCTCATTGGCGAAGATATCGACTTCCAGAGCGACATAGCCGAGCACAAGCAGGACCGCGGCGATGACGCCAAGATCCTGAATGCTGACCCGATGCCTCACGATGAAACTCCAAACCCGCGATCCAGAAAGCCGGAACCTGTTTCCGGAGGGTAAAGCATCGGCCGCCATCTCCAGCTCTGGAAGCAGCGGGACATCGTCGCCGGGCCTCGCGTCCTTGCCTGCCAGGCGCGCTTGCGTCGCATCTTCGGTCCGGTGTTGTTTCAACGGCGCCTTCCCCGCGAGCGCAAGGGCCTATACGAACGCCTTTTCGGCCATGCGGCGGATAAATGCCTCAACACGATCGGGCAAGGCGAATTGCGGCATATGGCCCACGCCTTCCAGCAATTCCAGTTCGAAATGCTTGATCCGCCCGGCAAGCGGCAGCGCATGATCCTCGTGGCGAATGACCTGATCCGCTGTTCCGAACAGCACGCCGACGGGCATATCAAGTTCCTCCAGCCGCGCCTCATAGCGCGCGACTTCATGTTCCAGCGCGACGAAATCCATCACCGTCGCCTCGAAATGGCTGGGCCTCAGCCCAAGGATGCCGCCGCCTTCGATGATGTAGTCCTGCGGCGCAGCCTGCGGGCCGAAGACGAAGGCCAGCGTCTGCGGCGCATGTTTCATCGCCATCGGGATTGCCGTGGTGTGGGCGAGCAGCCGGCGCTTCAGCGGCGAACGGATGGAGAGCGCCGCAAACTGCGGCGGCGCTGCGCTCTCCTGATGGGTCACCGGCGACAGCAGGGCGAGCCCGCCAACCTTGTCCGGATGATCGAGCGCCAGGGCCAGCGCAACAGCGCCACCAAGCGAATGCCCGACCACCAGCGGCCGCTCCAGTCCGATTTCGTCGATGAAGGCGGCGACGATCGCAGCCTGCTCGCCGATCCGGCCGGTGGCGCCGCCGGCGCGCACCGAATAGCCCGAGCCGGGCCGGTCGAGGGCGAACAGGTGGAAATCGCCGGCCAGCCGCGAAAACAGCGTGTGGCGGAAATGGTGCAACTGCCCGCCCAGCCCATGCAGGAACAGGATCGGCCGCCCCTGCCCCGCCTCGACATAATGCAGGCGGTTGCCGGCTACCGTGACGAACCGGCCCCTGGCTGGCACGCGCTTCTCGGCTTCCCGCGCCAGCCGGCGGGTGGCCAGTATGAAGAATCCGAGCACGAGGCAGGCCGTCAGGAACAATAGAGCCAGAAGCCAGCCGAGATATTGAGCCATGCGCTCTCCGCCTTGCCGTCATGGATCGAAGCCGCTCAGGCGATAGCACGAGCCGCCGCCCGAACCAAACGCGCGGCAGCCGGCACGCTCCGTCGCCGGATCGTACTGCGATAAGTTTCGGCCGATGAAAGCTACTTTGGCTAATCCAAAAAGAATGACGTTGATACCCAGGGTTGAAAGTGTATACTTTGTTCTTCAATAAAACCGGCGGGAGGAAAGAATGGCGACATTCGGCGTTTCGACGCTCGACACGACGTTTTCGATCGATATGCGCGATCTGGTCTACAGTCAGTTATTGCCTTCGAAGGTCGACCAATACGGTTACGGCAGCGATTATCTCGGTGTGGGGCCTCTCGGTTTCCCCTACGGTGAACCGCCACCCTTGTCTGGGCACTTCTATGTCGAAGATTCCCTGGATTTCGGCGGTTCATTCACCTTCGACGAAGACGGGTCCGGAAACCTCGTCGAAATCCATGGCACCGTCGCGAACTACTTCTATGAAATCCTGTCCGTCAGCGGCGCTTTGACGGGATTCCCGATCGTAGCCGTCTCCATCGACGATTTCGCGGTCGACGTTTCGCAATTCCGCACACTTACGAACGAGCAACTGTCGGATCTGATCTTCGCCGGGAACGACAGCATCTCCGGCGACAAGGGAGCGGATACGCTTCTCGGCTTCGCCGGCGACGACGTCATCACCGGCGAAGGCGGCGCCGATGTCCTCTATGGCGGCGACGGATCGGACACCGCCGACTACAGCACGAGCACGGCGGTGTCCGGCCTCTATGCCAGCCTCGCCAACCCCTCCATCAACACGGGTGACGCCGCCGGCGACGAGTACCACGACATCGAAAACCTCAGCGGCAGCGACTTCGCCGACGCGCTGAACGGCAACAATGGGGCAAACGTCATCAGCGGCGATGACGGCAACGATACGCTGAAAGGTTACGGCGGCGGCGACGAGCTTCGCGGCGGGACCGGCAACGACGTGCTGATCGGCGGCGCCGGCGGTGACAAGCTGTCCGGTGGACTGGGCAGCGACACCGCCTCCTATGCCGGCGCGACCGCGGGCGTTTATGCCAGCCTCGCCAATGCCGCGATCAACACCAAGGACGCCGCGGGCGACAGCTATCAATCGGTCGAAAACCTCACGGGATCGAGCTACGCCGACCGGCTGAACGGCAACGCGCTCGACAATTTCATCGATGGCGGCGCCGGTGACGACATTATAAAAGGTTACGCCGGCAACGACACGCTGATCGGTGGCGCGGGCAGCGATGCCTTCATCTTCAACACAGCTTTGGACGACGCCGGCAATGTCGACACCATCGCCGATTTCGACTTCACCGATGACACGATCCAGCTCGACGATGCCATTTTCACCCTGGTCGGCCCGGCCGGGACCCTGCAGTTCGGAACATTCCGCGCAAACACGAGCGGCGCGGCGCAATTGACAACCGACCGCATCATCTACGAGAGCGACACCGGAAAACTCGTCTACGACGCGGACGGGACAGGCAGCGGCGCGGCGGTCCACTTCGCTACGCTTGACCCGTATCTGTTCCTGCAGAACGTGGATTTCGTGGTGATCTGAACTTGCCGCGACGCAAGCCGAAGAGCGCGTCGACACGGAAAGCAGACAGGGCCGCGAGCGATTGTCGCTCGCGGCCCTCGTTTGTCGAACAAAGTACCCCGTTGCAAAAAAACGCCGCCCCCACCACCAGCAGCGCGACGATCCAAGTCGGCACGATCGACAAAGTTTCCCTCGACCACTCTCGGCGAGCCCTAACTTAGTGCCGCCGCACCAACTCGCAAGCACCATGGGCGGAGCGGAAAGAGCTCCCTGCCATCCGCCTCCGGCGTGCATTTTCGCAATCGTCGATCGCACCGGCAAAGACACTGGCACCGAGTTGTGAGAGAATTTCCGCGTGCGATTGGTCGACGGATCTGGAAAGGCACCAAATGGCAAACAACGACAATGAGTGGCTACCCTCCGGACGATACAGCCTGTCCGGCCACATGCTGCCTCTTGCCGGCATCGGGGTCATACTTCTTGTGGCGGTCGCCGGCTACGCATGGGCAGGCGGCTGGTTTATGCCGGGCCGTCTTGACCAGAACGCGGTGGTGGACACGTTTCAGCAAGTCAACGGCGTCTATCCGGGTTTCCGCCGCAACCACGCGAAAGGTGTCTGCGCAACAGGCTGGTTCGATGGCAATGGCAATGCAGCACGGCTTTCAAGGTCGCCGGTTTTCGAAGCGGGAAGATTGCCGGTCTTCGGCCGCGTGGCGCTGGCCGGCGGCATGCCCAGCATAGCCGACGGGCCAGGCGCGGTACGCAGCATCGCGATCAACTTCTCGCTGCCGGACGGCGAGGCCTGGCGCATCGGCACGATCAACATCCCCGTCTTCCCGATGAAGGACCCGCAAGCCTTCCACGAACAGCTGCTGGCCACCGCACCGGACCCGGCCACCGGCAAGCCTGATCCGGCGAAGGTCAAGGCATTCTTCGATGCGAATCCCGAGTCAGCCAAGGCGCTCGAGATCATAAAGGCCTACACGTTCTCTTCCGGCTTCGCGGACTCCACCTATTTCGGGCTCAATGCCTTCCGCCTGGTCGACAGTGCTGGTGTCTCGACCCCCGTGCGCTGGTCGCTGGTGCCGGTCGATGCGGTCGCGCCGGAAGCACAACCAACTCCCACCGACCCAAACTATCTGTTCGACGGCCTCAATGCCCGCATTGCCCAGGCACCGGTCGAATGGCATCTGGTGCTCACTGTCGGCCAGCCCGGCGACCCGACCAACGATGCGACCCTTCCCTGGCCGGCGGATCGCGAGCAGATCGATGTCGGAACGCTGACGCTGAATGCGATCGAACCCGAGGCGCCCGGCAACTGCCGTGATATAAATTTCGATCCGCTCGTGCTTCCAGACGGGATAGAGCCTTCCGACGATCCCCTGCTTTCGGCGCGCTCGGCTACCTATTCGGTATCTTTCACCCGCCGGGCGCGTGAACCGCACACGCCAAGCGCCGTCGAAAGCGGCGCGGCGTCACCAGCCGGGAAAGGATCCTGATCATGCCGACCAAATTCCCGCTGCTTTTGCGCCTTCTGCATTGGCTGATGGCGATCATGATCCTGGCCATGCTGGCGATCGGTATCGCCATGGTGTCTTCGCTGGCTTATTACCACGACCTTGTCTCGATACACCGGCCCCTCGGCATCCTCATCCTGGCCCTGGTCGCGATACGCCTGGTCGTAAGGTTGAGCCGGCCGGCTCCACCGCTTCCGCGGGACATGCCGCGCCTGATGCGCTTTGCTGCCCATGCGTCGCACTGGGTGCTCTATGGCTTGCTGTTCGCCCTGCCGCTGGCCGGATGGGCGATGCTGTCGGCCGCCGGCTACCCGATTGTGCTCTACGGATCGCTCCATCTGCCCGCGATCATGCCGCACAGCGATGGTCTCTACGCAATTTTGCGTCCGCTTCACACGCTGCTTGCCTTTGCGCTGTTCGCCGCTTTCCTGGCGCATTTCGGCGCGGCGCTCGCGCATGGGCTGATTTTCCGCGACGGCGTACTTCAGGCAATGACGTTCGGAAGGGCGCGCGCTCCATCCGCCGATCCCACACGCCAGATATAGCCTCTCCAGGAAGACCCGCTTGGACGGCGTCAAGACAGGGCGGCCACGGCCGCCCTGTCTCCTTCCGCCAAACTTCAGCCGTGCAGCTTGGCGGCGATCTCGGCGACGCGCTTGCCCTGGAATTTTGCGCCCTCCAGTTCCTGGGCGGAAGGCTGGCGCGAGCCGTCGCTGTCGCTGGTGGTGGTCATGCCGTAGGGCGCGCCGCCGCGCACCACGTCGTTGCCCATCTGACCCTGATAGGCGTAGGACAGCGGCACAATGATCATGCCTTGGTGCTGCATGAAGACCTGGGCGTTGATCAGCGCAAGCTCGGCGCCGCCATGCTGCGTGGCGGTCGAGACCATCACCGATCCGACCTTGTTGACCAGTGCGCCTTTCATCCACAGCGGCCCGGTCTGGTCGATGAAGTTCTTGAGCTGCGCGGCCATCGAGCCATAGCGGGTTGACGCGCCGAGGATGATGGCATCGTAGTCGCCGAGTTCCAGCGGGTCGGCAATCGGCGCTTCCTGGTCCAGCTTGTAATAGGCGGCCTTCGCCACCGCCTCCGGAACCAGTTCAGGAACCCGCTTGATCGTCACGTCGGCTCCGGCCTCGCGCGCGCCTTCCGCGGCAGACTTCGCCATCTGTTCCATGTGTCCCCAGCTCGAATAATAAAGCACCAGCACCTTGGTCATTGCTCTCTCCATCAAAAATTCGTTTTGCGACTGTTCGCCGGGACGAAGAATGGCGGTTCGACGCGTTCATTGAAAGCGGGCTGCCAGCCGACACATCGTTCACCGTTTTCGCACCATTGCTGCTTTCGCTGCGCCGCGCTATCTCCAGCAAGCAACATTTGGGGGCCTCCATGGCAGAAACCGTCAGCGCAGCGATGCTGGCCATCGGCGACGAGATTCTGTCCGGGCGCACCAAGGACCGCAACATCGGCCACCTCGCCGACATCCTGACGGCGGTCGGCATCGACCTCAAGGAAGTCCGCATCGTCGCCGACGACGAGGACGACATCGCCGACGCGGTGAATGCGCTACGCGGCCGCTACGACTATGTCTTCACCTCCGGGGGCATCGGCCCGACCCATGACGACATCACCGCCGATTCGATCGCCAAGGCGTTCGGCGTTCCCTGCGAGCATGACGCCAGGGCGATGAAATTGCTCGGCGAGCATTATGCCAAGCGTGAGATGGAATTCACGGAAGCGCGCCAGCGCATGGCGCGCATGCCGCGCGGCGCCGAGCACATCGACAATCCGGTATCGATGGCGCCCGGCTTCCGCATCGGCAACGTGCATGTCATGGCCGGCGTGCCTGCGATCTTCCAGGCCATGCTCGACAATGTCGTGCCGACGCTGCGTACAGGCCAGAAACTCATTTCCGCCACCGTCCACTGCCCGGTCGGCGAAGGGGTGATCGGCGGGCCGCTTGGCGATATCCAGAAGGCGCATCCCGACACGATCATCGGCTCCTATCCGAAATATCGCGACGGCTCGTTCTGGACCGAACTCGTGATACGATCACGTTCGGCCGACGCACTGGAATCAGCCCGCGCAGAGGTTGAGGCCATGGTCAGAAGGCTGGCCCCGGCGGGGTGACGCGGCCCGGACCGGAACCATGACGGCAGGCGCGAAGTTTCTTTTCAGGACCCGCGATGCGGGCCAAGCAGATCGAGGGAGCGTCTCATGAGCTACAAAACGATCGCCGTCATCCTCCAGAGCAAGGAAGACGCCCAGCGCGTGCTCGATTGCGCCGTTCCGCTGGCGCAGGCCTGGGGCGCGCATCTTGTCGGCATCCATGCCGAGCCGATACCCGTTGCCTACAGCGCCGCGGTCGGCTTTCCCGATGTCGGCGTCATCGAGACGGCGACGGAAGCCGCGGCCGAGCGCACCAAGGAAGTCGAGGCTCTTTTCACCGGCCGCACGAAGGCATCGGGCCAGAGTTTCGACTGGCACAGCGTGACGAGCTTTTCCGGCGACAGCGCCTATACCGGGGCGACTCTTGCCCGTGCCGCCGATCTGGTGATTGTCGCGCAACGCAATCCGGAGTGGGCGAGCGACGACGCCCCCAGCATCGAGGGCGTTCTCTATGAATCGGGGCGCCCGGTGCTGGTGGTTCCCTATGCCGGCCCCTTGACCCAATCCTTCAACCGCATCCTCGTCTCCTGGAACGGCAGCCGGGAAGCGGCCCGCGCCGTCTTCGACGCACTCCCCTTGATTGCGGAAGCAGGTTGGACCGAGATTTTCGTCGTCGATCCTCCCGAGGATGCGGACGAAGTGGGCGCCAGCGCATCGGCGCTGGCCGCAGCGCTTTCCCGTCATGGAGCAGAAGTCACCGTGGCGACTGAACAGTCCCGCGGGCGCGGCGTCGAGGAGGTGATCCGCGACCGCGTGGCCGCGACGGGCGCCGATCTTCTGGTGCTCGGTGCCTACAGCCACTCGTGGCTGCGGCAGTTGCTGTTCGGCGGCGTGACCCGGTCCGTCCTGCACACCATGCAGGTCCCCAGCTTCATGTCGCATTGACCGCGACTAAGGCTTGCCAAGGCGGGCGACTCACCGCTAATTCAAAACGCATTCCTCTTTCGTTTGGCGCGCGAACCGCGCGCACAGGAGTGCGTTTTCGATGTCTCTTCCGGAAAAAGCCTTTCCCGTCTCGTGGGACCAGTTTCACCGCGACGCGCGGGCGCTCGCCTGGCGGCTGGCCGGTGCCAACACGCAGTGGAAGGCGATTGTCTGCATCACGCGCGGCGGCCTTGTCCCGGCAGCGATCATTTCGCGCGAGCTTGGAATACGCGTCATCGAGACCGTCTCCGTCGCCTCCTACCACGACTATACCTCGCAGGGAGAACTGGCGATCCTCAAGGAGGTCACGCCGACCCTGCTGGAGAACGAGGGCCAGGGCGTGCTCATCGTCGACGATCTCACCGACACCGGAAAAACCGCGGCAATCGTCCGCGCGATGATGCCAAAGGCGCATTTCGCCACTATATACGCAAAGCCCAAGGGTCGGCCGCTGGTCGACACCTTCGTGACCGAGGTGTCGCAGGATACCTGGATCTATTTTCCGTGGGACATGGGTTTCACCTACCAGAAACCTATCGCGGACGATCACGCGGGCTGAAGCCGTGGAAATTGGCATGCCTTGTTTGCAACCGTTTGCCAGTTTCCACATTTTTTACTTTTCTTACGGATAATTAACCGTAATATTCGTGAGACGGCAAACGAATCCCGGGCGGGGTGGGCACTAGAAATGGACATCGGGCACAGTAGGCGGACTCGTTTCGCCGACAGGGTGAGGCGCCTTCTCGGCGGCGCGCCTTGTCGTGTGCAGGTGGCTGCCTTGCCGTGGCGCAAGGGACCCGACGGCGTCGAGATCATGCTGATCACCAGCCGCGATACCGGCCGCTGGGTGCTGCCCAAGGGCTGGCCCGAGGGCAACGAGGCGCTCTGGGACGCAGCGGCGCGCGAAGCCTCGGAGGAAGCCGGCATCGATGGCGCGATCGCCCGCTCCGAACTCGGACGCTACTATTATGCGAAGCTGCAGCCGTCCGGCGCTGAAAAGCGCTGCGAGGTGCATGTCTTCCCCATGGAGATCGACCAGGTGAAGGACAAATGGCCCGAGCGCAAGGAGCGCCGTCGCCAATGGTTTTCGCCGCTGGAAGCCGCCAGGAGTGTGCGCGAGCAGGACCTTGCAGATCTGATCTCCCGATTTTCCTTGAATCCGAGACGTTCCGCCGCCTGACCAGTCCGGAAACATTCTCCCGACATGGTTGTTCTCCCATTCTGATCGCCGACGCCGCCGCGGGCGGTTGATTCGACCATCGTGCAAGAACAGGCCGCAATGGCACGGACCGGCGCATCTCCGCGCAAAACAACGCTGGACAAGGATCTCGCCCGCCTCGGCGAGGTCGAGGAGGCGACCAACGTCGTCGCCAGGGGTCTCATCGCCCCTGGCCTGGCTTTGCTGTTCCTGGTCCTCGCCGCATTCCTCACGTCGGTAATGACCGGCGGCGAACCGCTGACAGTGGTCATCGTCGCTGCGGCCGCGATCGCGGCCTACATGGCGCTCAACATCGGCGCCAACGACGTCGCCAACAATGTCGGGCCGGCGGTCGGCGCCAAGGTTTTGACCATGGGCGGGGCGCTGGCAATGGCGGCGGTGTGCGAGACCGCCGGCGCGCTGATCGCCGGCAGCGACGTGGTCGACAGGATCTCCGGCGGCCTTGTCGTGCCGGCTTCGGTCGATGCCCCGGCGCTGATCCGGGTCATGCTCGCCGCCCTGCTGTCCGCGGCACTGTGGATCAACCTCGCGACCTGGATCGGGGCGCCGATCTCCACCACGCACTCGATCGTCGGCGCCGTCATCGGCGGCGGCGTGGCCGCCGCCGGTTTCGGCTCGATCAACTGGGCGACGATGGGCGCAATCGCCTTGAGCTGGATAGCGTCGCCGATCCTCGGCGGCATTATCGCCGCCGCCTTCCTGGCTTTTATCGAGTCGGCGATCATCTACCGCGAAGACAAGATCGCGGCGGCGCGCCTCTGGGTGCCGCTGTTGATCGCGCTGATGGCAGGATCGTTCTCAACCTATCTGGCGCTGAAGGGGCTGCAGAATTTCGTCACCTTTTCCGGCTTGACGCTGGCGATGATCGGCCTGGCCGGCTTTGTTTCCATCTGGGCCCTGGCTCACCTTCAGGTACGAAATGCCTCGCGGTGGATGGAAAACCGCAACCAGTCGCTGAAAAAACTGTTCCGGACGCCGCTGATCATTTCCGCCGCGCTGCTCTCCTTCGCTCACGGCGCCAACGACGTAGCCAACGCAGTCGGCCCGCTGGCGGCAATCGTGCGTGCCGCGGCGCCCGCAGATGCAGCGGCAGGCGCGGTCCCACAGTGGGTGATGGTGATCGGAGCACTCGGCATATCGGTCGGCCTGCTGCTCTACGGGCCGCGTCTCGTACGCATGGTCGGCGCGGAGATCACCAAACTCAATCCGATGCGCGCCTTTTGCGTGGCGCTGTCGACGGCGCTGACGGTGATCGTCGCCTCATGGTTCGGTCTGCCGGTTAGTTCCACCCACATCGCGGTCGGCTCGGTGTTCGGCATCGGCTTCTTCCGCGAGTGGTACATCGCCAATTCCACGCAGCGCCGCCGCTATCTCGAACGCCGCAGCGCGGAACGCCTTGTCCAGAAGGTCGCGTCCGGCAACGCCGAAACCGCGGACGATGACGAGGACGACGCCGCGACTGTATCGCGGGAGGAAATCGTCCACCGGCGGCTGGTCAGGCGCTCGCATGTCATCCGCATCGTCGCTGCATGGGTCACCACGGTGCCAATCTCCGCAATTCTGTCGGCAGTCCTGTTCCTGTTGCTGGATGCCTTCGCCTGACTATCCCGCCCGGGTTCCTGCGTTCACACCGCCGCTAGGATCGGCCTCCGATATCCTCTATCGTGACCGCCGTTCCGAACGGTCCATCGCATGCAGAAGCTGTTCCTCACCTCCGACGCGCTGCCCCCCGGTGCCGACAACCGCGCGAGGATCGCTTCGTGGCAGGACGCCTATGGCGATCGTTTCGGCTCGGTCGGCATGTCCTACCGCAAGGATGCGCCGTTTTCGGCGAACTGCCTGCTCGCGGCCTTCGGCGCTCTCGGTTTCATGAGTTTCAGCGGGACTCTCGAACGCGTCTCGCGCACCTCGCTGAATGTTGCTGCCGATCCGCGTGGAGACTTTCTGCTCGGCTTTCCCGCCGGCGGCGCCGATGCCATCGTGATCCAGCGCGGCAGGGAGATGCCTTGCGGCGCAGGTCAGGTGGTCATGACATCGAATGCCGAACCGATGGAAACCCGAGTAGGACCGGGAACCGCCATCTCCTGGCTCGGGTTGAGCGTGCCGCGCGCAAAGCTGCTCGACGTGATCGCCGGCGCTGACGATCTGGTGTCGAGGCCGCTCGATTCCGCCGCGCCGGCCATGCGCCACCTCATGCGTTACCTCACCATGCTTGCGGCGCCGGAGACGGCCGACGGCGATCCCGCCCTGGGGCTTCACGTCGAACGGACCTTGCTCGATCTCGCCGCCCTGGCGCTGGGCGTACGCGGCGACAACGCTCACAACGCGCGTGAGCGTGGTCTTGCCGCCGCCCGGCTTCAGGATATCCTGGTCCTGATCCGGGAAGGATTTGACGACCCGGGTTTCGCAGCGGCCGATGTCGCCCGCCAACTGCGGCTGACACCTCGCTACGTGAACGCGCTGGTATACGAAACCGGCCACAGCTTTGCCGAGCGCGTCATGGAACTGAGGCTGCACAAGGCACGGCGGATGCTGGCGGAGGCGCGTCACGACCGGCTGAAAGTCATCGACATCGCCTTCGCCTGCGGCTTCAACGAGGTATCCTATTTCAACCGCTGTTTCCGCCGCCGGTTCGGGGCCACGCCGTCCAGTTTTCGCGGCATGGACACCAGCAACGGTCCCGACGGTTCGGGAGCGACAGAGGCCACGTCCTGGCAAGGCTGAACATCGCCTGCCGGAAGCGAAGCGCCGAACCATCCATACCTCTAAACGACGTTGAAATCGGCCGCCGTCAACGCAGGCTGTCCGGTCAGCGTCGCGAAATGGACAGCGGCAACACCGCCTGCTCCGTCGGCGTCGTAGAACAGTTTTCCGGTATCGCTCTCATAGATGATGCGGTCGCTGGCGTCGTTGGCGATACCGCTCGTATTGATGCGGAACGCAGCACCGGCAAGCACGCCGCTCGGCAGAGCCGTGAACACCGCATCCGACAGCAGGATGCGGTCGTCGGCTGAATTGAAATCGGCGATCGTGTCGACGTTGCCGGCGCCGAGCGCGGTTGAGAAGGCGAACGAATCCTCGCCGCCGAGCCCGAACAGCGTGTCGGAGCCGGCCTTGCCGTCGATGCGGTTGTCACCGGCATTGCCGGTGACCTGCTGGCCGAGCGCATTGCCGGTGAGGTCCAACGATGCCGTGCCGGCGCTGTTCGTCGTCGCCAGATGCTCGATATGCGCCTTGGAATCGAGCACGTAGTCGACATTGGCGAGCACACGGTCGGCGGTGCCTTGGCCCGAGACCTCCACGACGGTGGTCGCGGCGCTGTAGACGAGATAGGTATCGTTGCCGCCGAGGCCCCGCAGCACGTCGCCAGCCCCGCCGCCGTCCTTCAGCACGTTGACGCCGGCATTGCCGACGATCTCCTGCGCCAGCGCGTTGCCCGTCAGGTTGATCGCGGTCGTGGCCGAGGCGCCGGTGGTGGTCAGAAGCTCGATGTCGTCATCTGCGGCGAGCGTGTAGCTCACGCGTGCCATCACCCGGTCGGCGGCGCCGTTCTCCACGATCTCGACCACCACGTCGCTCTGCGTGTCAACGATGTAGACGTCGTTGCCGAAACCGCCTTCCAGCCGGTCCGCGCCGCTGCCGCCGTCGAGCACGTCGTTGCCGTCGGCTGCCGAGATCGTGTCGTCGCCGGCGCCGCCATTCACCTTGATGGCGATCAACGCGCCGAGCACGCCGGTCATGGTGACCACGTCGTCGCCGTCGCCAGTGTTGAGCACGAGGGCTTCGCTGGTGCCGATATCGATTGTGAACAGTTCGGGATTGGTGCCCTGCACAAGCACCCGGCCGTCGCTGCCGGAGATCAGGAAGACCTCCGAGCCGCCATTGCCATTGACTTCGACCGTATCGGTCCCGTCGCCACCTTCGACCAGGTCGGTGCCGTCGCCAAAATTCCAGATGAAGCGGTCGTCGCCGTTTTCGCCGAACATCTGGTCGTTGCCGACGCCGCCGGCGATCACGTCGGCATCGTCGCCGCCGGCGAGGAAGTCGGCGCTGGCGCTGCCCTTCAGCGTGTCGTTGCCGGTGCCGCCATTGACGACCACCGCGTGCAAGGCGGCCGAAGTATCGACGCTGTCATTGCCGCCAAGTGCATTGATGGTAACACCGTCGGTCACTTCCAGCGCCGTGACCAGCACCTTCGCGGCAAGGCCCGAAACCGTGATGTTCGACGAGCCGCCTGTGACCTTGACGGAATCCCCGCCGTTGGTACCGTTGATGTTGACTTGGTCGATCGCGGCATCGCCGGCGGTTCCGCCCAGCGTGCCTGAGAGATCGACCACAACCTGCTTCACGTCGGTCCCCGATAGGTCGTTGACATTGATCGTGTCGGCACCGCCCAGCGCATGGTGATCGATCCGCTCGACATCGTCCAAATCCATGGCGATGTTGGCGATGTTGCGCGTGAACAGCACCCGCCCGCCATTGGCGGAAATGCCGATGATCTCGTTGATGTTCGAGCCGTTGAAGGTCATCGTGTCCAGGCCGTCCTGGCCTTCGACTATGTCGTTGCCGTCACCCGGATCCCACTGGAACCGGTCGTCGCCGGCGCCGAGCACCGCCAGATCGTTGCCCTGCTGGCCGTCGATGAAATCCTCGCCATCGCCGCCGATCAGGAGATCGATGCCATTGCTGCCAAGGATCGTGTCGTTGCCCTCGCCGCCATCGGCGGTGACGGTGATCAAGGCGGCGAGATTGCCGGTCATCGATATGGTGTCGTCACCGTCGCCCATGTTGACGATGAGGTGTTCCGTCGTTCCGATGTCGAGCGCGGAGGGCGTCGGATTGAGCCGATCGAGGCGCACGCGCGTGCCGTTGGCGGTGACCGTAAACTGTTCAGAGCCGCTGCTGCCATTCACTTCGGCCGTATCGGTGCCATCGCCGCCCTCCATCAGGTCGGTGCCGTCACCGGAATTCCAGATCATGCCGTCATTGCCGGCCTCGCCCAGCATCTGGTCGCCGCCGATGCCGCCGATCAGGATATCGTTGTCGTCGCCGCCCTGGAGGATGTCATTGCCGTTGCCGCCCTTCAGCGTGTCGTCGCCGGCCCCGCCATTCAACACGACCGCGTGCAGGGCCGCACCGGCATCGACGAGATCTTTACCGCCGAGCGCATTGATGCGGACGATGTCGTTGGCTTCCAGCGTGGTGATCTTCACAGCGGCCGCGACGCCGGCGACATTGATGTTGGAAGCGCCGCCAGTGACCTTGATCGTTTCGGCACCATTGGTGCCGGCCACCGAGACATCATCCACCGCGGCATCGCCGGTGGTGCCGCCGATGGCGCCGGAAAGGTTGACCTCGACTTGGCTGACGTCGGTGCCGCTGAGATCGTTGACATTGATCACGTCGGCGCCTCCGAGCGCCTGGTGCTTGATGCTCTCGACGTCGTCCAGGTCCATGACGATGTTGGCGATGTTGCGCGTGAACAGCGCCCGCCCGCCATTGGCCGATATGCCGATGATCTCGTTGATGTTGGAACCGTTGAAGGAGAGCGTGTCGAAACCGCCCTGCCCTTCGACAATGTCGTTGCCGTCGCCGGGATCCCACTGGAAAACATCGTCGCCTTCGCCCAGCAAAGCCACGTCGTTGCCCTGCTGACCGTCGACGAAGTCGTTGCCGACGCCGCCCAGCAATTGGTCGGCTCCATTGCTGCCCAGGATCGTGTCGTTGCCGGCGCCGCCGTCAACGGTGATGCTGATCAGCGCGGCAAGGTTGCCGGTCATGGAGATCTTGTCGTTGCCGCCGCCCATGTTGACGACGAGCGATTCCGTCGTGCCGATGTCGAGGAACGACGGATCGGGATCGATGCGGTCGAAGCGCACGCGCGTGCCGTTGGCGGTCACGGCAAACGTTTCGTCGCCGCTGCCGCCATTGGCTTCGGCGGTGTCGATGTCGTCGCCGCCCTCCATCAGGTCGGTGCCGTCGCCGGAATTCCAGATCATGCGGTCGTTGCCGGCGCCGCCTAACATCTGGTCGCTGCCGCCACCGCCCGCCAGCGTGTCGTTGCCGCCATTGCCGTTCAGAACGTCATCACCGGCACCGGGGCGCGCGCCGCCGTCAGCGGCGACAGTCGGGGAAACGAAATCGGGAGTGATGGTCTCGTTGGCGTCGCCGCCGGTGAAGATAGCCATGGGTTCAGTCCTCGATCAGCGGCGCAACATATGGCGCCGGATGCGAACCGCCGATCGGCTTGCGGGCTCGTCCCACGCGCGCCGGGTATCGGTTCAGGAATGGTCAGACGGATAGGAGTCCGCCCGCTCTGCAACGGCTATATGTCGCGACGCGGCTGTTAACGATACTGGGTTGTTACTACTGGCACATATTTTCGTGACAGTTGCAACAAAGTGTCCGGGAATAAAGGGCAGAAGCCCGATTTCTCCGGGCCTGAAATCTCAGCAAATTCATAGTTGGAACGGAGCACGGCCTGCGCCCCGGCGCCTTACACGGTTCTAAAAACAGCCGTCGCTTTCGATTGCCCGGGTCGATTTTTGCGTGTCTCTAGGCCACCGAAAAATCCGTATTGGTCAGCGCCAGCCCAACGGTCACCGTGGCAAAATGGATGCCGCCGCCGGACCCGGTCCCATTCGCATCATAGAACAATTTGCCGGTATCGCTCTGATAGATGATGCGGTCGTCGGCGTCTTCCGTCAGGCCGGTGGTGTTGGCGCGAAACGCGTCGGCCGAAAGCACGCCGGCCGAAAGCGCCTTGAAGACCGCGTCCGACAGCAGGAAGCGGTCGTCGGCGACGTTGAAGTCGGCGACCGTGTCGACATTTGCCGCGCCGATCGTCGAGGCGAAGACGAATGTGTCCGCGCCGCCGAAACCCTGCAGCGTGTCGTGCCCGCCCTTGCCTTCCAGCCGGTTGTTGCCGGCGTTGCCGGAAATCTCCTGGGCGAACTCGTTGCCGGTGAGATCGATGTTGGATGTGCCCGTCGAGCCGTTGGTGGTCATGATCTCGACATGCACGCCGGCGCCGAGCTTGTAGTCGACCGCCGCCATGACCCTGTCGGCAGCGCCCTGCGCACTGCTTTCCACGATCGTGTCGCCAGCATTGAAGATGCGATAGATGTCGTTGCCGCCCAGCCCGCGCAGCACATCGGCGCCGCCCTTGCCGCCATCATGCAGGATATTGGCGCCGGCATTGCCAATGACTTCCTGCGCCAGCGCGTTGCCGGTCAGGTTGATCGCCGTGCTTCCGGCGGCCTTGGTCGTGGTGAGCAACTCGATGTCGGCATTGCCGGTCAATATGTAGCTGGCCCGGGCCATCACCCGGTCGGCGCTGCCGTTGCCCACGGCCTCGACGACCACATCCGCCTGCGTATCGACGATGTAGATGTCGTTGCCGGCACCGCCTTCCAGCCGGTCGGCGCCCTTACCGCCGTCGAGCAAATCGTTGCCGTCGGCCGCGAAGATCGCATCGTCGCCTCCGCCGCCATCGACCCTGATGGCAATCAGCGCCCCGAGCCCATTGGACATGATGACGGTGTCGTTGCCGCCCCCCGTATTGAGTTCCAGGACTTCCGCCGTGTCGATGATCAGCGAAAAAAGCTGCTGGTTGGTTCCCTGGAGGCGTATCTGGTCGAAACCGGCCGAAATCAGGAAGATTTCCGAAGAATCGCCGCCATTGACCTCCACCGTGTCGGTCCCGTCGTCGCCTCCGATCACATCGGATCCGTCGCCGACATTCCAGACGATGCGGTCGTCGCCGGCATTGCCGAAGACGTAGTCGTTGCCGGCCCCGCCCGCCAACAGGTCGGCGTCGCCGCCGCCGAAGATGCGATCGTTTCCGCTTGTGCCTTGCAGGTCGTCGATGCCCGTCGTGCCGAAGAACTGGCGGAACGGCGCGCCCAGCAGCACGACGCTGTCGAGCAGGCCGCCGACGCTGTCGTTGTCGCCGGCGATTGCCCGGAACGACAGCGTGTCGTTGCCGCCGGTGCCAGTTACGGCGAATTCGTAGGTCTCGGACAGCACCGTCGTCGGCGTGATGGTGGCGATCACCGTGCCGTTCCACAGCACTTCCATGCCGGACGAGGCGATGGAGCCGGCGCGGCCGGCATAGTCGAAGCTCAGCGTGTAGACCCTTCCCGCATCCGTGTGGACCGACTGCGAGACGGTGCCGCGCCCGGCGTCGACCTCCATGAAGGTGCGGCCGCCGGTCGCCTTCACGCCATTGGCGTTGTCGGCCCACATCTCGAAATTATTGGCCGAGGACGTCCAGCCGTTCAGCGTGGCCGACACGGTGGTGCCGCCGGTAAGGCCGGCGATCTCGAGGCCGCCATTAACCAGCAGATTGTCGACCGCGCCATCGAACTGCATGCGTGTGCGGTTGAAACCCGGTCCCTGCCAGTCCAGGCCGAGTTCGGCAAAGCCGGTACTGTCGAAATAGCGCACTTCGAGGGTATGCGCGCCGGCCGAGAGGTAGACCGTCGTCGACAGGTCCACCCTTCCATGCACGCCGTCATTGTCGATGGCGAGCCGGCCGTCGATATAGAGCCGCGCGCCGTCGTCGCTGCCGAGATAGAAACTGTGCTGCCCGCCTTCCTGCACGTCGAACGCGCTCTTGTAGCGAACCGCGAAATTGTCGGTCGGCCCCGTCGGATAAAACGTGTTGGCCGAGGTCTTGTAGATTTCCGATGCACGCTCGATATGCACGGGCGTGGCGTTGAAATTGATGTCGTCCAGGCTGTCCGTCCCCGCCGCTAGGGTGAAGTGCTGCACGGTGAGGTCGCCGATGCCGTCATAGGGAGCCAGCGTCGGCTGCACCTGGATCATCGGCGCCACGGAAGGCACGCCCTGGTCGTTCCAGGCAAACAGCATCCAGTTCCCGGCCGACACGATGTTGGCGTTCGCGGGAAGCGTGACGGTGATGGTGTTGTTCGGGCCGGCGATGAAGTCGAGATCTATCAGCCGCGTGTCCATATTGGCGCTGTGGGTCACCGCGCCGCCCTTGACGAAGGTCACCTTGTCGATCGCCGAGGCGTCGTCAACAGTGAAGGTGAAGGTCTGGCCGGGGAGCACCGAGGCCGGGGTGCCGCTGACCACCGGGCGATCCGCCAGATCGCCGTTCGCGTCGTAGAGATAGGCGGGACGGTAGATCTGGCCGTCGAGGAAATTCTGGTCGCCGGGCGCGCCGCCGCCGGCCGAGAGGATGGTTCCGTCCGGCAGCAGCAGGCCGACGGAATGATAGAGGCGGCCATGCGCCTCATCGACCATCGGGGTCAGGCTCTCCGTCTCCGGGTCCCATACCAGCGCGGTCATATCGGCGCCGGCCAGCGAGTTGCCCTGGTCGCCACCCCCGGTGATCACGACCTGGCCGTTGGCCATCACCGACATGCTGGACCAGTCGTGCTGGTCGGGCGCGGAAACCCCGGTATTGTGGAAGACCGGCGCCGGCCCCGTCAGGTCCATGGTCCAGAGCTGGCCGCTGGACGCCATGATCAGGACTTTTCCAGCCTCGTACATGATCGAGGGCGCTTCCCAGTCCGTCCAGAAGGGCAGCGTGGCGACCTGGCTCAGCACGCCGTTGCCGGAAGGGTCCAGCGCGCGCACCTCCATCGCCCCCGTATTGCCACTCCCCGTGGCGAAATAATAGATCAGGCCGTTGTCGCCGAGGAAGGCGCGCGGATAGAGCGAGGACGAGGCGAGGTCGCCGTCGGCCGCACCCGGCAGCATGCGCCAGCCCTCGCCAGGCGTATAGATCTCCGGCGTGCCGACGCCTGCCCCGTAGACATCGGTGCCGCCGAGCACCACGACCTGCCCGGTGGGCAGCGAAAGCACCGACGGATACCAGCGGGCAAAATTCATCTCGCCGTCGGTGGCCGGCGTGATGTGCATATGGCCGTCGACGTTGGAATAGACATTGACGTCGTTGACGCCGCGGTTGACCGCCCCGTCCGGACGCGCGTCGCCGCCGGCGATCAGCACGGTCGTGGTGCCCGGAATGACGATAGCCGCCGAGCAGAAAATATCGGTCGCCGTCTCGGAATGATGGTTGATGAGCTGGTTTACGCCGGTGACCGGGTCCCACACCGAATGGATGAAGGCGCCCTGCACGCCGGTCTCGCTGGTGCCGAAGGCCAGCACCTTGCCGTCCGGCAGGAGGATTGCGTGGATGGGGATAAGCGGCCAGCCGATGAGCGGGCTCCAGGTTCCGGTCGTGTTGTTTGGCATGGGTCGCTCTTGTCCTCCGCTGGCACATGAGCGGCTGCCCGCTCATGGTTGACGGTCCGGAGCCGGTCCATTTGGAGACAAAATCGAGTTCCCGCGGCCGGCAACCGCTCCGTGCAAGCTGAACGGAGCAGAGGGCGTGCCAAGGGTTTTGGGGGCGGAGGATCGGAAAGAAGAAAAGGGGCGGCGCGCTGACGCACCACCCGTTCCTGGAACATCCCTTCGATCGTTCGGCCGCTTCGACTGCCCGGCGCGACGCAGTCTCGCCGCCGCTATGCCACCGAAAAATCCGCATTGGTCAGCGCCAGCCCGGTGGTCACGGTGGCAAAATGGATGCCGGCCGTCGCCCCGGTGCCGTCCGCATCGTAGAACAGCTTTCCGCTGTCGCTCTCGTAGATGATGCGGTCGCTCGCATCGCCAGCTGCTCCGGTCGTATTGACCCGGAATGCGGCGGCCGCAAGCACGCCTGTCGACAGCGCCGTGAACACCGCGTCCGACAGCAGGAAGCGGTCGTCGGCAGCGTTGAAGTCGACGATGGTGTCTACATTCGCCGCGCCGAGCGTGGAAGCGAAGACGAACGTGTCCCCGCCGCCGAAGCCGCGCAGAATATCGTTGCCGCCCTTGCCTTCCAGCCGGTTGTCGCCGGCATTGCCGAGAATCTCCTGCGCGAACTCGTTGCCGGTCAGCCTCAGGTCGACTGTCCCCGTCGAACCGTTCGTGGTCAGGCTTTCGACATGCACCCCCTGCCCGAGAGTATAGTCGACCGCCGCCGACACCCGGTCGGCCGTCCCCGCCGCCGCCCCGGTAGCCTCGACGATGACGTCTCCCGAATTGAACACCCGGTAGGTGTCGTTGCCGCCAAGCCCGATCATTGTATCGGCCTTGCCGGCACCACCATCGCTGAGCACGTTGTTGCCGGCATTGCCGACAATGGTCTGCTGCAGCGTGTTGCCGGTCAGGTCGATCGCCGTGGTGCCGCCGTTCGCCGTCGTTCTCAACGTCTCGACCTCGGTCAAAACGCCCAGCACGTAGCTGACGGTGGTCGCGACCAGATCGGCCGTACCGTGGCCGCTGACTTCGACGACCACATCATCGGCGCTGTCCACAAAATAGGTGTCGTCGCCGCCCTTGCCCGACAGCGTGTCGAGGCCGCCGCCGCCCTTCAGCGTGTTAACGCCGGCGTTGCCGATGATCGTCTGTGCCAGCTCATTGCCGGTCAGATCGATGGCGCCGACCCCGGCCGCGTTGGTGGTGAACAGTCCTTCAACCTGGGATCCCGCTGTCAGGATATAGCTGAGCGAGGCCTGCACCCGATCGAAACCGGCATTGGCGCTTTCGGTAATCCTATCGGCCATATTGTCGACAAAATAAATGTCGTCACCGGCGCCGCCCCGCAGGACATCGACGCCAGCGCCACCGTCGAGGCGGTCCGCGCCAAAGCCCCCCTCCAGCTTGTCATTGCCAAGACCGCCGTGGATGTCGTTGTCAAAGCCGTCGCCGATCAGCTCATCATCGAAGGCGGAACCGATGATGTTTTCGATGAAGCTTAAGAGGTCAGAGCGACTGCCGCCGAAGCCGAAGGCTTGCTCCAGCAAGACAAAGACACCCGACGACGCGGAGGAATAATCAACGGTGTCCACGCCGATGCCGCCCGCGAGCATGTTGTTGCCGTCGCCGCCGTCGAGCCTGTCGTTACCGGCGCCGCCGTCGAGCCTGTCGTCGCCGACGCCGCCGTCGAGCCTGTCGTTGCCGGCTCCGCCGAACAGTTGGTCGTCACCGCCATTGCCGGCAAGAAAGTTGTCAAGGCCATCGGCTATCAGCCTGTCGTTGAAGTTGGAGCCGAGCAGGTTTTCGATGTCGAAGTATCGGTCGCCGTCGGCTTCGCCGGTGTTCTCCGATCGATCGAGAAGGCTGGCAACGATGCCCGTTGGCGCAAACATATAGCTAGCGCTGTCGACGCCGGTTCCGCCAAAGAGCCTGTCACCGTCACCGCCACCGTCAAGGATGTCGTCGCCGTTGCCGCCGAAAAGGCCGTTGTCACGCGAGTTGCCATGCAAAACGTCGTCGAAGCCGGAGCCCTCCAGCTCTTGGATATTTATGTATGTGTCGCCGGCGGCGTCGCCGGTATTCTCCGACGGATTGCGAAGGGTGGCGTGGACGCCGGCTCTGGCGGAACGATATGTAGCGAGGTCGTCGACGTTGAAGAGGCCACCGTCGCCGCCGCCGTCAAGCAGGTCCGCGCCCGGGCCACCGTCGAGAATGTCGCCGCCATCTCCGCCGAACAGCCTGTCGTTTCCGTCGAGGCCACGGATAAAGTCGAAGTCACCGGTGCCTGTCAGAATGTCGTTGCCATCAGTGCCTTGAATAACCGCCATTGGATTTCTCCTGTTGTTTCAACCGTTCACGCGGCCGCATCGCCCACTTGACAGCCTGTCTTTCCCGCCGTTCGCCGAGGCGGCCCTCCGTCTTGCATCACCGGCTGGAAGGTATGCGGCGACGCCGTAAAGAACTGCGATGACGCTTCTGCCATGGCTCAGCCTCCTCGCCCTGTATTGCCGGCGCTGACGCAGCCGAGGAATGCGTCGACAACCGGCCCGATCGTCTCGACATCGAGAAAAGCCGTCACATGGTTCTTGCCCACAAGCGGCAGGAATTCGCCTCCGGCCAGTTCTGCGAACTTTCGGGCGGCATCGTATCGGGGATCAAGCGTGCCGCTGATCGCCAGCACTGGTATGCCAAGTCCAGCAAAGGCTGCCGAGAAATCAGGTCTATCCCTGGCAAGGCTTGCCTGAACGGCGGCGAGATCGTTACCGCGGATACGTCGGCAGCTGTCCGGCGAAAGGTCAGGGGCCAATTGCTTCAGGAAAGCGAGCCATGCCTCGAAGTTATCCTCGAGTGTGGCTCGCAAGGGGGTCAGGTCTTCCGCGAAGGGATGCGCGCCGTTGACGATCAGTGCAGTGACGCGGTCCGGGTGGTACGAGGCGGTGGCCAGCGCGATGACGCCGCCCATCGAATGTCCCACGAGCGCGGCGCGGCGAATGCCGGCATGGTCGAGGACGGCAACGATATCCGCCGCCCGCCTGCGGCCCGAATAGGCGGCTGGATCGTGCGGCTTGCCGCTGCGGCCATGGCCGCGGCAATCGACGAGGATCAGCCGCCGTTCGCGCTGCAGGAATTGCTCGACATAACCGGCCTCATGCCAGGACTCATGGCTTTCGGTTAGGCCATGCAGCAGCACAAGCGGCTCGCCGTAGCCGAGGTCTTCATAAGCTATCGAGATGCCGTCCTCGGCAACTGCCTCGGAAAGGCAGTGAGAGGTGAAGGCATTGACCAGTGACATTTCTCGCTCCAGAAAACTCTGCAGGCGTGATCGGCCCGGAGTTGAACCAATAGGCGGCCGGCGTCCCCTCAACGTCCCCTGCCTGCATTTGTCGTGTGCGGATCGATGGAGCGATTGACGTTTCGGCTTTTGGGCTTTCCGGAGTTCCGCATGAACGGGCGGCGGGTGGAGCTTGCCCTGCGCAGGGCAGGCGCGCTCCTCATCTTTCTTGCCGAGGCCGGTAGACCCGTTGCGCGCGAGACTGCGGCCACGCTGCTATGGCCCGAAGCCGACGAAGAGACTGCTCGGGCGCGCCTTCGGCGCACCCTTTACAAGATCCGAGTCGCCTTTCGCAGCGAACTCGTCGCCGCGAGCGGAACCTCCCTCAGCCTGCACCCGGCGCTTTCCGTCGAGATTGACTCCAAGGCTTTCGAGTACGCCTGCGACCGCGGCCCTCTTGAAACGGCGACCAACACTTACACGAACGATTTTCTTGCGGGCTTCTCCCTACCGGATTGTCAGGAATTCGAGGAATGGGCGTTCTTCAGGCGCGAGGCCTTGCGCAGCCGCCTGACACAGGCGTTGGAGCGTCTGATCGAAACTCGGATCGCAGCCGGAGAGGCTCGCACTGCGGTTGTGCATGCGACGCGTCTGGTAGGACTGGATCCGTTAAGCGAAAGCGCACACCGCCATCTGATCCGCGCAAACCTGGCGGCCGGCGATAGGGCGGCAGCCGAGCGCCAGCTCGAAGCATGCGCCCGGCACTTGCGAGATGAGCTTGGCGTTCCCCTTGACCCTGCTACCGTTGCCTTGTTGCAAGAGCCAAGCAAGGCCACTGAAACGCCGCGAACGCGCTATGTCGAAGTGGAAGGTATCCACCTCGCGTACCAGACCGTCGGCAATGGTCCGCCGGATATCGTGCTCGTTCCGGGCTTCGTTTCGCATGTGGAGCGTATCTGGGAAGACAGCCGCTGCCGTTCGTGGATCGCGGCGGTTTCGCGTGTCGGTCGCCTGATCCTGTTCGACCGGCGCGGCGTCGGCCTTTCCGACCGCGTCGGAGCGCGTCCAACCGTCGACGCGACCGCAAAGGACATATTGGCGGTGATGGACGCAGCCGGGAGCCGCCGCGCTCTGCTCGTCGGATATTCAGAGGGCGGACCCGGCTGCATCCGCTTTGCGGTCGACCATCCCGATCGCCTGGCCGGGCTCGTTCTCTGGGGCTCTCTGGCCAAAGGCAGCCATACGCCCGACTACCCCTTCGCCTTGACAGCCGAGCAATACGACCTCTGGAAGCGACGCCTGATCGCCAACTGGGGTGGACCGGCCGAGATCGAGACCTTTGCCCCGAGCCTCGTCGGAGACCGCAAGGGGGAAGCCTGGTGGGCCGGATTGCTGAGGGCGGCCTCCAGCCCAGGCGCTGTGACGGGCGTGCTCGAAGCGCTGCGCGACACCGACGTCCGCCATCTGCTTGCAAGTGTCTCGGTCCCAACGCTGGTGCTGCATCGCTCGGGCGACCGCGCGGTCCGCTCGGAGGCGGGTCGTTTCCTTGCTGCGAAGATATCCGGAGCGCGGTTCGTGGAGGTCGCCGGTGACGACCACTGGTTCTGGGTCGGTGACCAGAACCCGCTTCTCCGCAGCATAAAGGAGCTTGCGAGACACTACCGTTGATTGCTCGGCTTGGCGTTGTGGATTGCGTGTGCCGAATTGATGTGAGGGCGCGCTCTTCAAGGGTCATTCGTACACCGATCAACTCTTCCGCAGTCTCAGATCGGCGCCGCCGCCGATGAGAGTGTCATTGCCGGCCAGAACGTCGTCGCCGCCCTCACCGAAGATGTCGTCGTCCCCGCTTGTGCCGTTGAGTTTGTTGTCGCTTTCGTTGCCGAAGATAAGCGCCATGGTGTTCTCCCCCATTGCCGATACGTTCGTCGGCAGCGGCCCCGCCTGGTATCGTGATGGTGATCACGGATCGCCTCGGATTGACCCCAAGCGGCACTGTCGCCCGACGATTTTCCATCCCCGTTATCCACACCCTCGCCCACAACATGTTGGGGTCACAAAAGCTGCACAAACGAATCGTTGACGCCAAAGAACGAGTCGTCTCATATGGATCATGTGCCCTTGTTGAGGGCGCGGCTGGCGGCTCTCCTGCTGGCCTGATTAGCGGATCTCCAAGCGTTTCCAGGCATTTGGCCGCCATTCCGGCGGGCGGGTTCCTGTGGGCGCTTTTACCTCCGTTTTTTTCGCGTCCAGCGTCGGAAAAAAGTGGCGGGAAAAGTGTGGTTAACCTATATTTAGTGTTTACGGACGACGATAGACGCCAGATGAAGTGGTTAGCCGACTGGTCGGAGAATCGCGAAGGGTTTGGGAAAGAGGCCGGGACGGGCCAGATTTCCAGACCGAAAAAGCGCTCCAGGGGGCTGCTTTCCGGGGTTGAACGGAAGGTTTCGGAGCGAGGTGCCGCGGCCATGAAGGCTGTGGCGAATGGTGGATTGCGCCCGGCCCATGAGGGCTGGTGGAAGACCGGCGGACGGGCGCTATATATAGATTGATGAAGGACTGATACCCATGCTGATCGAGCGGCGTTTCACCAGGTCCGGCCAGTCGCCCTACGCGGAGATCGAATTCCGCAAGGCGGTGAGCGAAATCAAGAATCCCGACGGCTCCATCGTCTTTCGCCTGGCCGACATCGACGTGCCGGCGCAGTTCTCCCAGGTTGCCGCCGACATTCTGGCGCAAAAGTATTTCCGCAAGGCCGGCGTGCCCGCGCGGCTGAAGAAGGTGGAAGAAACCTCCGTCCCGTCCTTCCTGTGGCGCTCCGTGCCCGATGAGGCCGCCCTTGCCCTCCTGCCGGAAAACGAACGCTATGGCTCCGAGACCGACGCCCGTCAGGTCTTCGACCGTCTCGCCGGCACCTGGACCTATTGGGGTTTCAAGGGCGGCTATTTCGCCTCCGAGGAGGACGCCAGAACTTTCCGTGACGAGCTCGCCTACATGCTCGCCACCCAGCGCGTCGCGCCGAACTCGCCGCAATGGTTCAACACCGGCCTGCACTGGGCTTACGGCATTGACGGCCCCGGCCAGGGCCATTTTTATGTCGACCCCTTCACCGGCAAGCTGACCAAGTCGAAGTCGGCCTATGAGCATCCGCAGCCGCATGCCTGCTTCATCCAGGGCGTGCAGGACGACCTCGTCAACGAGGGCGGCATCATGGATCTGTGGGTGCGCGAGGCCCGCCTGTTCAAATACGGCTCCGGCACCGGCTCGAATTTTTCCATGCTGCGCGGCGAAGGCGAAAAGCTCTCCGGCGGCGGAAAGTCGTCCGGCCTGATGAGTTTTCTGAAAATCGGCGACCGCGCTGCCGGCGCCATCAAGTCGGGCGGCACGACGCGCCGCGCCGCCAAGATGGTGATCGTCGACGCCGACCACCCCGACATCGAGGCCTTCATCAACTGGAAGGTGAAGGAGGAGGAAAAAGTCGCCTCGCTGGTCACTGGCTCGAAGATCGTCAAGAAGCATCTCGCGGCGATCATGAAGGCCTGCGTCAATTGCGAGGGTCATGACGACGACTGCTTCGACCCGTCGGTCAACACCGCGCTGAAGCGCGAGATCAGGGCCGCCAAGAAGAACGCCGTCCCGGAAAACTATGTCAAGCGCGTCATCCAGTTCGCGAAGCAGGGCTACACGTCGATCGATTTCCAGACCTACGACACCGACTGGGATTCCGACGCGTACCTCACCGTCTCCGGCCAGAACTCCAACAACTCGATCTCGCTCAAGGACAATTTTCTGCGCGCGGTGGAGCAGGACAGCGACTGGAACCTCACCGGCCGCATCAGCGGCAAGGTGATGAAGACGCTGAAGGCGCGCGATCTGTGGGAAAAGATCGGCTACGCCGCCTGGGCCTCCGCCGACCCCGGCCTGCACTTCAACACGACGATGAACGACTGGCACACCTGCGTGTCCGCCGGCGCCATCCGTGCGTCGAACCCCTGCTCGGAATACATGTTTTTGGACGACACGGCCTGTAACCTCGCCTCCATCAATCTCCTGCCCTACCGCAACGCCGACGGCACGATCGACATCGCCGCCTACGAGCATTCGGTGCGGCTGTGGACCATCGTGCTCGAAATCTCCGTCATGATGGCGCAGTTCCCGTCGAAGGAGATCGCAAAACAGTCCTACGAATATCGCACGCTGGGCCTCGGCTACGCCAACATCGGCGGCCTGCTGATGACCTCCGGCATCCCCTATGATTCGGCCGAGGGCCGCGCCATCTGCGGCGCGCTTACTGCCATCATGACCGGCGTCGCCTATGCGACCTCGGCCGAAATGGCGGGCGAGCTCGGCGCCTTCCGCGACTACGACAGCAACGCCGACCACATGCTGCGTGTCATGCGCAACCACCGCCGCGCCGCTTATGGCGAGCGCGACGGCTATGAGAAGCTCGCCGTCAATCCCGTGCCGCTCGTCCATTCCGACCTGAAGCAGGCCGCGCTGGGCGAGCATGCCAAGGCCGCATGGGACCGCGCCATCGAGCTCGGCGAGGAGCATGGCTATCGCAATGCTCAGGCCACCGTCATCGCGCCCACCGGCACGATCGGCCTGGTCATGGATTGCGACACCACCGGCATCGAGCCCGACTTCGCGCTGGTGAAATTCAAGAAGCTGGCCGGCGGCGGCTATTTCAAGATCATCAACGCCGCCGTTCCCGAGGCTTTGCGCACGCTGGGCTACTCCGAATCCCAGATTGCCGAGATCGACGCCTATGCGGTCGGCCACGGCAATTTGAACCAGGCGCCCGCCGTCAATCCCGGCTCGCTGCGCTCGAAGGGTTTTTCCGACGAGAAGATCGCCGCGCTGAACACTGCGCTGAAATCGGCCTTCGACATCAAATTCGCCTTCAATCAGTGGACGCTCGGCGCCGACTGGGTGAAGACCGCGCTGGGTTTCACCGACGAGCAGTTGAACGATTTCTCCTTCGACATGCTGGCGTCGCTGGGCTTCACGCGGAAAGAAATCGAGGCCGCCAACATCCATGTCTGCGGGGCGATGACGCTGGAAGGCGCGCCCTTCCTGAAAGCCGAGCACCTGCCGGTGTTCGACTGCGCCAATCCCTGCGGCAAGATCGGCAAGCGCTACCTCTCGGTCGAGAGCCACATCCGCATGATGGCGGCGGCGCAGCCCTTCATCTCGGGCGCGATCTCGAAAACCATCAACATGCCGAACGACGCCACCGTCGAGGACTGCAAAAGCGCCTACATGCTCTCGTGGAAGCTGGCGCTGAAGGCCAACGCGCTCTACCGCGACGGCTCGAAGCTGTCGCAGCCGCTGAATGCCTCGCTGATTGCCGACGACGAGGATGACGAGGACGACGCCGTCGAGGCGCTTGTCGCCGCCCCCGCCGCCCAAAAAGCCGTGCAGGTCACCGAGAAGATCGTCGAGCGCGTCGTCGAGCGCCTCTACCGCGACCGCGAAAAGCTGCCGAACCGCCGCCAGGGTTACACCCAGAAGGCGATCGTCGGCGGCCACAAGGTCTATCTCAGAACCGGCGAGTTCGGTGACGGCCGCCTCGGCGAAATCTTTATCGACATGCACAAGGAGGGCGCGGCCTTCCGGGCGATGATGAACAGCTACGCCATCGCGATTTCGATCGGCCTGCAATATGGCGTGCCGCTGGAGGAATATGTGGAGGCCTTCACCTTCACAAAATTCGAGCCCGCGGGCGTGGTCATCGGCAACGACGCGATCAAGAACGCCACCTCGATCCTCGACTACGTGTTCCGCGAGCTCGCCGTCAGCTACCTCGGCCGCAACGACCTCGCCCATGTCGACACCTCCGACTTCGGCAATACCGCGCTCGGCCGCGGCATCGAGGAAGGCAAGACCAACCTCGTCTCGACCGGCTGGACGCGCGGCCACAAGCCGACGCTGGTGGCGAGATCCGCCGAGCCGAAAGGCTTTGCCGGCGGCAGCACCGGGGCCTCCTCCCCCGCCGCGACGCCCGCCCGCGCCGCGCCGACCGCCTCAACCGCCTCCAACGTGCGCGCCTTCACCGGCAGCACGGTGACTGCGCTGAAACCGCTCGCCTCGGAGCGGACGGAGGAAATCACCGCCTTCAAGCGCGACTATGAGGAGCGCGCGGCGGAATTCGCGGAAGACATCGAGGCCGACAGCCCGCCCGACCTCTTCGACGCACCCTCGCCCGCCACCGCCCTGTTCTCCGACAAGGCGCAAGCCGACGCCTCCGCTGCAAAAGCGCTCGCCGCCGAACGCCGGCAGCAGGCGCTGATGCAGGGTTACACCGGCAACATGTGCTCGGAGTGCCAGAATTTTACGATGGTGCGCAATGGCACCTGCGAGAAGTGCGATACTTGCGGGGCGACGAGCGGGTGTTCGTGATAGTGACGTCAAATCAATAGCTTAGTTTTCGGCCCGGTCGCAAGATCGGGCCGAAACTGTAACCAGGAACAAATCGTGATCAACTTATAAGGATGTCTTTATGTGGCGCATTTAGAAACACCAAAGCCGATCCAATAGGACCGGCTTTGGCTACCGCAAGGGTGAACCGCTGCGGGGCGAGAGTTCGAAACTCCTCCTGTGACAAGGTGATTATATGGAGAGTCGGATGTCGGAGTCGAGGCGGATCGTCAATGCAAAGGAGCCAATAATGGCAAAGCAGCCTTTCATTACCATCTCCAATCTCGTTGAATATGCGACGACCTCCTCGGCAGCACGGAGACGTGGAATAATCGAGCAGTACCACCATCCTCAGATCTACCCGTTCAATTGGCATGGTGCGTCCGAAGCCATATTCAGCGGGCGAGCCTGCGGGAGTCCTGGGATCGAAGAGTTTATCGATTCGGAGAAATCTCGGTTAAAGTCCCTTCGCACAGGAGACGTCGACAAGGACAAGCGCCTTCAACACGTGCTGGAATTGGTGGAGCTTCTCCAAGTCTCCGATATCAGCAAGGTTGTAGCAGGAGCGATCCCTCAATCTACCGCCGACCTTCCTCAAGATTTGGTGTTGGAAGGCCTGGTGGTACGGATTCGCCCGAACCTTAAGTTAAGCCGCGCGAAGGAAGGAAAAAGGTTTCGAGAGATCGGAATCGTCAAATGCCATCAGCTTACAAGTCAAAATCTCGATGAGAACTCGGCAAAGGTTTATGCCGTCGCACTGCATATGTATGCCGAGACAGTTCTAAAAGACTCGGACATACAGCCCGATCTATGTAGAGTGTACGATTTGTATGCGGACAAACTGTACAAGGCTCCATCAAGTCAGAAACGCTTGCGCACCAGATTGTCAGATACTGCGCAGGAAATTTGCGATCGATGGGATATCATTGGCGAGCGGATGGGTGAGAGGAAAAGCCGGCCTCGCAAAGCCTCATAAACGGCACCGTTGAACTTGCCGTCCCGTGCAACGAAAACTGAGGCGCGTTGCAATTCATTTCACCTTGCAAATCTCCAAAGCTGGCGATTAGCGGCAAGGCCGGCGCGAAACTTCCCCTTCTCCCCTTGTGGGAGAAGGTGTCGCCCTCGGACTTGCAAAGCAAGGACGAGATCAGGCGACGGATGAGGGGTGTTGGACGGAGCGCAACGCTACCGGACTTTGTCACACTGTAACTGGTTGCTGCCCGCCTCATAGCGCCGACGATTTCCGAACCGCATGTCCTTGTGCCGGACGCAGCAGCCATTCGCCTTGTGCGGCTTGCACAACAGACACCCTGCCCGCCTGCTCTTCGGGCGCTTGCGTTTGAAGTTCATCAAAACCTCCGATCACCGGTGCGCCCCTATGGCGCACGCGCATGTCGAAGGCCGCTAGTCCATGCTGAACGGCAGCAGAGCAGCTTCGAGCGACCCAGCCGCGGAAGCGCGGAATTGTTGCATCACTCAATGGCACGGAACCTTTCGCGAGAACGCGGGCGAAGGGTTTTCCCCTCGCCCGCCCGAAATCGTGATGCCTTCGCGATGCTTTACTTCGCGATGCAGGTGTCGGCTGTTTCAGGGGTGCATACGTCGAGGCCGGTATAGGTCGGATCGGCCGGGGCTGCCTTGCCGTCCTTGACGTCTTTCAGCGCCAGCATGGTCTTGTAGCCCATCTCGAACGGTCGCTGTCCGACCTGACCGAGCGACAGGCCTTCCTTCATCTGTTCCATCTGGACAGGCAGCGTATCGGCGACGACCAGCGCAAGCTTCTTGGAAGCGATCTGCTCCTTGAATGGCGTCACGGCAGCGCGGTTGGCGTCAGGGACGAACTGCGGGAAGCCGCCTGTCGGCACGAAGGCGTCGAGGTTCGGCATCTTCGCCATGAAGTCCTGGAACTGCTGCACCGAGACCGGGAAGTCGTCGTTGGTATAGAGCGGGCAACCCTCTGCTTCCGTCCAGCCGTTCTGGCCGGTCAGTGCATCGCCCGGTGAAGCCGCCGACTCCTTGCCGGCCAGCGTGTCACGGATGCCCTTCATGCGCTCATTGTGGTTGGCCGCCGCCGCGCCGCCCGACTGGATGCAGATCGTGCCGCCGTTCGGCTTGATGGTCTGCACGATCTTGGCGAGGTTCACGCCGATCTCGTAATTATGCGTACCGATATAGGCGAGACGCAAATCCTTGTTCTCCGGCAGCACGTCCGAGTCCCAGGTAAGCACGGGGATGCCGGCTTCCTTGGCGGCCTGCAACGCGACGGCCATCGCCGCGGCGTTCGACGGGGCGACGGCGATGCCGTCCACCTTCTTGACGACCAGATCCTGCACGATCTGCACCTGTTCCTCGCCGCCGCCATGCTCGCCGGGGCCGATATACATGCATTCAATCGCGCCGTTGGATTCGGCTTCGGCCTTCTTGCAGCCGTCGCGCGCCTGGTCGAAGAAAGGATTGTTCATGTTCTTCGGCACAAGCGCGAAGACATATTTGTCCTGGGCATAGGCCTGCCCTGCCATCAGCGCGGAAAACGCCACGGCGGCCGTCAGAATGTATCTTTTCACGAGTTCCTCCACTTTGTTTTTGACGTCCACTATCCCCGGCGGCTTGCGGCCGCCGGATTCTATTTGCGCTTCCAGGTGAACATCCCCTCCAGCATCGCCCGCAGCGACTTGCCCGAGGTCTGCATGCCGAGAAGCACGGCAAGAATGATGAAGGCCCCGACGAAGGCGCCCTGCCAGTTCGAATCGATCCCGGCCATCAGCAGCGCGTTGCGGATGACCTCGAGGAAGGCCGAACCGATCACGGCGCCAAACGCCGTGCCGTAGCCGCCCATCAGGCTGGCCCCACCGATGACGGTGCCGGCGATGACGCGCAACTCGTAGCCGGTTCCCATCGCGTTGATGGCCGAGCCGCTGTAGCCGAGCAGCAGCAGCGAGGCGATCGACGCGCAGAAAGCCGAGAAGACGTAGGCCTGGAACTTGATCCAGTCGACCGGCACGCCGGTCATCCGCGCGGCGCTCTCATTGCCGCCGATCGCAAACAGATGCCGCGCCCAGGCAGTGAAGTTGAACCAGAAGCCGACGATCAGCGCCAGCACCACCATCACCCAGAAATGCGAGGAGAGTTCGGGCACCCAGTTCGGCGCCCAACCCGCCGGTGCGTGCAGCGGCCATTTCGCCTGGCCGATCGCCTTGACGATCGGAGCATCGGGGCCGAACTGGTAGAGCATCTGGTTGCCCGACAGCACCACGGCGAGCGAGCGCGCGATCGACAGCATGCCGAGCGTGACGACGAAGGACGGCATGCCGACGTAGGCGACAAAGAAGCCGTTGAAAACGCCGCACGCCAGGCCCGCGAGCAGCCCCGCGCCGAAGGCGACATACCAGGGCTGGTGCCAGGTGAGGAGAAGGCCGGCGACGATCGCCACCAGGCCCATGACCGATCCGACGGAGAGGTCGATCCCGCCGGTGATCAGCACCACGGTCATGCCCAGTCCCATGATGGCGATCGGCGCGAAGTTGCGGCTGATGTTGGTGACGTTGCTGGACGTACCGAAGCTCGGCTCCAGCCACGTCATGAAAATCACAAGCACGAAGAGCGCGACCGTGACCCAGAAGGCCTGGCTGGAAACGAAACGCTGGAAAAGCGTCTGTTCCTTGATCCCGACGACATCGGCGATCGAAGCATGGCCTTCCCCGATGGTTTCGGTTTGGCTATGCATCACGGATCGCTCCCGTAATCAGGCCGGTGATCTCTTCAGGCGACGTGGACTCGGTTTTCTTGTCCGCCACCTTCGAGCCGCGCCGCAGCACCATGATCCGGTCGCAGACGGCGAAGACATCCGGCATACGGTGGCTGATCAGCATCACGCAGACGCCGCGCGATTTCAGCCGGCGGATAAGTTCCAGGACCTCGGCCACCTGCCGCACCGAAATCGCCGCGGTGGGCTCGTCCATCAGCACGAGCTTCGCATTGGAAAGTCGCGTACGGGCGATCGCCACGGCCTGCCGCTGCCCGCCCGACATTTTCTTGACCAGATCGCGCGGCCGCGTTTCAGACTTGAGCTCCGCGAAAAGCTGACCCGCGCGGTCGATCATCGCCTTCTTGTCGAGGATACGAAAGGGCCAGAAGCCCTTCTTGATCTCGCGTCCCAAAAACACGTTCTGCGCCGCCGTCAGATTGTCGGCCAGCGCCAGATCCTGGTAGACGACCTCGATGCCTTCGGAGCGGGCCTCGATCGGCTTGTGGAAGTGGCAGGGCTTGCCGCCGACGACGATCTCGCCTTCGCTGGGCGGGAAATTGCCGGCGATCAGCTTGACCATGGTGGATTTCCCGGCGCCGTTGTCGCCCATCAGGCCGACAACCTCGCCGCTTTCCACCGAAAAACTCACATCCGACAGGGCGCGAATAGCGCCGAAATTTTTGCCCACGCCGCGAATTTCGAGCAGCGACATATGCGTTCCCTCTGCTTTGGCCCTCCAGTTGTTCACCACTGGTCGGACCAGATCAACAGCTAGCAGAGAAATATCGCTCCGTCACTCTTTCTCTGGCTCCAGCGCAGAGATTGCATCACCGCCATGCGTGGGAGGAGCCACTTGTGGTTGGGCCTCCTCACCTTTGCAGATACGGGACGATCTTCAGTCCGTGATAAGCTGGGTTTGCGGCAAGATAGTCTTTGGCCGCGAACAGCAAGTCGCCCAGCGCGTCGCTGTCGTAGGCGGGGTCATCCTTCGACAGAGCAAGGTCCGTCTCGATGACATAGATCGGCTTCGCAGCCCCCGGAGTTGCCCTGTACGCCGGACGGATGGCCCGGACGTGGATATGCTCAAGCATCGTTTTCCTCCACGATTACCGGAAAGATGTTCATGGTGGATGGACGGCGATCAAAGCTCTGGGCGGCTACGGACATGACGGTTCTCTCCTCGTCTGGCATGTCCTTATAGCAAGGGGCTCCTGACAGCCTCTTGTCAGGAGCCGGCAGCAGTCCGACCAAAAGAAAAGGGCGCCAAAACCGACGCCCTTCCCAAGCACGAGAGATGGGGCCTGAAGCCTATTGCGGCAGCTTGTCGTCGACGCCCTTGACGTAAAAATTCAGGCCGAGAAGCGTGCCGTCATCGGCGCTTTCGCCGGCCTTCAGCCATTCCGTGCCGTCCTGCTTGGTGATCGGGCCGGTGAACGGCTTCAGCTCGCCCGAGACGATCTTGGCCTGGGTCTCCTCGGCCATCTTCTTCACGTCGTCCGGCATGTTGGTATAGGGCGCCATTGTCAGGATGCCGTCCTTCAAGCCGTCCCAGCTCGATTCGCCGCCCTTCCAGGTGCCGTCGAGCACCATCTTGATGCGCTTCACATAATACGGACCCCAGGTGTCGGTGATCGCCGACAGTTGCGCCTTGGGGCCGGCCTGGATCTGGTCGAAGGCCTGGCCGAAGGCATGGATGCCGCGTTCTTCCGCGACCTGCATCGGGCCGGTCGAGTCGGTGTGCTGGGTGATGATGTCGACACCCTGGTCGATCAGCGCCTTGGCGGCGTCGGCTTCCTTGCCGGCGTCGAACCAACTGTTCACCCACACCACCTTCAGCTTGAAGTCCGGATTGACCGACTGCGCGCCGAGGATGAAGGAGTTGATGCCCTGCACGACCTCCGGGATCGGGAAGGAGGCGATGTAGCCGGCGACGCCGGTCTTCGAGACCTTCGCGGCGATCTGGCCGATGATGTAGCGCCCCTCATAGAAGCGCGAATTGTAGGTGGTGAGGTTCGGCGCGGTCTTGTAGCCGGTGGCGTGCTCGAACTTCACGTCCGGGAATTTTGCCGCCACCGCCACCGTCTGGTCCATGAAACCGAAGGAGGTGGTGAAGATGATGGAGCAGCCGGAACGTGCGAAACGCTCGATGGCGCGCTCGGCGTCGGGGCCTTCCGGCACGTTTTCGAGGAAGGCGGTCTCGACCTTGTCGCCGAGTTCCTTCTCGACCAGTTGGCGGCCCTGCTCATGCGCCTGCGTCCAGCCGCCATCGGTCTTGGAGCCGACATACAGGAAGCAGGCCTTGATCTTGTCCTGCGCCATGGCCGGCATGGCGACGCTGAGCGCCAGCGCCGCGGCCAGTCCGAATACGATCTTTTTCATTTCCGTCCGATCCTCTGTGGTTTGGAGCAATAGCGGGCTTTTGCCCTTATGGTTCTTCTACAATTCCCTACCCTATCTGTCAGGCACGAAGGCGCGTCCAAGCGAAGCCGGCGTATTCATCATCGTCAGCCGTCGATTGCGCGAAATTAGTACGAGAACGATGACCGTTGCCAGATAGGGCAGCGCAGAAAGCAGTTGAGAAGGTATGCCGAGGCCAAGCGCCTGCGCATGCAACTGCCCGATCGTCACCGCGCCGAACAGATAGGCGCCGGCCAGCACCCGCAACGGACGCCAGGAGGCAAACACCACCAGCGCCAGCGCGATCCAGCCGCGGCCGGCGGTCATGTTCTCCACCCATTGCGGCGTATAGACCAGCGACAGATGCGCACCGGCGAGCCCCGCACAGGCACCACCAAAGATCACCGCCAGATAGCGGTAGCGGATGACTGGAATGCCCAGCGCGTGCGCCGAACCGTGATTGTCGCCAATCGAGCGCAGCGTCAGGCCGGTGCGGGTTCGGAACAGGAACCAGATCACGCCGACCGTCAGCGCGATCGACATGTAGAAGATCGGGTCCTGCCCGAATATCAGCCTCCCGATCAGCGGGATGTCGGACAGAAAGGGAATGTAAAGGCTGGGCAGCCGCTCGCCCGCCGAACCGACGAAATTCTCGCCGATCATGCCGGACAGGCCGAGGCCGAGCAGCGTCAGCGACAGGCCGGTCGCCACCTGATTGGTGGCGATGGAAAGCGTCAGGAAGGCGAACAGCAGCGAGAACACCGCGCCGGCCACTATGCCGCCGAACACGCCGATCCACGGCGAGCCGGTCAGCGCGGCGGCCACGAAACCGCAGGCCGCGCCCATCACCATCATGCCCTCGACGCCGAGATTGAGCACGCCGGAGCGCTCGACCACCAGCTCACCGAGTGCGGCGATCAGCAGCGGTGTCGCGGCCGTGGCGATGGTCAGCAGGATGCTTTCAGCGATGCCCATGGTCAGGCTCCCTCGACTGCCTTGAGCGCAGGCGTCTCGACCGGCTTAGGCGCTGCGAAGCCGACAAAACGCACGCGATAATGGATGAGCGTGTCGCAGCCGAGGACGAAGAACAGCAGCATGCCCTGGAAGACGCGCACGACCTTGTCGGAGAGGCCGAGCGAAATCTGCGCCGCCTCGCCCCCGAGATAGGTGAGGCCGAGGATCAGGCCCGAAGCGATGATGCCAAGCGGGTTCAGCCGGCCGAGAAAGGCGACGATGATCGCGGTGAAACCGTAGCCGGGCGATATCGTCGGCTGCAGATAACCGATCGCTCCGGACACTTCGGATATGCCGGCCAGTCCCGCGAGCGCGCCGGAAACCATGAAAGCGAAAAACACCATCTTCGAGGAACTGAAGCCCGCGAAGCGCCCTGCCCTCGGGCTGCCGCCGAGCACGCGGATCTCAAACCCCTTCAGCGTGCGGGTGACCAGGATCCAGGCCAGCACCGCCGCGACCAGCGCGAAGACGATGCCATAGTTGGCCGAGTCGCCGTTCGGCAGCAGTTTTGGCAGCACCGCGTCCTCGCTGAAGGTGATGGAGCGCGGAAAATTGTTGCCCTTGGGATCGCGCCACCAGCCGCGCACCAGCCAGTCGAGGAAAAGCTGGGCGATATAGACCAGCATGAGGCTGGTCAGGATTTCGTTGGTGTTGAAACGCGTCTTCAGCAGAGCCGGGATCGCCGCGTACAGCGCCCCGCCGATCATGCCCATGATCAGCATCAACGGCAGAAGCAGCGGCCCCTGGAATTCCGGCACCAGGACCGGCAGGATCGAGCCAAAGATGCCGCCGATGACGAGTTGGCCTTCGGCGCCGATGTTCCAGTTGTTGGAGAGGTAACAGATCGACAGGCCGACAGCGATAAGGATCAGCGGCGCGGCCTTCACGGTCAGCGCCTCCAGCGACCACATTTCGCGCAGCGGGTCGATGAAATAGAAATACAGCGCCTCGATCGGGTTCTTGCCAAGCAGCGAGAACAGGATCGCGCCGAAGATCAGTGTCAGCACCAGCGCGATGAAGGGCGACAGCGCCGAAAACAGCGCGGATTGCTGAGGCCTTTTGACGAGTTCGACACGCATCAGGCTGTCTCCATCCCAACGGCGGCATGGCCGGGTTCGGCCCCGCCCATCAGCAGGCCGATCTTCTCGAACGTCGCCTCGGCGATCGGCAGCGGCTTCGACAATTCGCCGTTGTGCATCACCGCAATGGCGTCGGAGATTTCAAACAGCTCGTCGAGGTCCTGGCTGATCACCAGCACCGCCGAGCCGGAGCGGGCCAGTTCGATCAGCGCCTGGCGGATCTTTGCCGCGGCACCCGCGTCGACGCCCCAGGTCGGCTGGTTGACGACCATCACCGATGGCCTGCGGTCCAACTCGCGGCCAATGATGAATTTCTGCAGATTGCCACCCGATAGCGCCGCAGCCTCGGGGTCGCGGGCGCTCTTGCGCACGTCCATCACCTCTATTATGCGCTGCGCGGCCGCATCGACCGCGCCGGTCTTCACCATGCCGCCTGCTCCAACGAAGGCCTTGTGATCAGTTGCGTAGCGCGACAGCAGCAGGTTTTCCGAGAGCTTCATGCGCGGCGCCGCGCCATGTCCCAGCCGTTCCTCCGGCACGAAGGCCGCACCCAACAACCGGCGCCCGGTGATCGACAGGCGCCCGGCATCCTTGCCGCGAATGCGGATCGTTCCGGCATCCGCCTGCATCGCCTCGCCGGAGACCGCCTCGAAAAACTCACCCTGCCCGTTGCCGGCAACACCGGCGATGCCGATCACCTCGCCGGCGCGCACATTCAGGCTGATGCCGCGCAGCGGGATCGAGAATGGCGTCGCCGGGTTCCGCGACAGGCTCCTGATCTCCAGCAGCGCCGCGGCCTTGTCCATGCCGGCAACAGGCTGGCGCACGACCGCCTGCACCTCGTTGCCGACCATCATGCGGGCCAGCGACGAAGCGGTCTCCTTGCGCGGGTCGCAATGGCCGACCACCTTACCGTGGCGCAGCACGGTTGCCGCATCGCACATACGCTTCACCTCTTCCAGGCGGTGCGAAATGTAGAGGATCGACTTGCCCTCGGCGCGCAACCGGTCGAGTGTCTCGAACAGCTTGTCGGCCTCCTGCGGCGTCAGCACCGAGGTCGGCTCGTCGAGGATGATCAGCCTCGGCGTCTGCAGCAGGCAGCGGATGATCTCGATGCGCTGGCGTTCGCCAACCGAAAGGTCGCCAACCAGCGAATAAGGATCGAGCGGCAGGCCATAGGCGTGCGACAGCGCCTGTGCCTTGGCGGCGATGGTGGAGATCGGCGTGTTGTCGTCCAGCGAGAGCGCGATGTTCTCGGCGGCTGTCAGCGCGTCGAACAGCGAAAAATGCTGGAAAACCATGCCGATGCCAAGTTTTCTTGCGGCACTCGGGCTGGCGATGCGTACCGGCTGGCCCTGCCAGCGGATCTCGCCGGCATTGGGTTCCAGCGAGCCGAACAGCATTTTCACAAGGGTCGATTTTCCCGCGCCGTTCTCGCCGAGCAGCGAATGGATCTCGCCCTTGCCGACCGTCAGGTCGACATGGTCGCACGCTTTCAGCGCGCCGAATATTTTTGTGAGGCCACGCACCTCAAGCAAAGGCGCGGCTTGCCCGCCGTTCTGTGCACTCACGGTGCCCCCAGTCTGTTTGCCAGCTGTGTTTTATGTTCCCGAGACCATCGTAGGACGGACGCGGCGCGAACGCAAAGCGTACGGCTCTTGAAAGTGCTTCAAGAAAATCAGGGGATCAGCACGGTCATGCCGGTGGTCTTGCGGGCTTCCAGATCGGCATGGGCGCGGGCGGCATCCGCCAGCTTGTGGCGCTGGTTGACGACGATCTCTACCGTGCCGTCGGCGATGACACCGAACAGCGCAGCGGCCGCCGCTTCCAGTTCTTGCCGCTTGGCAATGTAGGTGAACAGCGTCGGCCGTGTCGCGTAGAGCGAGCCTTTTTGCGACAGGATGCTCATGGCGAAAGGTGGAATCGGTCCCGACGACTGGCCAAAACTGACAAACATGCCGCGCGGCTTCAGGCAGTCGAGCGAGCCGGGAAACGTGTCCTTGCCGACCGAATCGTAGACGACATCGCAGAGTTTTCCGCCAGTGATGTCCTTCACCGCAGCGACAAAGTCGCTGTCGCGGTAGTCGATCACGTGGTCGTAGCCGTGCTTTTTGGCCAAGGCCACCTTGTCGGCGGATCCGGCCGTGCCGATGACGGTGGCGCCGAGATGTTTCGCCCATTGCCCGGCGATCAGGCCGACGCCGCCGGCCGCCGCATGGAACAGGATCGTGTCGCCCGGCTTCACCGCGAAAGTGCGACGCAAAAGGTATTCCGCCGTCAGCCCCTTCAGCATCGCGGCCGCCGCCTGCTCGTCAGTCACACCATCCGGAACCTTCACCAGCCGATCCGCGGCGATGACGCGTTCTTCCGCGTAGGCGCCGAGCGGCGTTGTGTAGGCAACGCGGTCGCCGACCTTCAATCCTTGGACACCCTCACCGATCTCCTTGACTACACCCGCCGCCTCGCCACCGGGCGTCAGCGGAAGACCATTGGGCGGCGGATAGAGGCCGGTGCGGTAGTAGACGTCGATGAAATTCAGTCCGATTGCCTTATGGGCGACAAGCACCTGCCCCGGACCGGGCTTGCCGGGATCGGCGTCCTCATAGGTCAGGACTTCGGGACCGCCATGGGCGTGGATGCGGACTGCTTTGGACATGGGAACTCCGGAGGTAAGTGCCGGGGACAGTTTACTTTTTGCCCCCCAAGGACATCGCCGTCCAAGGTAGTCGGAAGGGGCAAAAAGTAAACCGTCCCCTACACTATCCCTTCTTCGCCCCGAGGGCGGGGAAGAATTGCATGACGATGCCGATCGAGAACAGATAGATGCCGGTCACCGAGATGCCGACCTTGGTGAAGAAGCTGACATTCTCCGTCAGCAGCCCGATCTTGTTGTACCAGGCGGCAAGGGCTGCCTCCAGAAGCGCCAGCGCACCGAAGGCGCACCACAGCAGCGTCATGCCGAGATTGATCGGCCGCAACCGCACGACCCGCACCGGATGGATGAAATAGACCGGTACGAAGGTCATGATGCCGGCGATCACCACGACGGCGAAGGACGTCCACGGGCCGGGCTCGATGACAAACAGCGTGAACACGATCATGTTCCAGACGACCGGGAACCCCTTGAAGAAGTTCTCCTTCGTCTTCATGCCCGTGTCGGCGTAGTAGATGGCGCTCGACACCACGATGATGGCCGCCGACAGGAACGACAGCCCCTCGCCCATAAGCCCGCGCTGGTAAAGGGCGAAGGCCGGGATCAGCACATAGGTCACGTAGTCGATGATGTTGTCGAGGAGTTCGCCGGACCAGGTCGGCAGGATCTCCTTGACCTCCAGCTTGCGGGCGATTGGCCCGTCTATGCCGTCGACGAACAGCGCCAGCCCCAGCCACCAGAACATCGCCGTCCAGCGCTCCTCGCTGGCCGCGACCAGCGACAGGAACGCCAGAAACGAGCCGGACGCCGTCAGCAGGTGAACGGAAAACGCCCGCGCCTGCGGCCACGTCACCTTTTTCTTCGGTTTCGGAATGCGCTGGGAAAGCGGCTTGCCGGTCACGGTCCGTGCCAATCCAGCTTGCATATCTCGGCCGAGCGCCCGGCGAAATTCCAGTTGCGGCCGAAGGCGCGCATGCGGCTCTTATCGGCCTTGGCGACGATGATCTCCGGCGCGATCCAGTATTCGGAATTGGTGATCACCGTGTCCTTGCCACGCTCCTTGCCGGGGATCGGCGTCACCGCGCCGTCGATGATCTTCGGTATCTGGAAGATGCGGGTACGGTCCTGCGTCTCATAGGTGATCGGCGCCTGCTCGACGCCGAGGAACTTTCCGACGAGGATCGACAGCAGCGAGGTCGTGCCGCCCGCCTTGCCGGAAAAAATCTTGGCGAACGCCTTCTGCGCGTAGATCGAGGCGCGCTTGTCGACGAACAGGCCGGCGGTCCAGTTGCCGCGGCTCATATAACCGGGGATTTCCATGATCAGGCCGAGGTTCAGGCCGGACAAATCGACCTCGCCGAAATGGCCGGCGTCGATGCGAAAACCCGCCCAGGTTTGGCAATAACCTTCCGTCGGCGGATGCGACCCGAGCGACAGCACGCAAGGGCAGAAGACGGTGCAATTGCAGGAGAGTACCAGCTCTCCCTTCATTGCCCAGCTCGGCTCGGCCATCTCGCTCCCCTGGATTCTCACGCGCCAGTAAACAGCAGCGCGCCGGCCCATACAAGCAGGATCGTTCCGGCCAGCCTGCCGACCAGCCGGCTCGGCGCCTGCTTTTCCACAACGGCGAAAAGCGCCAGCAGCACCATCCAGAACAGGTTCATGGTGCCCACGGCAAACATCACCAGCATCAGCGCCCAGCAGCAGCCGAGGCACCAGACGCCCTCATCGAGGCCGAGCCGGAAGATCGCGGCGGGCCTCGTGCTCCAGCGCGCGAACAGGATCGGAAACGGCATCCGGCATTTCTTCAGGCAGGCTTCTTTCAACGCGCTGAATTGGTAGAAGCCAGCAATGGCCAGCAGTGCGGCGGCGATCCCCGGCGATGCCGAGGCGAGCGGCGCGGCGGAAAACACCGAGCGAAACATCAGGTCGAGCGTGGCCAAACCGACCGCCGCCGCCAGCCAGACGGAGAGATAGCCGGCGACCAGCACCAGCGGGTGGACCGCTTGTTCACCTTTCGCGGCCGCCGTGTCGGCTATTTCGCAATAGGTCTTCACCATCGGCGCCGCCGATGGCAGCATCATCGCCACCGCCATGAGGAACCACATCGCCGTGGTGAGCAGGAACAGCCCGGGCGTGGATCCTGCCGCTACAACCGGGTTGAGGCAGAGCGCCAAGAGCGAGTCCAGGAACGCCGGCATCGGCAAGGACACAACGCCATCCAGCAACCCGTCGCCAGCAAGACTTTCGCCCGGCGACCGCGTCTCGACGGCGCGCAGCGCGAGCGTCGCCAGCCCGACCCAAGCAAGCGCGATCGCAGCGGCCAGCACGATCCAGACGGCAGGCGCCGGGCGCGCCGACAGACGTCCCGTAGCACGTCCGGTGCGGCTCAGCGCCTGAAAATCGAAATTGTCACTGCTCATAAGCTGCCGGCGGCCAAACCGCCGCGTTGATCGGAACCGCACCGGACCATATACCGGTAGGCAGTTGCAACCGGATAACGGACGCATGACCGAACGCAGCGATGTCATCGTGGCGGGAACCGGGCCGGCAGGCATGCTCGCCGCCCTCGCCTTTTCACGTGCCGGGTTTTCGGTGGGATTGGCCGGACCCACTTCCAACAGGGCCGACGGGCGGACGACGGCGCTGATGGCGCCGGCGCTGGCCGTCCTCGACAGCGTCGGGGTGCTCTCCGAGATCGAGCCCGAGGCGGCACCGCTGCGCATCATGCGGATCGTCGATGGAACGCACAGGCTGGTGCGCAGTCCCGTGGTTACCTTCCATGCCGGCGAGATCGGCGAGCCGCATTTCGGGCTGAACATCCCGAACCAGGTGCTGAACAGCGCGCTGGAGTCGGCCGTCCGACAATCTTCCGATATTCGCTGGCACGAATCGCTGGTGAACGGATGGGATATTGGCGAAGCGCAGGTCGCCGCGCGGCTCGCCGACGGTTCGGCGGTTGCCGCGAAGCTCGCGGTTGCCGCGGACGGCCGCAACTCACCGGCCCGCACGGCGGTGGGCATACGCGTCTCGACAAAAACCTATCCGCAATCGGCGCTGGTGCTGAGTTTCGCCCACACACGCGGCCACGCCTTTGCATCCACTGAATTCCACACCGAGAGCGGCCCATTCACGCAGGTGCCGCTTCCGTGCGACCGCTCCAGCCTGGTCTGGGTCATGCCGCCAAAGGAGGCCGAGCGGCTGGCCGGCCTGCCGGAGGAGGAGCTTTCGCGCATTGTCGAGGCGCGCATGCAATCGATGCTCGGCAAGGTGACGGTCGATTCGGCCTGCCAGATCTATCCGCTGTCGGCCAGCCTGCCGGCGGCATTCGCCAAAAACCGCGTCGCGCTGGTCGGCGAGGCGGCGCATATGTTTCCGCCGATCGGCGCCCAAGGGCTAAACTTAGGTGTCAGGGATATTCAGCAACTTGTTGAAATCGCGTCGAACAACCGCGACGATCCCGGTGCTGCAAAGGCACTGGCAACCTATGATGCGAAGCGCCGCCCGGACATTCTGGCCCGCACCGGCGCGGTGAGCCTGCTCAACCGCTCGCTGCTGTCCGATCTGCTGCCGGCGCAGCTTGCGCGGAGCGCGGGACTCGGCGCGCTTGGCGCATTCGCACCGCTGCGCGCTCTGTTCATGCGCGAAGGGCTGAGGCCGGGCAGCGGTTTTTCGGCATTCTTCTCAACGGTTCGGGAACAGGTCCGCAGGTAGGGCGCCGGTGGTGATGAGGTAGAGAAGCCCGGTCACCGTCAGCACTGAAAGGCAGGTGGTTATCAGCACGCTCGCCGAGGCGCGCTCGACCCAGACGCCATATTGCTGGGCGATGACGAAGACGTTGGTGGCCGTCGGCAGCGAGGCCAGCAGCACGGCGGTATAGAGCCAGCCATGCGGGTAGTCGCCGATCCAGCTCAGCACCACGTAGCAGAGCGCCGGATGCACAATGAGCTTCAGGATGGCGATCGGCGCGAGTTCGACCGGCATGCGCCGCAGCGGCCTGAGCGCCAGCGTCACGCCCATGGCGAACAAGGCACAGGGCGCCGCGGCACGCGCCAGGTAATCCAGCAGGCGCTCTATCGGCATGGGCGGGCGGAATTCGAATGCCGCGGCGGTAACGCCGATGGCCGTGGCGATAATAAAGGGATGCAGCACGATCTTGCGGACCACGCCGAGCGCAAGCCGCATAGGCGGCTCGCCCCTGCCCCCAGCCAGCGCCATCATCATCGGCGCCACGGCGAAATGCATGATGTTTTCGAAGCAGAAAATCAGCGCCACCGGCACCGCCGCCTCCTCGCCGAGCGCCAGCAAGGCGATGCCTGGCCCCATATAGCCGATATTGCCGTAGGCGGCCGCGAGGCCACGCAGCATCGACTGGGCGATGTCGCCGCGCGAGGCGATCATCGAGCCGATGAACATCAGCGAGAAAATGGCATAAGTCGAAAGGACCGCGCCGAATATGAACCCCCAGGCGGTCAGTTGCTCGATTGGCGTCTTGGCCAGAAGCTGGAAGAAAAGCGCCGGCAGCGCGACATAGATGATGAAGGTGTTCATCCAGCCGAGTGCTTCCAGCGGCTGCCGGGTCAGCCGCGCGACGAAGAAGCCGACGAAGATGAGTCCGAAGAACGGGATGACGAGACCGATGACGTCGTACATGACGCCGCGCTAACCCGTTGATCGACAAGGCGTCAACCCGACGGATTGAAATTGCCGGCCGCTTGCGCCAAATATGGATACAGGGTGCGTAAGATGATCAATATGAAGGCGGCAAAATTCGGAATCGGCCAGGTGGTGCGCCACCGGCACTTTCCGTTCCGGGGCGTCATCTTCGACATCGACCCGGAATTCAACAACAGCGAGGAATGGTACCAGGCTATTCCCGCACAGGTCCGGCCACGCAAGGACCAGCCCTTCTATCATCTGCTCGCCGAGAATTCGGAGACCGAATACATTGCCTACGTCTCCGAACAGAACCTGCTGGAGGACGAATCAGGCGAACCCGTCCGCCATCCTCAGGTGCGGGAAATGTTCAGGAAAATGCCGGACGGGCGCTACCGTCCGAAGGATACGATGAAACATTAAGCCGCGAGCCGCGCATGAAGATACGCGGCTTCGGTAAAGCAAGCAGCCAGCAACGGAACATCAAAAAAGGCCGCCCTTTCGAGCGGCCTTTTCCTTGAATTTTGAATATCTTACAGCGACGACGTAATCTGCAGCTCGTCGACGCCGTCGCGCGCATAGATGTCGTCGCGCAGGTGGACGACGCCCTCGCCCGTCGACCAGGCGGAGATGTAGGTGAAATAGACCGGGACAGGGTTGACCACCTGGATCGGCGTATTTTCGCCGCCCTTGATCGTCGCCTCGAGGTGCTGCCGGTTCCAGCCAGGCGTGTCGCGCAGGATCCAGACGACCAGGTCGCGAACGTTCTGGACGCGCACGCAGCCCGACGAATCGAATCGCATCAGCTTGTTGAACAGGCCCTGCGAGGGCGTGTCGTGCATGTAGACGTTTTCCGGGCTCGGGAAGTTGATCTTCACCGAGGCCATGGCGTTGATCGCACCAGGATCCTGACGGAAGCGGAACTTTGCCGCGTCCTCGGTCGACCAGTCGATGGTCGTCGGGTCGATCTCGCCGTCCGGCCCGAACATGCGGATATGGTTCTCGACCAGATATTTCGGATTCTTGCGCATCAGCGGGATGATGTCCTTGCGGACGATCGATTCCGGCGCGTTCCAGTAGGGATTGACGATAATCTCGTTGATCTTGGAGTTGAGGATCGGCGTCTGGCGGTCGATCTTGCCGACGATTGCCGTGTGCCGCGACACGACGCGGTCGCCTTCGACTGCCTCGATCTGCGCGGCCGGAACGTTGACCATCACATAACGTTCGCCGAGGAACCCGGACATCGAGCGCAGGCGCACAAGATTGGTCTCGAGCTGGCCGAGGCGAACCTGCGCCGAAACATTCATCGCCTTGAAGCTGTACTGGCCCATCACGCCGTCGGCCGGCAGGCCGTGCCGTGCCTGGAAGCGCTTGACGGCCGCATCGACATAGGTGTCGAAGGACGGCGAGATGCCGGCGTTGGGCGAAAGGTCGCCCGAAACCATAAGGCGCTTGCGCAACACCTCGACATCGGGATCGGAGACACCCAGCTTGAGCTTCTTGTCGGCCGGGACCACCGGCCAGCCGCCGGCGGCGACGATGCCCTGGTACTGGCCGATCGCCGCCTCGATATAAGAAACCGTCTGCTGGCTGAAGATCGGAGTGCGCGACGAGACCTTGGCGCCGCCGGTTGCCTTTGCGTCGAACTCGTCGTCCCAGTTGCCGCGGCGCGTCGATTTCAGAACGTCGCCGACCGCGTCCACGTCTTCGGCGAAAGCGCTGCCGGCGACGAGCGAGGCCGCGACGGCCGCAGTGCCGGTGAGAAACGAGCGACGGCTTGTGGTAATGGACATTCCCAGCTTTTTCCTACTTTCGACCACGGACTTAACGCGTCCGGAGATTAGATCGGTCAACGTTAACAATTGACCAACCATGACGAAGCGTCACCTCAATTCCGGCAACCCCGACACAATTCCGCGTGATGACCGCCTCTCTCGGCAGTCCCCCGAAGCTTTGGGATTTCATCGGAATATGGCGGCAGCGTGGCCGAGGGCCGGAGCAACCGGCGACACCTGCCCCGTGTTGCAGCGGAAACACGGGCCGGCCCTTTGCGGGACCGATCCGAGCCGGAGGCTGAAATTTCGATCTACGCAAGATCAGGATCGTCGGACTCGTCCGATATGTGAAACGGGCTCTCATTCATCACCGTTGTCGCGTCCGCCAACGTCTGGCGCAATCTGTTCAACTGCGCTTGTGTGGGCCGGCCTGCCTCAACCACGGCGCCTGCGGTGATGATGAAATCGTTGACCAGATTGGTGAGGATGGCGATTTGCTCGTCTGTGTTCAAAGGTCACTCCGGCACAGGAAAAGACCACGGCTTCGGATTGCTGGACGGATACCAATAACAGGTCGGGTCGTCCTGTCGATTCCCTGTCAGTATCGTGACGTTATGCAGCATGGTCGCCGGAAGAGAAATCGCCGCGCTGGAGAGGCTCCTGGGGGAGGCCATTCCGCCAGACGCTCTGCGCGTTCCGAACGGCATGGGCGCACGCGGTGGACACGCAACCCCGTGCCCCCGCGTGCATCTTGCCGCACCGCTGCGCCCGGGGCCTCTGTGCGCCCACCATGCCGCATTAAAAACAATCACATGCGGTAGGCGATCGTGTCGTTCCAGAAGCGGTCGAGCCGCTGCAGCGCGCGGTTCATCTGCTTGAATTCCTCGGTATTGATGCCGCCGACCTGCTCGATCGAGCCGACATGGCGCTCGTAAAGCCCGGCCACCACTTCGGCAATCGCCGCACCCTTCGGCGTCAGGCTGACCCGCACCGAGCGGCGGTCGATGCGCGAGCGCTGGTGGTTGATGAAGCCGAGGTCGACCAGCTTCTTCAGATTGTACGAGACGTTCGAGCCGAGATAGTAGCCACGCGAACGCAACTCGCCGGCGGTCAGCTCGGAATTGCCGATGTTGAACAGCAGCAGCGCCTGGATGGCGTTGATGTCGCTGCGGCCGTTGCGGTCGAACTCGTCCTTGATCACGTCAAGCAGACGGCGGTGCAGCCGCTCGACGAGCTGAAGTGATTCCATGTATAGGGAGCGGATTGCCTCACGGCGATCGTCGGATACAGTAGCGGCTTTGGCCGCTGAACGCGGGTTGATCATTGTATTCGCCTCTCGTTTGTCGCCGGGTGATGTTTTGTTTTTCTCACCTTGGTCGCGACCCTATCGAATACACATAAAATTCGACTTAAACGCCAGCCTTAACAAGGCGTTACCGGCAATAGGTTTCAGCAGAGGGTTAACAAATATCCAGCCGCAACCAGAAAATTAACCTAAAGGCTTATCGATCCGGCGCGGAAAGAGCTGGAAAACCCGGATTCAAGCCGAAAACACCGGCTATTGAGGGACGGAGCGCTTCTGGAAATAGATGACCAGCCGGAAGGTCACGTAGAGGCACGCGGCGAAGGCGTGCGAGGCGACGACCGCGTAGTGCCTGCCAAACAGATCGGGGAAACCGGCATACATGACGATCTCGGTGGCCGCGCAGAGGAACCAGATCACCGGCCCCCAGGACGCCAGCATCCACAGGCCGGCCGCGGCGAAGGGAAAAAACACCGCCAGCGTCACCGTGACGACCTGCCAGTGCACCGGCATCAGGTCCAGGCGCCATAGCGGGGAGTCGTAATAGCCGAGCAGCCGAACCCAATAGAGCACGCCGAACATCAGGCAATAGACGGCAATGATGCGCTGGAACCAGGCGAACAGGGTTTCGACCGCCGTCGGGCCGAAAGCCTGAGGCCGGCTCGAAACGTCGCTCACAGGGCGAGATCTCCACCCGGCAATGGCGCGAAATACGCTTCCACGGCGGCGTCGCTGACAGCGGCAAGCGCCGGCGGGTTCCATTTCGGCGCGCCGTCCTTGTCGATGATCGCGGCACGGATGCCTTCGGGAAAATCGTGGCCGGCGACCATGCGGTTCAATATGCGGAACTCCATGCGCATGCACTCGTCCATGTCGAGCATCGCGCCGGTGTTGATCTCGCGGAACGTCACGGCAACACTGGTCGGCGACGCCTTGCCGATCGCCTTCAATGCGGTCTCGGCCACCCTCTCGCCGGCCTCGCGCGCTTGCTGTAGTCCAATCAGCAGGTCGCCGAGCTTTTCGCGCGAAAACAGTTTTGCGATCGAAAACAGCGCGCCCTCGTCGGTCTCGGCCTGCGGCGCGCTGGCGAAGCCTTTCAGGCATTTGTCGGGCGCGACGCCCTTGCACAATTGGTCGAACACGTCGCCGAGCGCAGCCGACTCGACCGCATGCGTGGCGATGCCGGCCCTCAGTGCGTCGCCCGAACGGATGCGCGCGCCGGTCAGGCCGAGATACATGCCGTAGCTGCCCTTCAGCCGCGACAGCAGGAAACTGCCGCCGACATCCGGAAAGAAGCCGATGCCGACTTCCGGCATGGCGAACAGCGCCTTCTCGGTCATCACCCGGTGCGAACCGTGGCAGGAGATGCCGACGCCGCCGCCCATGACGATGCCGTCGATCAGCGGGACGCAGGGTTTTGGAAAGCGCGCAAGTGCGGCGTTCAGCCGGTATTCGTCGGCGAAGAACTGCACGGGCCGGGTTCCCGCCCGCATGGCGCGGTAGGCATCGGCAATATCGCCGCCTGCGGAAAATGCCCTGCCCTCGGCCTTGATCACCACCAGGGCGACGTCCTTGTCCCGCTCCCAGGCTGCAAATGCCTTCGACAGCGCAAGAATCATTTTGTGCGTGACGGCGTTCAGCGCCTTCGGCCGCGTCAGGGTGATCACGCCGGCAACGCCGATGCGCTCGAACCCGATCTCGTCTCCTCCGCCAAAATCCATGCCTGTCCCGATTCTCTCCCGTTTTCATCGGAGAACCAGTGCTAAGGATGGCGGACCGGCACGTCAACGGCAGCCGAACCGCCGGCCATGCCGACCGTATCCGATGCAATCCCCGATCGCGCCGGATCGGGTTGCCGTTTGCAGCCGGATCATGCGACAAGCGCCGCGGCGGGACATTGAATGAGGCTCACATGCGGGCAGCGCGCGCGTTCCTGTTCCTTGCAACGCTTGCCGCAACATTTTGCGCCGGCGGTCCGTTGCACGCGCTCGACCTGACCTCGCTCTATACCACCCGCGCAATCGTCACCGGCACCGGCGAAACCAACCGGAAACCGGGCCTGGAGGAGTGCTTTCGCAAGGTGCTGGTAAAAGTCAGCGGCGACCCGACTCTCCCCGGCGACCGAGCCGTGGAAGCGGCGCTACCGCAGGCCGGATCGTTCATCCGCGACTTCCGCTACCGCGACCGCATGGAGGACGTTCCCATCCACGATGAGCAGGGAACCTACGACCGGCCGCACGATCTCACCTGCACCTTCGACCGTGCCCGCATCGACGCTTTCCTGGAAAAGATCGGGCACAAGCCCTGGCTGGCGGAACGTCCGCGCATCATGGTCTTCCTGGCGGTAAAGCAGGTCGCGCGTTCCTTCGTGGTGTCGCGCAACGGCGGCGACGGCAATTACATGCGCCAGTCGCTGGCAGCGGCCGGGGAACCGTTGGCATTGCCCGCCGACCTGCCTGACGCCGCGACGCTTTCGAGTGCCGCGCTCAACGCCAACACCCTGCCGAAGGTCGATCTGGCCGACCTCGACGCCATCGCCGCCCGCTACGACGGCGCGCTGGCATTGACCGGCGCGCTGACCTGGAGCGAGGAAGAACGCGGCTGGATCGCCGACTGGCGCATGGGCCATGAAGGCAAGGTCTACGAATGGACGCAGCGCGGCATCAGTTTCGACGACGCATTCCGCAAGGCGATGGCCGGAACGCTGCAGATCCTTTCGGGCAACGGCAAGCCGCAATAGGTGCGTCTAGCGCGCAAGCGGTCGCATTGGTCGGCGTCGTCGCCCATGCTATGAGGCCGCCTTGGAGATATCGCCATGAACAAACACGCCCTCCCCGCCGGCACCCGCAGCGTCGACGAGATCACCCAGAGCCGGCGTCTTCGCCGCATGCGCAAGGCCGACTGGTCGCGCCGCTTGGTGCAGGAGAATCGGCTGACGGTCGACGATTTGATCTGGCCTATCTTCATCATCGACGGCGAGAACCGCCGCGAGGACATTCCCGCCATGCCCGGCGTCTTCCGCATGTCGATCGATATCGCCGTCAAGGAAGCCGAACGCGCCGCAAAACTCGGCATTCCGGCGCTGGCGACCTTCCCGAATGTCGAGCTGTCGCTGCGTGACCAGACCGGCTCGGCGATCCTCGACCCGGACAATCTGATCAACCGCGCCACTCGCGCCCTCAAGAAAGCCGTGCCGGAGATCGGCGTCATCACCGACGTTGCGCTCGATCCCTTCACCAGCCACGGCCATGACGGCATTTTGCGCGAGGGCATCATCGTCAATGACGAGACGGTCGCCCAGGTCGCCGCCGCCGCCGTGCTTCAGGCTGAGGCCGGCGCCGACATCATCGCGCCGTCCGACATGATGGACGGCCGCGTCGGCGCGATCCGTGACGCCCTCGATGCAGCCGGCTACCAGGACGTCGCCATCATGTCCTATGCGACCAAATTCGCCTCGGCCTTCTACGGCCCGTACCGCGAGGCGATCGGCACAAAGGGCCTGCTGAAGGGCGACAAGAAGACCTACTATCTCGACCACGCCAATTCCGACGAGGCGGTTCGCGAGGCCGAGCAGGATCTTGCCGAAGGCGCCGACATGCTGATGGTGAAGCCCGGCCTGCCCTATCTCGACATCATCCGCCGGCTGAAGGACGAGTTCGCCATGCCGACCTTCGCCTATCAGGTGTCGGGCGAATATTCGATGATCGAGGCAGCGGCCGCCAATGGCTGGATCGACGGCGAGAAAGCCATGCTGGAATCGCTCACAGCCTTCAAGCGCGCCGGCTGCGACGGCATTTTGACCTATTTTGCACCACAGGCAGCAGAAATGCTGAAGGGATAAAGTCCCACGCGCGAGCCAGTTCATCGCTCGCCACCACTTGTTATCGGACAATTGGAAAATCCTGCCGGCTTGTGCACAAAAAGGCACTGCTCTCCACAACACCTGAAGAGACACTGCAAAATCGGCTGGATACTGCCAGTCGGCAAATCGTCTGGTAATCGGCGCAAATGGATACAATCTGCAGTGGAAACTTCTTGAAAAATGTGCTCTTTTTGACCGACAAGGAAAGAATATCCGGAGGGACAGAAAGATGCCGCTCGCGACTCAGCATGTATCCACCGACGGCCTCCCCTATTTCTACGGCTGGAACAATACGATATTACAACAGCTTGACCGGGCTGCGGAGGCCGCCGGCAGCACCCTCATCCACGCCGCGGTCAGTGGTTTCGTATGGGGCACCTCGACGGAGGACGACCCCGGCCAGTTCACATTGCGGCAGCAAAGCCTCGTCTTCGAGGGCTCCGGCCTGACCTATGGCGGTGGGCAGCCGAATGGCGGGACCATCACATCGATCAAGATCGTCTCGAAGGAGCAGTGCTCGGCGGCAGCTATCCGCCTGCCGGGCCGTTGGTGCTTGAGCTTTCCGGCCTGGCGATCGACGTCAACGCCAACGCGTCGATGATCGCGCAATTGCTGGCCGGCAACATCACGCCGTTCAGCTCGTATTTCAATGGCCTGGGGTGGGCATATGACGGGGGGGACGGCGTCGATTTTGTCGACGGCGGCGACAAAATGGATTCGCTCAGGGGTTACGCCGGCGACGATCTGCTCAAGGGGGGCAAGGGTAACGACAATCTCTTCGGCGGCGAAAATAACGACACACTCCAGGGCGGCGCTGGAGCCGACTATTTGAGTGGCGGCGCCGGAGTTGATACCGCGGACTATTCGGACGCCACGACTGCTTTGATCTTGAGCGTTGCCAATCCAGCAGCCAACACCGGCCTGGCGGCGGGAGATACCTACAATTCGATCGAGGTGCTGCGCGGGTCCAATTATGGCAATATGCTAATCGGCGGAGCGGGCGCAGACACGCTGCTTGGCGGTGAAGGCAGCGACATGCTGATCGGTGGAGCGGGCGCGGACACGCTAAGCGGCCTATACATACTTGGCTGGCCTGGCACCCCTGGCGCCGGCTCGGGCGGCTACGATACCGCGTCCTATGCCAGCGCGGCAGCCGGAGTGAACGTAAGCCTGGAGAATACGGCCAACAACACGGGCGAAGCCTTCGGAGACGTGTTTTACGCGATCGACAATCTTCTGGGCACAGGCTTCAATGACTCGCTTGCCGGCACCCAGCAAGACAATGTCATCGACGGCGGCGCGGGCAACGACACCCTGAGGGGTTATGGTGGCCACGATACATTGATTGGCGGAGATGGAGCGGACAGTTTCGTGTTCAGTTCCACTCTCTTCGACGACTATTATATCGAAATAAGCAATATCGACGAGATCACAGATGTCGCCGTGGCAGACGACACGATCCGGCTGGATGACCGCATCTTCGCTGCTGCCGGACCGGTTGGAACGCTTGCCGCCGGCGCCTTCCACATCGGCGCGACAGCGACCACAGCCGACCATCGTATCCTCTATGACCGGATCGCTGAGCTATGACGCCGATGGAAGCGGCTCGTCGGTCGCTGTTCGGTTCGCGATCGTTTCCACCGGGCTGGCGCTGACCAACGCGGATTTCGTGATCTTTTAGAGCAATTCGATTTTGCGGCGTTCGGATTTGGTGAGGCGCACCAAATCCGAGGTATTGGCATGTGTTCGGCCGCAAGAGCCGATGAGCAGCGCCGCGCTCAAGTCTCCGGAAAATCCGGCAGGCTCTTGAAGGCGTTCTTCAGCGCGTTCGACCAACCGTCGGAAACCGTTCGATAATAGGGATCGTCCTGGCCGATGCGCTTCTGCACGCCGACGCGAAAAGCGTCCGTCTCGTAGAACAGAAGGTCGAGCGGCAGGCCGACCGAGAGGTTGGATTTCAGCGTCGAATCGAACGAGACGATCAGCAACTTCACCGCTTCCGCAAAACTCATTTCGCGGTCGTAGGTCCTGACGATGATCGGCTTGCCGTATTTGGTCTCACCGACCTGGAAGAACGGCGTGTCGTCGGTCGATTCGATGAAATTGCCCTCGGGGTAGATCATGAACAGGCGCGGCACCGAACCGCGTATCTGGCCGCCGAGGATGAAGGAGGCGTTGAAATAGCTATCGGCCTTCTGGCCGGTCGGCGAGGAACCGAGGATGACCTCCTTGACCGTGTCGCCGATGAGGCGCGCCGTCTGGTACATGGAGGGCGTCTCCAGCACCGCCGGCTTGCGCTCCTCCAGCGGTTTGGCGCGGCCGTTGAGCAGGCTGACGACATTCTGCGTGGTGGCGAGATTGCCGGCCGACATCAGCACGACGACACGTTCGCCCGGTTTTTCCCACACATGCATCTTGCGGAAGGTGGAGATCGAATCGATGCCGGCATTGGTGCGCGTGTCCGACATAAACACGAGCCCGCGATCGATCTTGAGGCCGACACAATAGGTCATCGAAACAATTCCGCTCGGGCATATCGAGAGACACGCTCGGCTTTTAGCCCGAATCTCGCGCTGCCCAAAATTCAAACAGGTCGCGGATTACTGCTCTACCGTGATCTGGACCGCAAGCGCTTCCGACGCCTGTCCCAGCCTAATGCCGGAAACTGGCGTGGCCTCGCGATAATCGCGGCCCACCGCGAGGCGGACGTAGCGTTCGTCCGGCGAAATGCGGTTGGCGGCGTCGAAGGCGACCCAGCCGAGCGCGCTGACATGCGCCTCCGCCCAGGCGTGGCTGGCGACCTGGTTCACCGTGCCGTCCATCAACAGGTAACCGCTGACATAGCGCGCGGGAAAGCCGAGGCAGCGGGCGGCGGCGATGAAGATGTGGGCATGATCCTGGCAGACGCCGCTGCCGAGTTTCAGTGCCTGCTCGGCAGTGGTGGCCGCGTCGGTGACGCCGACGGCATAGTGCACCCGGCTGGCGATGGCGTCCATCAGGTCGTGCAGCCGGTCGAGTTCGCTGGCCGGCTGGATCGTCGCTGCAAGATGCTCGATCTCCTCGCCCGGCACAGTGAGCGCGGTCTGGCGCTGGAACAGCCATAGCGGCGCAAAACCCTGGTGCTGGCCGGTAATGCCGGACGTATCGAAGGATTCGATGATGCCGCCGGCCTCGACCGACACGACATGCGGATCGCCCTCGACGCTGACCAGCCTCGTGTCGTTGCCGAACTGGTCGACGAAACGCAGTTCCTCGCGCGCGCCCTCGATCTTCAGCGCCCAGGACACGATCGCCTGGGTCGAGCCGCTGAGCGGCGTCAGCCGCAGCCGCTGCAGCCCGTATTGCAGGGGGACGTCGTAGCGATATTCGGTGCGGTGCGTGATTTTCAGACGCATGAACGGAAGCGGCCCGGGCGGTCGAATGAGCTTTTAATAGAAACGGTAGTTGCGCGCCACCTCGTCGCCGAGGCGGTTGTTGTCCTGGATGAAACCCGTCAGGAATTCATGCAGGCCGGAATCGAAAATCTGCTTGATCGTCGAGCCCTTCAGCTTGGCTGTGGTCGCGGCCAGCGTCTCGTGACACTCGTGCTTCACGCCATAGGCTTCCTCGAGATATTTGAGGCTGTCGGCGAGGTTGCGGTAGCAGAAGGCCAGCGAGCGCGGCATGCGCGCGTCGAGAATGAGGTATTCGGCGATGTTGGTCGGCCTGTAATCGGCCTCGTAGACCCAGCGATAGGAACGGTGCGCCGACACCGACCGCAGGATCGATTCCCACTGGTAGTTGTCGAGCGACGAGCCGACCCAATGGATGGACGGCAGCAGCACGTAATATTTGACGTCGAGAATGCGTGCGGTGTTGTCGGCGCGTTCGATCAGCGTGCCGAGCTGCGAAAAATCGAAGATCTCGTTGCGCAGCATGGTGCCATGGAACGTGCCCCGTATCTGCGCGGTCTCCCGCTTGATGGTGTCGAGCACGCTCGGCAGGTCGCGCTCGTCGACCGGCCGCGCCAGCGCACGCTTGATCGCCATCCACGCTTCGTTGATCGATTCCCACGTCTCGCGGGTCAGCGCCGTGCGCACCATGCGGGCGTTGCTGCGCGCCGTTTCGATCGACGACAGCACGCTCGATGAATTTGTCGTGTCGCGCAGCAGGAAGTCGGCCACCGCCGGCGCAGAGACGTCCGCGTGGCGGTTGCGGAAGGAAATTTCGCAGCCGGCGCTGACCACGACCGAGTTCCACTCCTCTGCCGAACTCGCCGTGCGGGTCAGCGCCATGCGCAGCCCGGCATCGAGCAGCCGAGCCATGTTCTCCGCCCGCTCGATATAGCGGTTCATCCAGTAGAGGCCGTTGGCGGTGCGACCCAGAAGCATGTCAGGGGGTCCTGTGGGTTGCAAAGGGGCAGTAGGCATTAGGCAGTAGGCAGTAGAGGAAAAAAGGATCGATAGGCAAAAGCATTCACATAGTCCTTTGCAAGCCCCGGATCAGGGCGCGCAGCATCCTCCCGACCTCATCCGATTTCTGAAGCAAACGAGCTTCCTGGTGCGAACTCAGATAGCCGACTTCCTTCGCCACAATCACATGCGTTTCCAACTCCTTTAGCGAACCTTGGGCAACGCGTAGGAACTCAACGTAGGATCCGGCCTGATCGCGTCCGTAGCCCTCGGCGATGTTGGCCGGAATGGACGTACTGGCGCGCCTAATCTGCGAAGTCAGGCCATAAGTTTCAGTTTGTGGAAAATTCTTTGTCTCGGCATAGCAGGCTACGGTCAATTCAATACCGGCCCTCCACACACGCAAGTCCCGATAGGACTCGATGGCCTTCTCCAGAGTCTGATTTTCGCGAACCTCGCCCATGCGGACTACTGCCTACTGCCTATTGCCTATTGCCCATCCTAATCATCCAACACCCACGTATCCTTCGTCCCGCCGCCCTGAGACGAATTGACCACCAGCGAACCTTCCTTCAGCGCCACGCGCGTCAGGCCGCCAGGCACGATCTGGATGCGGTCGGAGACCAGCACATAGGGGCGCAGGTCGACATGGCGCGGCGCGAGACCCTTTTCGGTGAGGATCGGGCAGGTCGACAGCGACAGCGTCGGCTGGGCAATGTAGTTGGACGGCCGCGCCGCAAGTTTCTTGCCGAACTCCTCGCGTTCCTTCTTCGAGGCCGTCGGGCCGACCAGCATGCCGTAGCCGCCGGAGCCGTGGACTTCCTTCACCACCAGTTCTGACAGGTGCTCCAGCACGTATTTCAGGCTGTCCGGCTCGGAACAGCGCCAGGTCGGTATGTTGCCGAGGATCGCCTTGCGGCCGGTATAGAACTCGATGATGTCCGGCATGTAGGAGTAGATCGCCTTGTCGTCGGCAATGCCGGTGCCCGGTGCGTTGGCGATGGTGATGTTGCCGGCGCGGTAGACGTCCATGATGCCCGGTACGCCCAGCGCCGAGTCCGGATTGAAGGTGAGCGGGTCGAGAAAGGCGTCGTCGACGCGGCGGTAGAGCACGTCGATCTGCTTGAAGCCTTCGGTGGTGCGCATCGCAACGTGGCCATCGACGACGCGCAGATCCTGGCCCTCGACCAGTTCGACGCCCATCTGGTCGGCGAGGAACGCATGCTCGAAATAGGCGGAATTGTAGAGGCCGGGCGTCAGCACCGCAATGGTCGGCGTCCCCTTGACGCCATCCGGGCGCACCGCGGCAAGCGACTGGCGCAGCAGTTTTGGATAGTCCTCGACCGGCCGCACTTTCACGCGCTGGAACAACTCCGGAAAGAGCTGCATCATGGTCTCCCGGTTCTCCAGCATGTAGGAGACGCCGGAAGGCGTCCGTGCATTGTCCTCCAGCACGAAAAACTCGTCCTCGCCGGTGCGCACGATGTCGACACCGATGATGTGGGTGTAGACGCCGCCGGGCGGGCGCACGCCGATCATCTCGGGCAGGAACGCCTCGTTGTTGGCGATGAGTTCCTTCGGCACGCGGCCGGCGCGCAGAATCTCCTGCCGGTGGTAGATGTCGTCGAGGAAGGCGTTGAGCGCCTGCACCCGCTGTTCGATGCCATGCGTCAGGCGGCGCCATTCCTGGCCGGAAATGATGCGCGGCACGATGTCGAATGGAATGAGGCGCTCGGCGGACTCGGCCTCGCCGTAGACGGCGAAAGTGATGCCGGTCTTGCGGAAGACACGCTCGGCGTCGCGCGTCTTTTCCGTCAGCCGGACGGTGTCCTGCTCCTTGAGCCAACTGTCATAGCCGAAATACGGTCTGCGGATACCGGATTTTTCCGGCGACATTTCATCGAACGCAACCAAGCGCGCACTCCCCTATGCCTGCATTTCAAATGCGTTGATCCAGAAAAGCAAGCGCAATCGGATGGTTGCGCGATCGAAACAGGCAAATGGCGAATTTTGCCCAAGATGCGGGCAGACTGCGCAGCGGCTTTGCGGAAGCGTTGGGCAAATCGGACCGGAAAAACATGGCCGACCGACGATGCCACGCGAAACCAGCCGACCCGAATCCTCGTATTGTGAATATGGGCGAATGCGCCGCGCCCGCCAACGCATCGCAGAGGACAACCGCCATGCGCCGCATGTTTCTCGCCCTCCTGCTCCTGCCCCTGCTCTCTGCCGACGCCCTGGCCGGCGAGGCCGAGATCAAGGCGGCGCAAGACACTATCGGCGCCCAGATCGAGGCGTTCAAACGCGGTGACAACGCCGCCGCGTACGGCTACGCGGCGCCGGGCATCAAGAAAATCTTTCCGACGCTGGAAACCTTCATGGGCATGGTGACTGGCGCCTATCAGCCCGTCTACAAGCCGCAGAGCTACGCCTTCGGCAAATCCGAGGAGATGGGAGCCACCTCGGTCATCCAGCAGGTGCTGATCGTTGGACCCGACGGCAAGGACTATGAAGCCGTCTATACGCTCGAGCGGCAGCCCGACGGGACCTACAAGATCACCGGGGTGAGCCTGAAGGCGTCGAAAACGTTGAGCACCTGAGATTTCGCAATCGGTCTCACGGGATAAGCTTGCCAATCAGAGCGGCGACACGTCCCCCCGCGCCCATTGTTCCGAGATCAGCGCCGAGCACTCGGCGAACGCGCGGGCCTCGATGGCGTCGCGGATCTGCCCCATCAGGCTCTGGTAGTAGGCAAGATTGTTCCAGGTGAGCAGCATCGCCCCCAGCGCCTCCTGCGAGCGCACGAGATGGTGCAGATAGGCGCGCGAATAGGCGCGGGCCGCCGGGCAGTCGCTCTCTTCGTCCAGCGGGCGCGGGTCGTCGGCGTGGCGGGCATTGCGCAGGTTCACCTTGCCGCGCCGCGTATAGGCGAGGCCATGGCGGCCGGCGCGGGTCGGCATCACGCAGTCGAACATGTCGATGCCGCGCGCCACCGATTTCAGGATGTCGTCCGGCGTGCCGACGCCCATCAGATAACGCGGCTTTTCCGCCGGCAGTTCCGGACAGGTGATCTCCAGCATGTCGAGCATCACCGCCTGCGGCTCACCGACCGCCAGCCCGCCGACGGCGTAGCCCTTCAGATCCATCGCCTTCAACGCCTGCGCGGAACGCGCACGCAGATGCGGCTTGTCGCCGCCCTGGACGATGCCGAACATCGCCCTGCCCGGCTGGTCGCCGAAGGCCGTCTTGCAACGCTCGGCCCAGCGCAGCGATAGCTCCATGGCGCGCTCGATGTCCTTCTCCTCGCCGGGCAGCGCGACGCATTCGTCGAGCTGCATCTGGATGTCGGAACCGAGAAAACCCTGGATCTCGATCGAGCGTTCCGGCGACATCTCGTAGGCCGCGCCATCGATATGCGAGCGGAAAGTCACCCCCTGCTCGGTCAGTTTTCGCAGCTTCGACAGCGACATCACCTGAAACCCGCCGGAATCGGTGAGGATCGGATGCGGCCAGCGCGCGAATTCGTGTAGGCCGCCGAGCCGCGCGACACGCTCCGCGCCCGGCCTGAGCATCAGGTGATAGGTGTTGCCCAGAATGATGTCGGAGCCCAGCGCCCGGACCTGATCCAGATACATGGCCTTGACCGTGCCAGCGGTGCCGACCGGCATGAAGGCCGGCGTGCGGATCGTTCCGCGCGGCATGAGAACTTCGCCGCGCCGGGCGTTTCCGTCCGTCGCCAGCACTTTGAAGCCGAATTGTTCAGCCATCATATTCCTTGTCGTGGATGGGGGCACTCGCGGCCTGCCGGTCGAGCGAGGCGCGGTAGCGGATGCAGCCGCGCATGAATTTCGGCCAGGGCGGCACCGCAATGGACGGTTTTGTCCGTTCCGGCAAGAGCTCCCATAGGTCGGGATGGTGCCAGCAGAGATCGTGACCGGTCGCATCGCGGTGAGTACGGATGGCACCGCGCAGCTTGCGGACCTCGGCAGCGAGTGCCGCGCGGTCCATCGTCTCCAAATCTTCGTCCATGGTCACGGCTCCTTGCGAAACAGCAGCCCCGCATCGCCATAGGAGTAGAAACGATAGCCGCTTTCGATCGCATGCGCATAGGCGGCGCGCATGTTTTCAAGGCCGGAAAAGGCGGAAACCAGCATGAACAGGGTCGAGCGCGGCAGATGGAAATTGGTCATCAGTACGTCGACGGCGCGAAACCGGTAGCCCGGCGTCATGAAGATGGACGTCGCGCCGGACCAGGCGCCAATGGTGCCGTCCTCAGCCGTCGCGCTCTCCAGCAGGCGTAGCGACGTCGTGCCGACCGCCACGACACGCCCTCCCCTTGCCCGGACGGCGTTGAGCGCCGCCGCCGTCTCCGCCGAAACCGTGCCGGTCTCGGCATGCATCTTGTGATCGGCGGTGTCGTCGGCCTTGACCGGCAAAAACGTGCCGGCGCCGACATGCAGCGTCACGAAATGCCGTTCGATCCCGGCCTTATCCAGCGCGGCGAAAAGTTCGGGCGTGAAATGCAAGCCAGCGGTCGGCGCCGCGACCGCGCCCTCCTCGCGGGCATAGACAGTCTGGTAGTCCGTGCGGTCGCGCGCATCGTCGTCGCGTTTCGAGGCGATATAGGGTGGCAGCGGGATGTGGCCGACAGCATGCAGCGCCTCGTCGAGGAAGGCGCCGGAGAGGTCAAAGGCAAGCAGCGCCTCGCCGGCTTCGCGCTTCTCCACCACAGTGGCGTCGAGCGCGCCAAGGAAACACACATTGCCGTCATGGCCAAAACTGATGCGGTCGCCTTCCGCCACGCGCTTGCCCGGCCGCAGGAAGGCGAGCCACCGGTCCGGCGCCACCCGCATATGCAGGGTGGCATCAATATGCGCGCTCGCTTCGCCGCGCCGACGGATGCCGCGAAGCTGCGCCGGAATGACCCTCGTGTCGTTAAAGACCAGCGCGTCGCCGGGCCTTAGCAGCCCAGGCAGTTCGCGCACAGAACGGTCTTCGAGCGCGCCATCGGACCGCACCACCAGCAGCCGCGAAGAGTCGCGCGGTTCGGCGGGGCGCAGCGCGATCCGCTCATCGGGCAGATCGAAATCGAAGAGATCGACTTTCATTCGGGCTCGGAGCAATCGACGACGTAGGCGCCCTCGCCCTTCCAGGAAAAGACTCCGCCGGCTACCGATGTCTCCCCCTCGCTCGCCTTGAAGACGCGCAGCCGGCCGATGACTTCGGAAACCGCGTCATCCGTGATGTCGAGCACAAGCTGGCTGTCGTCTTCGAAGGCCTGGCCGACGGCAATCGGTGTTCCCGGCCAGCTTTCCGGCGTTGATGACCAGACTTTCTCACCGATGGTAACTACGAGGCGTGAGATGCTCAGCACGTCGACATGGCCGACCAGCAGATCGACGCCGACACCCTTGCCGTTGCCGCGGGAAATCTCGCCGGTCGCCATCGCCGGAACGGCCGATGCCAACAGTCCCGCAAGAAAAAGGAAAAAACGCTTCATCATCGATCCCGCGCCGGCAAGTCTCGACCGATCCTAGTACAAGCGCACCAGCAGCGCACCGGCAAGCAAAAGCACGGCCCCGGCAACGCGCCCGAGCGAAATTTCACGCACCGCCATGCCGAGAAAGCCGATGCGGTCGAGCAGCATGCCGGCAAGCAACTGCCCGGCGACAAGGAACGCCATCAGCGCCGCGGCGCCGATGCGCGGGATGAGGATGGTCGAGAGGGTGACGTAGGAGGCGCCCAGGATGCCGCCCACGACGAACAGCCAGGGCGCGGGCGCCCGCCAGTCGAGCGAGACGTCGTTGTAGCGGGTGAAGGCGATTGAAAGGATGCCCAGCACCACTGCGCCGGACAGGAACGAGAAGGCGGCGGCCGCGACGGGAAGGCCGAGGCCGCGCGCCAATTGCGCATTGATCGGCGCCTGAACGGCAATGAAGGCGCCCGACAATATGCCGAGAACCGACCAGACAAGCCCCATCATCGCATGCGATCCTGCCGATGTTGGCCGTCAGGCGGCCTTGACGTCCGCCGCGACCTTCATCGACACGATCTTGTCGGGATCGACGACCGGCTCGCCGCGCTTGATCTTGTCGACATTCTCCATGCCCTCGATGACCTGGCCCCAGACCGTGTACTGGCGGTTGAGGAAGCTCGCATCGCCGAAGCAGATGAAGAATTGCGAATTGGCGGAGTTCGGGTTCTGGGCGCGCGCCATCGAGCACGTACCGCGGCCATGATTGACGTTGGAGAATTCGGCCTTGAGGTCCGGCTTGTCCGAGCCGCCCATGCCGGCGCGAGACGGGTTGAAGGAGGCGCCGCCCGACTTGCCGAACTTCACGTCGCCGGTCTGGGCCATGAAGCCGTCGATGACGCGATGGAAAACGACGCCGTCATAGGCGCCTTCGCGCGCCAGTTCCTTGATGCGCGCGACATGGCCGGGCGCCAGATCCGGGAAAAGCTCGATGACGACCTTTCCCTTGGTGGTTTCAACGATGAGCGCCTGCTCGCGATCCTTGATCTCGGCCATATCTTTTTCCTTGGATTGATGCTGTCCCGGCTTCAGCCGCACGGGAATGGTTCGGACGCTACTTGTCCGAGGCGATGCGGACTTTCAGCATGCGGTCGGGCTCGCTGACAACCCCGTTCTGGTCGGGATCGCCCTTTTTTATCTTGTCGACCAGTTCCATGCCGCTCTCGACCTCGCCGACCACCGTGTACTGGCCGTTCAGGCCGGGATTAGGCGCCAGCATGATGAAGAACTGCGAATTGGCGGAATCAGGATCCTGCGCGCGCGCCATGCCGACGACGCCGCGCACATAGGGCTCGGCGGAAAACTCGGCCGGCAGGTCCGGCTTGTCGGAACCGCCGGTGCCGGCGCGGTCCGCATTGTAGCCGCCGGCCATGTCGCCGAACTGCACATCGCCGGTCTGCGCCATGAAACCGTCGATGACGCGGTGGAAGGCGACATTGTCGTAAGCGCCCTCGCGCACGAGGGCCTTGATCTGCTTGACATGTTTTGGCGCGAGATCAGGGCGCAGCGCGATGGTCACGTCGCCGTCCTTCAGCGTGATGATCATCGTATTTTCCGGATCGGCCGCTTGGGCCGGCGCAAGGAACGCCAACGAGCCGATGACGGCCAGCGAGGCGGCGAACTGCCGCCGGGACATTTTGAACTGCATGGAAGGAACTCTCCCGATTCCTGGGGTTACGTCTCGAATTTCTTCTTCAGCGCACCGGCGACGACGGCCGGAACGAACGGCCGGATGTCGCCGCCCATCGACGCGATCTGCCGGACAAGTGTGGCGGTAATGGTGCGGACCGAAGGGCTGGCCGGCAGGAAAACGGTCTGCAGGTCGGGCGCCATGGTCTCGTTCATGCCAGCCATCTGCATCTCGTAGTCGAGGTCGGTGCCGTCGCGCAGCCCGCGGATCATGATCGACGCGCCAACCCTGTGGGCCGCGTCCACGAGCAGTCCATCGAAGGAGACAACTTTTATGCGGTCGGCGTTCTTGCCCAGTTCCGCCCTGGCGGTGGCCTCGATGAGATCGACGCGTTCCTCGAAGGTGAACAGCGGCTTCTTGCCGGGATGGATGCCGATCGCGGCATGGATCACATCAGCCACCGCCAGCGACGCCTTCAGCACGTCGAGATGGCCGTTGGTCAGCGGGTCGAAGGAGCCGGCATAGATGGCGATGCGTTCCGTCATGGCCGGTGCTTCTAGCGGGCCGCCCGCTCAAAGGCAATTCGGCCAGGCCGTCATCCGCCAAGCGAGTGACCGTTCAAATTCGAAACCGCCATACCGGAAAAGAAAGAGTGGACGGCAGCACGGCAATAAACTGTTCACCAACCTGAAGCCGAAGCTCAGGCCGCCGGGAGAATGTTCACGAAAGCTTCATCAGCACCCGGCGAAGTCGATACCCATATATGAAACCAAAGGCCAAGACCCGCGTTACCGCAGACAGGAGAACGCCGCCATGATGATCACGATGCTCGCTGCCGCAATGACCCTTGCGATGCTGATCGCGACAGTCTTCGGACTTCATGACGAAGCCGAACGCATCAAGGTCGAGAGCAAGGCCAAGCAGAACCAGGGTTTTGGCGTCCGCAACCAGCGCTGAGGCCCTCCCATTCGGTCCTGTCGCTAGAATAGGCGCGAAAGCCGAGCTGTAACGACCAATCCTATTACCGGCTCCGCATTCTCGGTCCTGAGTTTTTCCCGCCCGCACGAAACCACCTGCAAGCCCGCTTCGCCCAGGCATTTCCGCACATACGGCTCGCTGTGCGTATAGCGTCCGTTGACCGCGAGCCGAAAGTCCTCCGCCGAACCGTCGAGGGCTTCGACCGTGAAGACCAGCACGCCGCCCGGCCGAAGCGAGGAAACCGCGGCCGCGGAAAATTCCTCCAGCCGGCCGAAATAACAAAGCGTATCGGCGGAAGCGACGACGTCGTAGGCGTCGGGCTGCGACAGCAGATACTCCGTCAGTTCGGCGCGCTCCAGATAATCGTAGAGGCCAAGCTTGTTGGCATTGGTCAACATGCCGCCCGACAGGTCGACGCCGACCAGTCGCGCCGCATGCGGCTTGAAATATTTTGCGCATTTTCCAGTACCGCAGCCCGCATCCAGGATGGCTAGGCCCACCGCATCCTTGCCGACAGCGGCACTGACCGCGTCGCCCACCAGTTCCGGCGCGCGGTACTCCAGGCTGTCGAGTTTCGCGTCGAATGAACTGGCGAACTGGTCGAACAGTTTGCGCACATAGGTGTCGGAGGCCCGGTCCGGCACGTTCTCGCCGGTCATCGAGGCGCGCATGTGCTGGGCCTGCGCGTCGTTGGGATTGGCGTCCGCCCATTTCTTCACGAAGTCGATCGCCAGGTCCTTCAATCCGGCAAACCAGTAGGCCAGCGCCAAAAAATGCGCCGGCACGCCCTTGTCCGGCAGGTGCACGGTCGCCTTCCAGAAATAGTCGATCGCCTCGCGCGCCCGGCCGGTGTCCAGCAGGATGGCGGCGAGGTTCTGGTGGGCGACGCCGAATTCCGGATTGATGTCGATCGCCTTGCGCAGCAGTTTTTCGGCAAAACCGTCATTGCCGGCATATTTCACGATCGCCGCGAGGTTTGCGTACGGATCGGCGAGATTGGGGTCGAGCTCGATCGCCCGGTCATAGGCGGCCACCGCCGCGTCGGTGTCGCCGAGTTCGACATAGGCATTGCCGAGATTGTTGCGGATGCCGGCATGGGCGGGCGCCATTTCGGCGGCGCGGTTCAATATCTCGATGCTTTTCGAAGGCCCGTCGAGATGGAAACGGACGACGCCGAGATAGTTCAGCGCGTCGGCGCGGGCGGGTTCGATTTCTAGAACGCTTTCAAGGATTTCGGCAGCGCCCTTCAACTGCTTCTTGCGCATCAGCTCGACCGCCATCTCGACGGCGTCGTCGACGGTGAGTTCCACGCCATCCTCGGTCTCGGCAACCGCCGTAGCTTCGGTCATGGGTCGCTCCTTCCGCCAGCGGACCGGACGCGCAGCGCCGGTGAAACTGGCTGAACCCTGTCGTAGAAGCCGACTGTAACGGGCAAAATGCGCGCCGGACAAGGAAAGTAACAGAGCCGCCGCCCCGGCGCGCCCGACGGATCGTTGCGGGCGTGGCGGCGGATCGATCCGGCGATATGGCTGCGACGGCGCGGCGAGCGGCCGCGCCGTCATGCAAAACTATTCCGGCGAAGGCTCAGAGGGCGGTTCGGCTTGCCCTGCCTCGGCCTGCGGGACCTCTTCCTCATCCGACTCCGGCTCGGAAATGCGCTCGACCGACACGACCTTCTCGCCTTCGCCGGTGTTGAAGATGGTGACGCCCTTGGTGGCGCGGCTGGCGAAGCGGATGTTGTGGACGGGCACGCGGATCACCGTGCCGCCGTCCGACACCAGCATGATCTGGTCGTCATTGCCGACCGGGAAGGCAGCGATCAGGCGCCCGATCTCGTCGACCTTCGACACGTCGGTGGCTCGGATGCCCTTGCCGCCGCGATTGGTGAGGCGGAAATCATAGGACGAGGAGCGCTTGCCGTAGCCATATTCGGTGACGGTCAGCACGAACTGCTCGTGCGCCTTCAGCACCTCGTAGCGCTCGTCGGAAAGCTGCGCATCCTCGCCGACCTCCTCATTGGTCAGCGCGACGTCCTCCTCCTCGCCGGCCTCGGAGAGCAGCCGGCGCTCCGCGACGGATCGCTTCAGATAGGCGGAGCGCTCGGCCGGCGACGCGTCGACATGCTCAATAATGGTCATCGAGATGGCACGATCGCCTTCACCCATCGAGATGCCACGCACGCCCTGGGAGGAACGGCCAGCAAAGACGCGCACATCACTGACCTCGAACCGGATGCACTGCCCGCTGTCGGCGGTCAGCAGCACGTCGTCATTATCAGTACAGGTCTCGACGGCGAGGATCGCGTCGCCCTCTTCATCGAACTTCATGGCGATCTTGCCGTTGCGCTTGACGTCGGCAAAGTCGCTGAGCTTGTTGCGCCGCACGGTGCCGCGCGTGGTCGCGAACATCACGTCGAGCGTGCCCCACTCCGACTCGTCGGGCAGCGGCAGGATCGCGGTGATGCGGTCGCCGCTCTCGATCGGCAGCAGGTTGATGAGCGCCTTGCCGCGCGATTGCGGATTGCCGATCGGCAGCCGCCAGACCTTTTCCTTGTAGACGATGCCACGCGACGAGAAGAACAGCACCGGCGTGTGGGTGTTGGCGACGAACAGGCGGGTGACGAAATCCTCGTCCTTGGTCGCCATGCCCGAGCGGCCCTTGCCGCCGCGCGCCTGCGCCCGGTAGATCGACAGCGGCACGCGCTTGATGTAGCCGGCATGGGTGACCGTGACGACCATGTCCTCGCGCTGGATCAGGTCTTCGTCGTCCATATCGGCGCCGCCATCGACAAGCTCGGTGCGGCGCGGCGTGCCGAACTCATCGCGTACCACCGCAAGCTCGTCCTTGACGATCTGCATGATGCGCGCGCGAGACGACAAAATGTCAAGGAAATCAGAGATTTCCGCGCCGATCTTGTTGAGCTCGTCGGCGATCTCGTCGCGGCCGAGCGCGGTGAGGCGCGACAGTTGCAGCGCAAGAATGGCGCGCGCCTGTTCTTCCGAAAGGTTGTAGGTGCCGTCCTCGTTGATGCGGTGGCGCGGATCGTCGATCAGCCGGATCAGCGCCTCGACGTCGGCCGCCGGCCAGCGCCGCGTCATCAACTGCTCGCGCGCCGTTGCCGGGTCGGAGGCGTTGCGGATCACCTTGATCACTTCGTCGATGTTGGCGACGGCAATCGCCAGGCCGACGAGGATATGGGCGCGGTCTCGCGCCTTGCGCAGCAGATATTTGGTGCGGCGGCTGATCACCTCCTCGCGGAAGGAGACGAAAGCCTTCAGCATGTCGATCAGCGACAGCACTTCCGGCTTGCCGCCGTTCAGCGCCACCACATTGGCGCCGAACGAGGTCTGCAGCGGCGTGAAGCGGTAGAGCTGGTTGAGGATGACCTCGGCGTTGGCGTCGCGCTTCAGCTCGATGACGACGCGGTAGCCTTGCCGGTCGCTCTCGTCGCGGATGTCGGAGATGCCCTCGATGCGCTTGTCGCGCACCAGTTCGGCCATCTTCTCCTGCATCGTCGCCTTGTTCACCTGGAAGGGGATTTCGGTGACGATAATCGCCTCGCGGTCGCCACGGATCGTTTCCGTATGCACCTTGCCGCGCATGATGATCGAGCCGCGGCCGGTGGCATAGGCGTTGTAGATGCCGGAGCGGCCGAGGATGATGCCGCCGGTCGGGAAATCCGGCCCTGGGATAATCTCCATCAGCTCCGGCAGATCGATCGCCGGATTATCGATCAGCGCGATGCAGGCGTTGACGACCTCGACGAGATTGTGTGGCGGGATGTTGGTCGCCATGCCGACGGCGATGCCGCCGGAGCCGTTGACCAGCAGGTTCGGAAAACGGGCCGGCAGAACCTTCGGCTCTTCTCCGGAAGCATCATAAGTGTCCTGGAAATCGACGGTCTCCTTGTCGATGTCCTCGAGCAGTTCGTGCGCGACCTTGGTGAGGCGCGATTCCGTGTAGCGCATCGCCGCCGGTGGATCGCCGTCGATCGAGCCGAAATTGCCCTGCCCGTCGATGAGCGGCACGCGCATCGACCAGTCCTGCGCCATGCGCACCAGCGCGTCATAGATCGAGGCGTCGCCATGGGGATGGTATTTACCCATGACGTCTGCGACCGGACGCGCCGACTTCACATATTTGCGGTTCCAGTGATAGCCGCTCTCATGCGAGGCGAAGAGGATGCGGCGGTGCACCGGCTTCAGCCCGTCGCGCACGTCGGGCAGCGCGCGGCTGACGATCACGCTCATGGCGTAATCGAGGTAGGAACGCTGCATCTCCTCGATGATGGAGATCGGCTCGATGCCGGATGGGTCTTCGGGGCCGCGCGGAGGGGTCTGGTCGGTCAAAATCGATCACAAAAAAGGTTCGGGAATCATCTTCCGCTTATATAGGAACGGCGGCGTTTTCTCCAATATCCGGGCCTGCCGCCGGCGACTTTGCACGGCTTTTTGCCGGACCGTTTTCCCAAGCGATTTCATCGCGATAGGAAGACCGGTCGAAATGTCGCCGCAAGCGATGGCGCATAGACCGGGAAATTACGGCAGCAAAGTGTCGCAACCGTCGCCCGATCGGATCGCCAAGGCACGCGCCTTGATCGAGGCCGGCCCAGAAACCGTTGGCATTGCGTGCAAGAAGGTCGCTCTGGCAAGTTCGGCGCGCACACGCTACGACTTGGAAAAATCCCGGGCGCGGAGGGGAACGTGCCGAGCTACGACAGTCTTCTCAACGCCTTCCTGACGATGCTGGTGACCATCGATCCGCCGGGGCTGGCGCCGCTGTTCCTCGCCCTGACACGCGGCATGAGCCGCGAGCAGCGGACCCAGGTTTCGGTCCGCGCCACCATGATCGCCTCGGCGATCCTGATCCTGTTCGCCATCGTGGGCGCGGTTGTGCTCAGCGGACTTGGCATCACGCTGCCGGCTTTCCGCGTCGCCGGCGGGCTGCTGCTTTTCTACATCGCCTTCGAGATGGTGTTCGAGCGGCGCCAGGACCGCAAGGAGAAAAGCGCCGACATGGCGATCACCAGGGACCAGATCCAGGATATCGCCGCCTTCCCGCTCGCCATCCCGCTGATCGCCGGACCTGGCGCGATCTCGGCGACGGTTCTGCTCTCCGGCAGCTTTCAGGGCATTACGGCGAAAAGCGCGCTGGTCGGCATCATCCTGGTCTGCCTGGGGCTCACCTATCTCGTCTTCGTGCTTGCCGAGCGCGTCGACCGTTTTCTCGGCCAGACCGGCCGCACGATTCTCACCCGCCTGCTCGGCGTCATCCTCGCCGCCTTGGCGGTGCAGTTCGTCGCCGACGGCATCAAGGCGCTGATGGCGGCGTAAGCACCGGCAATCGATCAAGAATTGCATGGACCGAAGCGGCGAAACGCCGCTTCGGCGCGGCAATCAGCTCAGAACGGAATCTCGTCGTCGAGGTCACGGGACGAACCGCCACCGCCGCCACGCGAACCACCTCCGCCGCCGCGTCCGCCGCCGTAATCATCGCCGGGCGAAGACTGGCCGAAATCCGATCGCCCGCCGCCGGAATAACCGACCTGGCCGCCGTCGCCGCCCTGACCGCGCGCGTCGAGCATCTGCAACTCGCCCCGAAATTTCTGCAGCACCACCTCGGTGGTGTAGCGGTCCTGGCCGCTCTGGTCCTGCCATTTGCGGGTCTGCAACTGACCCTCAACATAGACCTTCATGCCCTTCTTCAGATACTGCTCGGCCACCTTGGCGAGGTTGTCGTTGAAGACCACGACGTTGTGCCACTCCGTCTTTTCCTTGCGCTCGCCGGAGTTCTTGTCGCGCCAGGTCTCCGAGGTGGCGATGCGGAAATTGACGACCGGATCGCCCGAATTCAGCCGACGAATTTCCGGGTCAGCGCCCAGATTGCCCACCAGAATGACCTTGTTCACGCTACCCGCCATAACACTTCTCCGCGCTTGTCCTAAGTTTGGCTGTCTGCAAGCTCGGCCGCATCCTATCCGATCGGCGCGCCCGGCGCGGCGCTCGACGGAAATTCATGCGGCCTGTCCACAATTTGTTTTGTACTTGTTTTGTTCACTTAACGCCAGCGAAAAATGTCAGGAGCGCAGGCGGTGGCGTTTTGCTTTCGGCGGCATCGCACCTATAATCTGCGAGATGATCCTTGCTCGTCTTCCTGTCGCCGTCCTGGTACTGGCCGCATCCGCCGCCACCGCGCCGGCGTTCGCCGACCAAATACCCAAGACCACCCTCCCCGGCGTCCAGCAGCCGGAACCAATCGTCAAGCCGCTCGCTGAACCGCTGGAGCCGGCGTCCAAGGACGGCGACGGCTTCATCCGCATGGGCGACTGGGACGTCAAGATTTCAGGCTATCTCAGGGTCGACATACGCGCTGGCACGCTGCCGACGCAGCCGCGCTGATCCGGCCGTCAGGCGGAAGGCGAGCTTGGTTTCAATTCGGCCTGCTCCTGCGGTCGGTGATCCCGAGTTCCTCCCACATCCAGCCGAAATCGTAGCCGGCGAGTTCAGGGCGTTCCTTGGCCCATTCCTCCGTTTCCTCAAGCCATTTCACGACCTGGTTCCGTCCTTTTTCGGTCCTGACGGCTTCGCGCGGCGTCGCGTCATCGAGTACGTCAAGCGGCAGATCCAGGAGCTTCGCGAGGACATCGTCCGCGGCAGGAGATTCGCCGTCTTCCAACGCGGCCAGTTCTTCCAGGTTATGAATCTGCGTGCCGGGCTGTCCGATCTGTCCCTTGAGGACCGACTTCAGCATGAGCTTGGCGCGGTCGGCCCTTTGCTTCGAATTGGCCGACACCACCAGCATGTCCGCCGTCAGCTCGATCGTGGCGAAAACCGGCGTGCCATCCTCAAGCTCGATATGCAGCCGCTCGCCCTCGACATGCGAGACCTTGGCGGACGGCGTGGCGGGAGCACCGGCATCCGCGGGTTCCGTCCAGTTCCACAAATGTTCTTCCTCCACCAGCAGTTCGGGAATTTCGCCGAGGCGCCGGGCTATCGCGTCGACCGAGGCGCCGGGCGTCAGCGGATAGGTGATCGTGTGGAACGAAAGCTCCTCGCCATCACTGTTGAAACGCGGTGGCGGCACCTTGTCGATCTTGCCGTTCAGCCGGTCCTCCAGCCAGATCGCGGTGAACTCCGGCGCCGAGCCGTGCAGGAACATCGTTTCGGCAAGTTCCGTAAAATCGATCCCCATCGTATCGGCATCGGGTGGACTTTCCTGCTTCGATGCTTCCTCGACTATACGCTTCAACGGCTCGGAAACCGCCACTATCAACTCGGCAAAGGCTGCTTCGCTGAAAGTCGCCATTCCGCCGGCGAGGCGGTGTTTTCCGGACACCTCGACGACCCTGCAGCCGAGCCGGTCGAGATTCTGCAAGCTACGCGTCGCCGTATGTTCGGTCACGCGCACGGGTTCGCCACCGCGGATCAGATCGCGCAACAGCATGGACTGTCCGGGGACGATCTCGCTGACCTCGTAGAGACTGAACAGCGAGTCGCGGAGCGCCTCCATGTAGCGGCGAACCGACGGGGATTCCTTCCAGCCGCGCCGTTTCAAATAGTCGTCGACGATGGTGCGTTCGTCATCCTCCGATCCCGGCCGGGTAAGGAAATCCTCGAAGGCGCAACCCCAGAGATTGCGCATCTCCGTTTCGCCGATCAGTTTCTCCAATTGCTCGAAATCGATGCCGTAGTCCTCGAAAGCCAGGCCGAAATGCTCGTCGAAGACGTCGTCGAACAGATCCTGCCATTCGTCCCGGTTGGACCATTTGATCAGGCCGGCGAGTTCATGGTTTTTCGACATTGGGCTCCTGCCGGCTTCGTAAGGGACGGTCGCGGGCATCTTAACGGCAAGGCCGATCCGACGCGATGACAGGAGAGGATTTTGTCTGGGCCATCCACAAAGACGAAACCCTGCCGCTCATCAGAGCGGACAGGGTTTCCGGGATTTTACCCCTGCCGGGAGTGTTTTACCGGCTTTCAATTCGGGTGCTTCGCGGCGTCAGCCAACGACCCGACTAGCAGTCTCTGATTGTGGGGGGGAAACGGCCAACTCTGCCTGCCGGATATCATCCCGGCCGTTCGCTTGCCGCCGGCTCCTGCTCAGGCGCGGAGCCTTGTGGAACTGCCCGGTGGAGTCATGCCTCGCTCCCGTGTTCGTTCAACAAATGCCAGCCGGGAATTTGGTCCGCGGCGTCTCGCAGACCGGCTTTTCCGCCATTTCGACCAGCCGTACTGATCTTTTCCCAGGCGACAAAGAGAGTTTGCCAAGCCACGCCGCCCGCGTCAACCCAAGATGCTTAGCCTACGAAAAATGTGATCGACGCCGGCATCGCCCCGTCTGGCCCAACGGCTTTGTCAGGAGGGTTGTTCGGCCTTTGTTCTTTTTGCTTGCCCAACACGGCCAAAGACGCCTAAATCCGCCTTTGGCGGAGCCTCGACATGGCGGCCGGCATACCTACATAGGCGAAGGCGGTTCGCGACGGGCCGGCCAGGACCCTCGATCATTGACAGGCGGCGGAGCGGCATGGCCGACCACAAATACATTTCGGTGCGCGGCGCGCGCGAGCATAATCTGAAGAACGTCGATCTCGACCTGCCGCGCGACAGCCTCGTCGTGATGACCGGCCTGTCGGGCTCGGGCAAATCCTCGCTCGCCTTCGACACCATCTATGCCGAGGGCCAGCGGCGCTACGTCGAGTCTCTCTCGGCTTATGCCCGCCAGTTCCTCGAAATGATGCAGAAGCCGGACGTCGACCAGATCGACGGCCTCTCGCCGGCGATCTCGATCGAGCAGAAGACCACCTCGCGCAACCCGCGCTCGACGGTCGGCACCGTCACCGAGATCTACGACTACATGCGCCTGCTCTACGCACGCGTCGGCATCCCCTATTCGCCCGCCACCGGCCTGCCGATCGAGAGCCAGACGGTTTCGCAGATGGTCGACCGCGTGCTGGCGCTTGACGAAGGCACGCGCCTCTACCTGCTTGCCCCGATCGTCCGGGGCCGTAAGGGCGAATACAAGAAGGAACTCTTGGAACTCCAGAAGAAGGGGTTCCAGCGCGTCAAGGTCGACGGCCAGTTCTACGAGATCGCCGAGGCGCCGGCGCTGGACAAGAAATACAAACACGACATCGACGTCGTGGTCGACCGCATCGTGGTGCGCGGCGATCTTGCGGCCCGGCTGGCCGACTCCATCGAGACGGCGCTGAAGCTGGCGGACGGGCTGTGCGTCGCCGAATTTGCCGACAAGCCGCTCGACGCCAGCCAGACCGGCGACGACGCCGTCAACAAATCCGCCAACGAAACCCACGAACGCATTCTTTTCTCGGAAAAATTCGCCTGCCCGGTCTCCGGCTTCACCATCCCGGAGATCGAGCCGCGGCTGTTCTCCTTCAACAACCCGTTCGGCGCCTGCCCGACCTGCGACGGGCTGGGCAGCCAGCGCGCCATCGACGAGAATTTGATCGTGCCGGACGATAACGTCACGCTGCGCGACGGCGCGGTCAGCCCATGGGCGAAATCCACCTCGCCCTATTACGCGCAGACGCTGGAGGCGCTGGGAAAAGCCTACGGCTTTAAGCTCGGCGACAAGTTTTCCAGCCTGTCCGACGAGGCCAAACACGCCGTGCTGCGCGGGACCGGCGAGCGCGAGATCACCTTCAACTATGACGACGGGCTGCGCTCCTACAAGACGACAAAGACGTTCGAGGGCGTCATCCCCAACCTCGAGCGCCGCTGGAAGGAGACCGAATCGGCCTGGATGCGCGAGGAGATCGAGCGCTTCATGTCGGCGACGCCCTGCCCCGCCTGCAACGGCTTTCGCCTCAAGCCGGAATCGCTGGCGGTAAAAATCGCCGGCCTGCATATCGGCGAAGTCTCCAACATGTCGATCCGCAAGGCGGACGCATGGTTCACCGAGCTGCCAGCAAAACTCAACGCCAAGCAGAACGAGATCGCGGTGCGCGTCCTCAAGGAGATCCGCGAGCGCCTGCGCTTCTTGAACGATGTCGGGCTGGACTACCTCACCATGGCGCGCAATTCCGGCACGCTGTCGGGCGGCGAGAGCCAGCGCATCCGCCTCGCCAGCCAGATCGGCTCGGGCCTCACCGGCGTGCTCTACGTGCTGGACGAGCCCTCCATCGGGCTGCACCAGCGCGACAACGCCCGCCTGCTCGATACGCTGAAGCATCTTCGCGATCTCGGCAACACGGTCATCGTCGTCGAGCATGACGAGGACGCCATCCTGCATGCCGACTATGTCGTCGACATCGGCCCGGCGGCGGGCATCCATGGCGGCCGCATCATCGCCCAGGGCACGCCGGCCGAGATCATGGCCAATCCCGCCTCGATCACCGGCAAATATTTGACCGGCGAGCTGGAAATCGCGATTCCGGAAGAGCGCCGCCGCATGAAGAAAGGCCGGCGCATAAAAGTCGTCGGCGCGCGCGGCAACAATCTGAAGGACGTGACCGCCGAAATCCCGCTCGGCACCTTCACCGCCGTCACCGGCGTGTCGGGCGGCGGCAAGTCGACTTTTTTGATCGAGACCCTGTTCAAGGCCGCCTCGCGCCGCATCATGGGTTCGCGCGAACACCCGGCCGACCACGACCGCATCGAGGGCCTCGAATTCCTGGACAAGGTCATCGACATCGACCAGAGCCCGATCGGCCGCACGCCGCGCTCCAACCCGGCCACCTACACCGGCGCCTTCACGCCGATCCGCGACTGGTTCGCCGGCCTGCCGGAAGCCAAGGCGCGCGGCTACCAGCCCGGCCGCTTCTCCTTCAACGTCAAGGGCGGCCGCTGCGAGGCCTGCCAGGGCGACGGCGTCATCAAGATCGAGATGCATTTTTTGCCCGACGTCTACGTCACCTGCGACGTCTGCCACGGAAAACGCTACAACCGCGAAACGCTGGACGTGCTGTTCAAGGGCAAGTCGATCGCCGACGTGCTCGACATGACCGTCGAGGAAGGCGTCGACTATTTCGCCGCCGTCCCCGGCGTGCGCGACAAGCTGGAAACGCTGAAACAGGTTGGCCTCGGCTACATCCATATCGGCCAGCAGGCCACCACGCTCTCCGGCGGCGAGGCGCAACGCATCAAACTCGCCAAGGAACTGTCGCGAAAGGCGACCGGCAAGACGCTCTACATTTTGGACGAGCCGACCACCGGCCTGCACTTCCACGACGTGGCCAAACTGCTCGAAGTGCTGCACGAACTGGTCGACCAGGGCAACACGGTGGTCGTCATCGAGCACAATCTGGAAGTGATCAAAACCGCCGACTGGATTCTCGACCTCGGCCCCGAAGGCGGCGACGGCGGCGGCGAACTGGTGGCGCAGGGCACGCCGGAGGAGGTCGTTGAAGAGCCGAGGAGCTATACCGGGCAATTCTTGAAGGAGTTGCTGGAGCGTCGGCCGAAGGCGGGGAAGAGAGAAGCGGCGGAATAAGAAACGTCCTCGGCTTCGTCATTTTCGGACTTGATCCGAAGATTCAGGCCAGTGGCGGCTTACTCAGAAGCTTTTTCAATTTGCTTCTGGACTATATCGGCCGCCTGTTTGACCCATGGCGCGCCTGCCCGAACAGCAGCGGGTCCGATGCCCGACGCGCTCATCAGTGCAATTCCGAGAAGCCCAATAATCATCTTAGATACAGCAGTCGAACCAGCGTCGACCAATTTTTCCGCAGTTTGGCCGAAAAAGTTTAAACTGTGTCTGATGATACTCGACACCAAGTTCTCAATTGTCCGTATCATTGCAAACGCAGCGCGCTTTGATGAATTTCCCGGAAATGATAGAAATTGTCTGATGAAGGAGATCGTCTTAGGCACCTCCGGATCAGCTAAATCGGGGTTCTTGTTAAGCGTGGCGATCAGGTCCGCTGCGGCCATATCGACCTCAGCCACATCGTCTTCGTCTAAGTCTATAGCGGCAGCCTTTTGGGTGAACTGATCCCATTCTTTAAATTGGGCGACGTAAAGCGATATGCTGGCATTGTAGGCATTTAGCATTCCATTGAGCGCATCGGGTAATTCTCGCTGAAATTGCGCGCACATCACCCCGCATGCCATGTTTGTAAGGCCAATCTTCACAATGTTTGCATCCGCCGTTAGTTGCGACTGCAGTTCCCTGACGCTCTCCAGCAAGCGTCTATCGCAGTTTGAGGTTTCTAGATTGCGTATTAGGTGATCGCCACTTCCGCGAATATGCTCCAAGGCAGACTTAATATTCGCCTTGTCAGCTTCTGCCGCAATTGGCGATCGATCCGCCACCACAATCCGTCCGTCAACAATCCCAAAGTGAACAGGCGCCACCTGTTGACGCGGAACGATGCGATCTAAATCAACAAAGGATAGCGAACCTTGGGTAGGTGCAAGTTTTGTATTCAATTCTTCGAGGTATGATCGGAATATGATCAAAGCGTCAGCCAGTATTGGACGCTCCTCTTTTTGCACGAACAAGAGAACGAATGGACTTGGCTGCTCGCGGTCTCGCTGCAACGCAGAAGATATGATGAAGCGCCGATTGTAAACGGCGGGATCAATTTCGGGCGAGTTAATGAACGTGTTTATGAAATTCAGAAGCTCTTTTCGGGCGGTTTCCCACTCATCTAGCGTAGGTTCTTCACGGTATCGTGTATAGGTATTAAAGCGAATTCGTGCCTCTTCAACCATCAGCATAGTATTCATGAATCGTTCGCGCTCTCCATCGGCTGCGGGAGCCCTGCCGCGAAACGGGCGGTCGATTGATTGGCGCAAGGACAGCAGAAAAAGAGTTATATTTCTCCTGACGTCCCCAAAATCCTCGTCCATCGGCGCCTCTTAATAACCAGCGTTATCTTAATCGCACTTTTGCCGTCTCAATCAAGAACCTTGCCTCGCATTTCTGTGAGGTTGGGGCTAGTGCGCGGCATGTGTTGAGTACTATACGAACCCTTCAACCGTTTCGCGTGCCACCCAAATTGTGCCCTGCTCCGATCCCATTCTCTGGCCCGCCAGAAGCTGGGGTTTTGCCGGTCAAGGCGGCCCATCCGCGGGCATTGCTCCTTCCTACGCCACCGCCTTCGCCACCATCTCCGGACACTTCCCGATCACCTTGACATAAGCCACGGCGAAATCGGCCGGGCTGACGCGTGCCTGCTCCCAATCGTGCAGCGCGCCGACCGGCACGCGAAAACGCCCGGCAAACTCGGTCTGCGACAGACCGAGCGTGGTGCGTGTCGTGCGGATCAGCCGCGCACGCTGGCCACGATCGAGCGCTTCGGCCGTCGCATCGAAATCCTCGGCGTCGGTGGGATCAGCCGGCAGCGCGATAGGCTCCTTCTTCACCTTGCCACCTATCACCGGACGAGCGCGTCAGACCCACACTCTCTTCGCCCCCAACACCTCCACTGCCCCATCATCCGTAACCAGCCCAAACCCCTCGACAATCGCCTGCGCCGCCAGCACGCGGTCGAACGGGTCCTTGTGAACCAGCCTGAACGCGCCGGCCATCACCGCATGGGCGTTGTTGACCGGCAGTTCGATGAAGTCGAAGTCGGCGCAGAGCGTGACAAACGCGCGAGAAATCCACTCCGCGCCCGGCAGCTTGCCGAGGCTCACCTTGGTCGCGATCTCGAAGCCGCTGATCGAGCTGACAAAAATCGTGTTCGAGGGATCGATGATGGTGAGCGCCGTTTCGCGCGGAAGGCGTTTGTCCTTCAGCAGCAGCCAGAGCAGCGCATGCGTATCAAGCAGGAGGTTCATCGAGACCGTCCCATGCCCGCAACTCGTCCTCCGGCAGCGGATCGAAGAAGGAGTCGGGCAGGCGGTAGCGGCCCTCCCAGGCACCCCAGCCGCGCGACTTTGGGTCCGCCTCGACCGGCACCACTTTCGCGATGGCCTTCCCGTCCTTCATGATCGTGAACTCCCTGCCCTGCTCGACCGCCGCCGGCAGCCCCGTCAGGTCGAACGACGCCTGCTCGCTCTCGCCAAACCCCACCCGCTCGACCATGTCGTCCCATTCCTGCGGAAAGCGCCGGTAATACGCGGCTATGTCGTCCTTGTGGATGTAGTCGTCGGGCGCGTGTTCCCACGGGTCCATCTCGACCGGCGGCAATATTTCGCCGCGTGTCCGCACCCGCACCAGCCGCACCGCCGGCTTGTTGCGGCGGGCGATAAAAATCTCCTCCCCCGCCTCGGCGCGGGCGACGAGATCGGAAAGCTGCGTCTTGGCGTCGTGCATGTTGATCGTGGCCATGCGAAAAATATAGCTAGAAACTTAGCTAGATACAAGCGGAGCCGCCGCGGCCATCCGCCCGCAACTCGAACAGAATTGCAACATTGGTCGCATCGCCCGGATGGCTCCTTGGTCCGGCTTGTTACGCGAAAATCCACGAGACCTGCGGCCAAGGCCCTGATTCTACGTGCTTTTACAAGCATGACCTTGTTTCCAGCCGGCCTCGCACCCAAACCCGAGAGGTGTCGAGGCAGACCCACGCCTCCCGGAAAAATCGAACTCTTCCAGGATGTTATGCGGACAGCATCGTCAGATCAAAGAAAATTTTCCTAGGATTATTTACATTGCCGCTGACCGGTGCTACAATCGCTGCCGCCTGTATTCCAAGGAGACGGCGGTGGAGTTTGGAGACGCGAGTGCGACAATCGAGCGATACCGGGAAGCGCTGAAGAGTATTCTGCTAATGCTCGTCGGCATGGCCGGGATGGGCAGTGGAACAACCCTGCCCCGGCATCTCCACAGCACAATATTGCGGCTGCTGCGCCCAGCCGAATCTGCCGCGCGCCGCCTGATCATCGCGACAGCGCAAGGCATCGTGGTGGTGCTGCCGCCGTTTCGCCCGCGAAAGCCGAAGCTGAAAATTTCCAACACGGTCGCCGCGATGCGCCGCCTCGGCCTTGCCGTCAACCTGTCGAGGCAGGACTTTGCCCGCTACCAAGCCGAGCTGAAAGCCGCCGAACGGCACGCTTCCCGCCCGCGCAGACTAAACCTTTCGCTGCTTGATCCGCTCAAATATCCGTTCCGCATCCGCCGCAAATATGTGCCGGCGCATGCCGCCCCGCGCATCCGGTCGCTCGACGACGACACGCCACGCATCCCCGTGCCGCAGCCGCCGTCGCGCGACGATCCGATCAACGCGGCAAAACTGACCTTGCGGCTGGACGCGCTCGGCCGGGCGCTCGACGATCTTCCCGGCCAGGCAAAACGCTTCGCCCGCTGGAAGGCGCGCAACGACGACGCCCTTCAACGCGACAGGGCGGCCCGCGATGCGGCGGTGGCGCAGGGCAAACCGGGCCCGGCCCGCTTCCGGCGTTTTTCGCCGCTTCGGCGCGGCCGTCCGCCCGGCGGGCGATTGCCGCGCTTCGATCCGGATGCCCCGAAACGGAAGAACATCCGCGAGGTCGACGAGATCCTGGCACATGCCAATGCCATGGCGCTCTACGCGCTGGAACCGCCACGCCGCGACACGTCATGATGTCCGCCCGACGGACACGAAATGCCAAATATTCCAGCATGTTAGCGGCCACGCGGAAACGAATCCGGGCGTGGCGGCGATAGGCGCTGTCAGGAGCCGCAAGACCCCGGGTGGACAAGCAGGCGGGACGGACGCATTTTCGCCACGCAACCCAGGGAGCGAGACGACGATGACATCCGGAACAATCCGCGCGGGCATGGGCGGCTGGACGTTCGAGCCGTGGGAAGGCACCTTCTATCCGGAAAAGCTGCCGAAGAAAAAACAGCTCGAATTCGCCTCCCGGCAAGTGCCGACCATCGAGGTCAACGGCACCTATTATTCGACCTTCAAGCCCAGCGTCTACGAAGGCTGGGCCAGGGAAACGCCTGACGATTTCGTGTTTTCGGTCAAGGCCATCCGCTATTCCACCAATCGCCGCGTGCTGGCCGAGGCCGGGGAATCGGTGACCCGTTTCCTGGAATCCGGACCGGCCGCGCTCGGCGAAAAACTCGGGCCGATCGTCTGGCAGTTCGCGCCGACCAAAAAATTCGATCCCGAGGATTTCGAGGCGTTTCTGAAACTGCTGCCGGAGAAACAGGACGGTTTTCCGCTGCGCCACGTGCTGGAGGTTCGGCACGGCACGTTCGCGGTCCCCGAATTCGTCGCGCTGGCGCGAAAATACAGAGCGGCGATCTGCTACGCCCACCACCACGATTATCCCGAATTCGCCGACGTCACGGCGGATTTCGTCTATGCTCGCCTGCAAAAGGGAGAGGATTCCGTGCCCACCGCCTACACGCCGAAGCACCTCGACCGCTGGGCGGAGCGCGCCAAGGAATGGGCCGCGGGCGGCCAGCCGGACGATCTGCCGCTCGCCGATCCGGACAGCAAACCGGAAAAGAAACCGCGCGACGTGTTCGTCTACATCATCCACGAAGGCAAGCTGCGCGCGCCGCAGGGCGCCATGGCGTTCATGGAGCGGGTCGGCAAGGCCTGAGTGGCCGGCCGGAAACGCGAAACGGCGCGGCGAAAAGAATTCGCCGCGCCGTCTTTTTTACGCACTACCTGACTTCATGGTTTTGTGGCCGACGTCTTTGCCGCCGGCGAATGCGCAAATTTCACTCCGCCGGGACGGGCGCCATGCCGCCCATATCCATCGGGCGCTCCTTGCCGCTTTCCTTGAGTGCCGCGGCGCGGGCGACCACCGACTGGCGGTTGACAGACTTGCGCTCGGCGTCGATGCGGCGGATCAGGATTTCGGCGCGTTCGATCGAGCCCAGCAGCGCCAGGATCGTGCCGCGCTCGCCAGCGCCGGCGTTAGGCCCGAGCGCCAATGTGCGGGCGCGCAGTTCCTCGACTTCGGGATAGCTGACATGACCGGCCGGCATCTTTGGATCGGCGACGCCATAGGTCGGCAGGATATCGCGCAGCGAGGCGTCCAGCTTGTTCAGCGCCTCATCAACGATCGCCTGCGCCTGGCTGCCGAACTTTTCGCGCTTCACCCGCCGCGCCACCTGGTGCATCGATTCCGCCAGCGCGGCGGTAAAGTCCGCCTCCTCGATCAGGCTGGCAATCAGGTCGAGCTGCTCGTAGGGCAGGTCCTCCTTCATTAGCGAGGCCGTATAGGCGCGGATGTCGCGGGAGAGGATATCGGTCGCCAGATAGTGCTCTCCTGGATCGGCCGGCGCGCTCTTCTCGCCGCGGGCGATATCGAGGAACTTCGCGCCGGCTTCCAGATGGCGGGCCGTCTCCTGCTGCACGGCAGGGACTGCCTTGGCGAAATCGTTCGCCAGCTTGCGGTCCAAAAATTTCGGCGTCGAATAATCCTCGACATCCTCCGCCTCGGTGCGGCCGATGCGCGACAGCACGCGCTCGAACACACCGACGAAGGGGAACAGAAGGAGCGTGTTGAAGACGTTGAAGACCGTCGAATAGAGGCCGACCGCCACGGGAACCAGCGGATAGGTTTCCTTGCCGTCGATGACGACCGGGATGCCGGGGTCGCCGCCGAACCACTGCATGGCCCAGCGCAGCACTTCGATCGACACGAAGAACAGCGGCACTGTCACGCAGACGCCGATGACGTTGAAGGACATGTGGGCGTAGGCGGCGCGCTTGGCGTTCTTCGACAGGTTGAGCGAGGCGATCCACGAGGTGATCGTCGTGCCGAGGTCAGCGCCGAGCGAGAAGGCGACGGCGGTCGTCCAGTCGATGACGCCGGCGGAGCCAAGCCCCATGACGATGCCGATGGTCGCGGACGAAGAGTGGATCATCGCCGTGACGCCGGCGGCGATCAGCACGCAGGTCAAAAGGTTGCCGAAGGAATCGGCCCGGAGAGTTTGCAGCAATTCCATGACCTCAGGCATGTTGCGCAGCGGGCGCAGACCTCCGGTCATCAGGTTTAGACCGTAGAAGATCAGCGCAAAACCCATGCAGGCGAGCGCAATGTTGCGTATCTTCTCGCTCTTGGCGAAGCAGTAGACCAGCGCGAAGACGCCGGCGAAGATCAGGCCGAGCGGACCGAGCGGCAGGGCGATCAGGCCGTTGCCCAGCGTCGTGCCGATATTGGCACCCATGATGACGCTGATGGCCGGCCGCAACCCCACGACGCCGGCATTGACCAGGCCGACCACCATGACGGTCATGGCCGTGGAGGACTGGATGACGCCGGTGATCAGCGTGCCCGCCAGCACGCCCTTGATCGGCGTGCCCGCCGCCTTGGCGAGGAAATTGCGCATGCTGTTGACCGACAGCGCCTGGATGCCGTTGGCCATGAATTCGAGGCCGAGCATGAAGATGCCCAGACCGCCGATGACCGGCACCAGAATGTCCTTGAAGATATCGATATCCATCATACCCACCCCTATAATGCGCTCTGAGAGCGCGGAGAATCCGTCGACGCCGGGTGTGAACCCGTTGCGCGTTGGCTGAAATCGACGCCGGGAGGTCCCCTCCCCGCCGTCAATTCGCCGCGCGCAGATCCTTGTCCCAGTACTGTTTCACCAGCTTGACGAGGCTGTCAGGCAGCGGCACGTAGCCAAGCGCGCTCGCATCGCTCGCTCCACGTTCGAAGGCCAGGCGGAAAAAGTCCTGCACATGGCCGTGGCGATCGCTCGACCGTTCGGCGACGGGCACGACGGCGAAGGTCGCGGTGCTGATCGGATACGCCGCCTCGCCGGGCTGGTCGGTGAGGGAAGCGTTGAAATGTTCGACCTTGTCCCAGGCGACGGCATTGGCGGCCGCCTGAACGCCCGCCGGGTCTGGCTTGACGAAATTCCCGGCCCTGTTCTGGATCGACGCGAAAGGCAGGCCGGACCGCTCAACCTGGCCGTATTCGGCATAGGAGATCGCACCCTTGGTCGCCTGCACCGCCGCGATCAGGTTGCGCGTGCCTTCGGCGCTCGTGCCGAGCGGCCAGGAGACCAGCGTGTCGGCGCCGTATTTGGTTTTCCAGTCGGCGTTGACCGCCGAGAGATATTCGGTGAAGACGAAGGTCGAGCCGGAGCCGTCCTGGCGATGCATCACACTGATCCTGAGATCGGGAAGGGCGAGATCCGGGTTGACCGCCTTGATCGCGAGATCGGACCAGTTCTGGATCTTGCCGAGATAGATGTCCGCCAGCAGCGGCCCGGTCAGCCTCAGGCTGCCGGCCGGAATGCCGTCGAGATTGGCGACGACGGCGATACCGCCCATGACGATCGGAAACTGCTGCCGGCCGCGTTTTTCGAGCTCCGCGGCACTGACCGGAGCGTCGGTGGCGGCAAAATCCATCTCCGGCTGGTCGAGACGCAAAACGCCGGCAAGCGAGCCGACCAGTTCGTAGTCCACCGTCCAGTCGAGCGTGAAATAGTCGCCGCCGTCGGCGCGGGCGTCCTTGTAGATTTTCGCCCATTTAGCGATCACTGGTGCTGCAAAGGTCGATCCCGCGCCGCGGACGGGCTCGGCCTCGGCGGGCGATCCAACGCAGAGTGCTGCCGCAAGAATTCCCGCCGGCAACATCGCCGAAAGCACCCGCAAAGTTCTGCCGACCAGGGAAACCACCGCTTCGGCCATGTGCCTGCTTTCTGCTTTGCGCACGCCCGCTGCCTCCGCGAGAACGGAGCCGACAGTGTCCGGCAATCCAATAGAAGTCGTATCCGGTCGTAGTGCGATTGTTTGACACGTGCATGACATCAGGCCGGCCGGCGGATCATTTCGGCCGCGCCGGCGGACGCTGTCCACCCGCGTTCACCGCGCTATCATCCTGCGGCAAAAGGGCATTTTACGGCCCGATGTAACCAAGTGTACACCTCATCCATCCTAATCTCTCTGGGACGACGGGTCGCCTTCGGGCATGGGCGAGAGCATGACGCTCGACTACAATTCTCTTTTGCTTGCTCTGGGCTTTTCCGGAGCATGTCTGGCGGTGACGCTGGTCATGAGCTGGGCTGTCGCCCGCACCGAGCTGTTCCTGCTGACCTGGGCGGTCGGCGTTTTCCTGATCGTCGTCTATGTCGTGCTCTACGCCATCTACGTCGATTACCCCGGCCCTCTGCTTGGGGCCGTGTGCTATCTCACGCTATTGACCGGCCTCTCGGCGCTGCTTGGCGCGGCCCGCCAGTTCCGCACCGGCCGTTCACCACTGAGGCCAGCGATCATCGCCAACGCCATACTGATCATCATCGCCGTGCCGCCGATCCTCATGGGTTATGACGGCCTGGGCTTCATCGCCGAAAACATCGCGGCGGCAATCCTGCTATCGGCGACTGCCCGCGAATACTGGCTCGGGCGGGCCGAGGCGCCGGGTCCCATCCTTGGCCTGTCCGCGCTTTACGCGGCCATCGCCTTCGGTTTCCTGCTCTGCGCTGGTGTTCTCATTTGGAATGGCAAGCTCGTCCTCGGGGCTGCGCCGCAGAACTGGGCCGAAGACGTTTCGCTTATCATCTCCATTGCCGGCATGACCGGCATCGGCGCCCTGTCGCTGGCGCTCAACCATTGGCGGGCGGCCGGGCGGCACCGGGCGGAAGCGCGGTCGGACGTGCTGACCGGATTGCTCAACCGCCGCGCAATTTTCGACCTGTGCAGTCCGACGCCGATGCGCCAGTTCTCGGCGGTGATCGCTTTTGACCTCGATGATTTCAAGGCGGTCAACGACAGCTATGGCCACGCCGTCGGCGACGAGGTGATCCGCGCCTTCGCCGAGGAACTGGCAGCAGCGACCGGCCGCGACGATCGCGCGGCGCGGCTAGGCGGGGAAGAGTTCGTGCTTGTTCTCGGCAGGACCTTGCCCGATCGCGCCGAACAGTTGGCCGAGCGCATCCGCGCAAGCTTTGCCGCGCGTTCGATCGGCGCGGATCAAGGGGCCTTCTCTTGCACCGTCAGCGCCGGCATCGCCTTCGGAACGGAAGCGGGCGCGAGCTTCGAAAGCGTCCTGAAGCTGGCCGACAAGGCGCTCTATTCGGCCAAGAGCAAGGGCCGCAACCAGGTCGCGACGCGGCACGTCCGGCTGGTCAAATAGGCGCCTACTCGCCCTCGTCGGATTTGTACGCGGCCCGCGCCGGCGACCCCCAAGGGGTCGTGTGGTTGTCGATGCGCATCTGGAAGACGAAGTAAGTTGGCGAGCAGAAACCGATGCCCTTGACCTTCTTCAATCCCGGCGTGTCCGACGGAAATTCCTGGCACATATAGTCTTCACGGCAAAAACTGTCGGCGGAACAGCTCGGCCGGTTGCCGCGCACGACGGCGCCGCCGAGGCACTGGTCGAAATTGTTGGTGGCGACGCAGAGGTCAAATTTCTTGCCGCCGGCGAGCCCGCAGATCTCGCGCGGCATCGGCTGGCCCTGCTTGAAGTTCGCGAAGTTGCGGTCCTTGTCGTCGCAGGCGCGGTAGGCGAGGCCGCCCGGTACGCCGATCTCCGGCGGGCGGCAGGTGTAGCCGGTGCGCGAGATATCCTTGTCGAAAGCGGCGAACTGGCTGATGAGCTTCATGCGGTCGTTGAAGGGCTGGCTCCGGTTCTCGGCGATCTCGCCCGACATGCAAGGATGGCCGGAAAACATTTTTGGCGATTTCGGCGGCAGCAGGCATTGCGCTAGCTTGAAACGACCGTTTGAAGCTCCGGCGACCGGCGTGCAGACCGTGCCGGCGCCGCAACTCCAGGTCTCGCCGAAATGCGCCGCCTCGTCCGGCATCATGCAGGGCATGGCGGCACCCGCCGGCTGGTAGGCCGGCGAGGCTTCCGCGGACCAGTTCGCCGGCGGGGCGGCGGAAAGCGGCCGGAACCGGTCCGGCTCGCGGCCTTCCGCCACTGCCGCGACATAGGCCTCGCGGCGCGGCAATTCGGCATGCAGATGTGGCGAGACGCCGACCTTGATGCGGTTCAGTGGCGAGGCCGTGCCATCGTCGAGGCCGATCACGTGGAAGCCGGCGGTCGACCCGGACTGGTGGCAGCCCTGGCAGGCGCCATTGTCCAGCCGCTCCAGCAGCGCCTCGGGCGAACGCAGCAGCTTGCCGGTCGAAAAGTCGAGGCCGGCGAAGTCGGCCGGCTCGAACAGTCCGGAAAACGGGCGATTGACGGCGCGGACGCTGCCGAAGGTCGAATAGGATACGACTTTTCGGGCAAGCAGATCATCGGGGATTTCGTAGACGCCGGTGTCGATGGCCGCGAAATTGTCGCGGACATAGGCGGCGATCTCGGCCTTCAAGGCGGCATCGCCCGCCACCCTGGCGCCATCGACGGTGTTCTCCAGAGGCACTTCGGACACGGCATCGCCCTGCATTGCGAAGATGCGCATGAGATAAGCCGCCTGCCCGCCGAACTCGGTTTCCTGGCCGGACGGGAACCGCACCACCTGGGCGTTCAGTTCGAGCTGGCGGAAAGTTAGCGCGGAACGGTCGAGCGGCCCGCCGGCGAGCCAGCCCGCATCGGCGGCTTCGTCGATGCCGGGCGTCCAGCGTCCGGCCACACCCTGGCACGATCCGTCGGCATCCGGCGCGACGTCGAAGACAGCGTTGAAATTGAACGGTAGGCGCGAGGCCAGAACCTTACCCTTGCCGTTCTTGCGAAAGGCGTAACCCAGCCGGTAAACGAAACGCACCTCGCCGCAGCCTGCGCTGCCCTTCAACGCGAGAAAGTCGCGGCGGTCGAGGCGGTTGACGACGCCGACCAGCCGGAAGGAGGCCGCGTCGGTCTTCAGCCAACGCATGTCGATGACGCGCCCGACATTGCCGTCCGTCACCTCGTAAAGCGGCCTGCCGCCAGCCTTCATCTCGGCGCGCAGCGCGGCGACGTCAGCCCCGATCGTATCGACGATCGACCGGTAGGCGGGCGCATCCCGGTAAAGGGTATCGAGATCGGTAGCGCCCTTTTTGCCGAACAGATCGCCAAAACCGTAACCCCTGTCTTCAAGCCGGGTCAGCAGCACACGGTCATCGATGAACAAGACAGGACCGGCGATGACCGGCAGGGCTGTCGCCAGGAGCAGGAGGAGGCCTGCGAGAAGACGGAACGGCATCAAGAGTCCCCCGACAAATGCTGGAGGCAAGAGTTCCCGCAAGTCGGTCACCAACGCAAGCGGCGGATGTCGGACGCCCTGGGGCCAAGGCAATGACTGCGTCCGGCGACACGCCAGGATGATCGCGGGAGATATGGATACTGCGTCCGGCTGCGTCCTCTGTCGCATCATAGGTCTCAGCCCACCGCGATTTCCGGCAGTGGACAGAGATCAACCGCTGCCGGATATCTCCACGCTTCCGGCATGGAGTCCCCGCAGCACCGGCAGCAAAGCGAGCGGCAGATCCTCCGCGATCAGGCCGGGGCCGAAGCGTCCGGCCGCCTCCGCATGGATCCAGACACCGACGCAAGCGGCCTCGAACGCCGGCATTTTCTGCGCCAGCAGGCCGACAATGATGCCGGACAGCACGTCGCCGGAGCCGGCCGTCGCCAACAGCGGCGTGCCGTTGGTGTTGATGGCGGCGCGGCCATCCGGCGCGGCGATCACCGTGTCCGGCCCTTTGTAGACGACGACGCCGTCGATCCTGCGGGCGGCCAGCCGCGCACGCTCCAGTTTCGAGGGGATTTTTTCCTTCGACAGATCGGGGAACAGGCGCGAAAACTCGCCCTCATGCGGCGTGATCACCAATCCGCCGGCGCGGCCGCCGGACGGAGCGGCGAGCAGGTCCGGCTGACCCGCAAGCGAGGTCAGCGCGCTGGCGTCGACCACCGCCGGCGCGGGTTTCCGCCAGCGGCCGAGCAGGCGGAACAGCATTCTGCCCGTCTCGGCATCCGGCGGCAGGCCGGGCCCGTAGACGATTGCGGCGGGTTGCCTTTCCTCCAGGAACGCCAGCATCGCTTCGAGCGTATCGGCCCTGCGCAGCATGATCGAGGTCAGATGCGCGGCATTGGCGGCGAGCGCCTCGGACGGTGACAGCAGTGTGACCGCCCCTGCCCCGATGCGCGCCGCAGCCATGGCCGAGAGCCGCGCGGCGCCGGTCGCGCTTGCGCCGCCGGAAAACACGGCGACGTGGCCACGCGAATATTTGTGGGCGTCGATGCTGGGCCTGGGCAGATGGCCTCCCCAGAGGTCCGGCCCATTCTCGAAGCAGGTCGAACCAACCGACGTAACGATTTCGTCTGCAATGCCGATACCGACTACTACGACCTCACCGCACAACGACCTGCCCGGCTGCAGCAGATGCCCGGGCTTGCGGCGTACGAAGGTAACGGTGAGCGTAGCGCGAAAGGACGCGCCGAGGACTTGTCCGGTGCCTCCGGAAACGCCGCTCGGAAGATCGACGGCGACCACCGGAACACCCGCCGCCGCCACGAGTTCGATGACCCGGCCAACGGGACCGTCTACATCGCGCGACAGACCGGCGCCGAAGAGCGCGTCGACCACGAGGCCGTCCGGCCTCGGCGTGAAGGCGGCGAGCGGCTGCGCTGCCACCGTGCATTTGCCTGCCGCCAATGCGGCATCCGAGCCCCCGCGCGGCGCGCCCTCGGCGTAGACGGCAACCTCGACGCCCCAGCGTTTGAGCAACTCGGCTACCACATAACCGTCGCCGCCATTGTTGCCTGGCCCACACAGCACGTCGATATGAGCCGCCGCCGGAAAACGTTCGAGGATGAGGGCAGCCACCGCCGCCCCCGCTCTTTGCATCAAGGCAAAACCGTCGAACGGCCCTGCCGCGATGGCGCGGCGGTCGCATTCCGCCATTTCTTCAGGCGTCAGCACTTCAAACGGCATTGACGGCTCCTGCCGGCTCGGTGTCGGATAGCACAGGAGGAGAACCAAACGAAACGCCGTCCGATCTGCCTATTATTGAGGCAGAAAATCCAAAATTTAAGCTGACTAAAATTTAGTCAGTGCGTGTGGTTGTCCTGAAAGACGGCAAGTCGCCGACCGCCTGTGGCAAGTTCATGCGGTTTGTGCGACGAGCCGGCTAGCGCAGCGTGCGCACGATTCTGCCGGGAACTGGCATGGAACGTGCTTTGAGGTGTCGGGTAAGCGGGCCGAAGAGCCCGTTGTCTTTTGACTGGAGGCCTAAATCAGCATGAAGAAGATCGAAGCGATCATCAAGCCGTTCAAGCTCGACGAAGTAAAGGAGGCGCTTCAGGAAGCAGGGCTGCAAGGCATCACCGTGACCGAGGCGAAAGGTTTCGGGCGCCAGAAGGGTCACACCGAACTCTATCGCGGTGCCGAATATGTCGTCGACTTCCTGCCCAAGGTGAAGATCGAGGTGGTGCTGGGCGACGACGCGGTCGAGGGCGCCATCGAGGCGATCCGCAAGGCGGCGCAGACCGGGCGCATCGGCGACGGCAAGATTTTTGTCTCCAACATCGAGGAAGTGGTGCGCATCCGCACCGGCGAAACCGGCATCGACGCAATCTGAGCCGGCGTCCACAATTCAAAAAAATGTCATCAAAGGGAAACAGGAAATGACGACAGCCAAAGACATCATGAAGCAGATCAAGGACAACGAAGTGAAATTCGTCGACCTGCGCTTCACCGATCCGAAGGGCAAGCTTCAGCACGTCACCATGGATGTCGCCGAGGTTGACGAGGACATGTTCGCCGACGGCGTCATGTTCGACGGCTCCTCGATCGCCGGCTGGAAGGCCATCAACGAATCCGACATGGTGCTGATGCCCGACACCGATACGGTGCACATGGACCCGTTCTTCGCGCAGTCGACCATGGTCGTTTTGTGCGACATCCTCGACCCGGTCTCCGGCGAGGCCTACAACCGCGACCCGCGCGGCACCGCCAAGAAGGCCGAGGCCTATATGAAGGCGGAAGGCGTCGGCGACACCATCTTCGTCGGACCGGAAGCCGAGTTCTTCGTGTTCGACGACGTCAAATACAAGGCCGACCCTTACAACACCGGCTTCAGGCTCGATTCGACGGAACTGCCGTCCAACGACGACACCGACTACGAAACCGGCAATCTCGGCCACCGTCCGCGCATCAAGGGCGGCTATTTCCCGGTTCCGCCGATCGATTCGGCGCAGGACATGCGCTCCGAAATGCTGACCGTGCTCGGCCAGATGGGCGTGCGCGTCGAGAAGCATCACCACGAAGTCGCCGCCGCCCAGCACGAACTCGGCGTAAAATTCGACGCGCTGGTGCGCAACGCCGACAAGATGCTGATCTACAAATACGTCGTGCATCAGGTCGCCAACGCCTATGGCAAGACGGCGACCTTCATGCCGAAGCCGGTCTTCGGCGACAACGGGTCGGGCATGCATGTGCACATGTCGATCTGGAAGGACGGTAAGCCGACTTTCGCCGGCAACGAATATGCCGGCCTCTCGGAGACCTGCCTGTTCTACATCGGCGGCATCATCAAGCACGCCAAGGCGATCAACGCCTTCACCAACCCGCTGACCAACTCTTACAAGCGGCTGGTTCCCGGTTATGAGGCGCCGGTGCTGCTCGCCTATTCGGCGCGCAACCGCTCGGCCTCCTGCCGCATCCCCTTCGGTTCGTCGCCGAAGTCGAAGCGCGTCGAAATCCGCTTCCCCGACCCGGGCGCGAACCCATATCTTGGCTTCGCGGCGCTGCTGATGGCCGGCCTCGACGGCATCAAGAACAAGATCCACCCCGGCCAGCCGATGGACAAGGATCTGTACGACCTGCCGCCGAAGGAACTGAAGAAGATCCCGACCGTCTGCGGTTCGCTGCGCGAGGCGCTGCAGAACCTCGACAAGGACCGCGGCTTCCTGAAGGCCGGCGGTGTCTTCGACGACGACCAGATCGATGCCTATATCGAGCTCAAGATGGCCGAGGTCATGCGCTTCGAGATGACCCCGCACCCGGTCGAGTACGACATGTATTATTCGGTGTGAGGCGACGCTTCATTGACAGCCGCTCAGGCGGACAAAAGGCCCCGGTGGAAACGCCGGGGTTTTTTGTTGCGTGGCGTCCGATCAGCAGCGGCCTGCGCCTACCGCATGCGCCCTCACCGACTGAGTTATCGCTGGCGCGTCCGGGCGTGGCGACCGCTTTTGCCCGCGTGTGACGTTGGTGGCGATCAGGTCGGCAACCTGGCCGGGATGGGTAGAGATCATGAAATGCGCCGCGCCGCCGATCATCTTGAACGTCGCACCCTCGATCGACACGCCGACAAGGCCATTGGCGCGGCAGATAGCAGGGTGGCTGCTGCCTCCAACGACCACGGAGACGGGAATATCGATCGCCGCAAGCATTTCCGGCGCCAGCGGGTGATCGTAGGCACACGCCCAGTCGAGCATGTTGACCGGCGTCGTCTCGACGGCATAGGCGCGGACTTTCTCCGGCCACGACGCATAGGTCCCCTCGCCGCCGTAAAAGTCGATCATCTTTCGGATCGCTTCCCGGTCGCCGCCGCGATAGGCCGCGAAATAGGCGTCGGTCATGTCACGGAACGAGCGATAGTGCGCGCGCTCATGACAATGGCGCAGCAGGGACGGCAGCGGCGCCTCCAGCACCGTCAGGCTGGCGATCTCTACGCGCTTGCGCATGGCGACAATCAGCGCCACCGAGCCGCCGAAGGAGTGGCCAACGAGATGCACATGGCCGCCGGCCCTGTCGATGACCGCCTCCAGAGCTTCCGCCTCGCGTAGCACGGAAGAATCGCTTTCGGATCGCCGCTCCTCGGTCGCGCCATAACCCAGCAGGCTCGTCGTCACGAAACGGAAATTGCCGTCAAGCACCCTCATCACCGGGCGCCAGGCCGCACCGGTGCTGCACGATCCGGGCACCAGAACCAGCGTCGGACCTGATCCGCGCTCTTCATATTCGATGCGCCCGCGCGCTTCCTCGATCATATTCGTGCTCCACGGGGCACGTTTGCCCGCACGAGCACGGCTTGTAGGAGGCGGCTGTTGCGGGATGACGCCGCCCGGGCGCCAATACTGGAAACGGCCCCGTTACAAATGCGGCCCAGACCATGCGCGCGACGACCGACTCCTCCGTCCCCATCCGCATGGCAACCGGCTCCGGAGTTAGTCCGGCCTCGCGCCATTCGCCAGCCGCGACGGCAGCTATCGGGAAACTCCATCTGTTCCCTTCTCGCCACACGCCAAACGCCACGACTCAGCTATCCTGCCCGCAACCCAACCTGCGGGAAGCCGGAACCGGCGGCCTGACAAAAGCGCGACGCAAGCCTCCAGGAATAATGCCTCTCCTTCATCAAATCCTGTCCGCAGTTCCACGTTCGGAATGCGCGTTAACCATTGGTTAACCATCGTGCCCGTAGGAATTTTAACAACGGAAAATTAACCATGATGAATCAGCCGCTAACAGACACGCGACCGATCCGCCTCAAGGGCCGCTCCTTCCTGGCGCTGACGCTTGCGCCCGAACAGCCCTTCGATGGATGGCTCGCCCGGCTCGATGATCTGGCGGCGCGCTCGACGGGGTTCTTCCTCGGACGGCCGGTGGTGCTCGACGTCGACAACCTCGATATCAACCGGTCGCAACTGACGGAACTCATCGGCGCACTCACCAAGCGCAACGTATGGCTCATGGGCATCGAAGGCGCGCGGCCGTCACTACTCGGCCCGGGCATGCCCCCTGCTCTGCGCGGCGGCCGCGCGGCTCCCGACTTCGAGGCGCCCGTGGCTGAAGCGGTTGCCGATACACGCGACGCCGACCGGGCCAGGCCTGCCGAGCCGCAGCCCATCGAGATGCCGCCAATCCGGCCGGCGCAATCCATCATCATCCGGGAGCCGGTGCGGTCCGGGCAATCGGTGATCTTTCCGGAAGGCGACGTCACCATAGTCGGCTCGGTCGCGTCTGGCGCCGAGATCGTCGCCGGCGGCTCGATCCACGTCTACGGGACGCTAAGGGGGCGGGCGCTGGCCGGGTCTGTCGGCAACGCCGCCGCGCGCATCTTCTGCCGGAAACTGGAAGCCGAACTGCTGGCGATCGACGGCCTCTACCAGACCGCCGAGGACATGGACGGCAGGCTGCGCGGACAGGCCGTCCAGTTCTGGCTGGAAGGCGACGCGATCGTGGCGGAAGCACTGAATTAGCCGGCAAAAGACCAGGGGACAGGAGAGCGACATGACAAAAGTAATCGTGGTTACATCGGGCAAGGGAGGCGTCGGCAAGACGACATCGACCGCCGCCCTGGGCGCAGCGCTGGCGCAGCGCAACGAAAAGACGGTCGTCGTCGATTTCGACGTCGGCCTGCGCAATCTCGACCTGGTGATGGGCGCCGAGCGCCGGGTCGTCTACGACCTCGTCAACGTCATCCAGGGCGACGCCAAGCTGCCGCAGGCGCTGATCCGCGACAAGCGGCTGGAGACGCTACACCTTCTGCCGGCCTCGCAGACCCGCGACAAGGACAATCTGACGGCCGAGGGCGTCGAGCGGGTGATCGGTGAGCTGAAGCAGTCGTTCGACTGGATCATCTGCGACAGCCCGGCCGGCATCGAGCGGGGCGCGACGCTGGCGATGCGCCATGCCGACATCGCGGTGGTCGTCACCAATCCGGAAGTCTCCTCGGTTCGCGATTCCGACCGCATCATCGGCCTGCTCGACTCCAAGACGGTCAGGGCCGAGCGTGGCGACCGGGTCGAAAAACATCTTCTGCTCACCCGCTACGATGCTGCCCGCGCCGAGCGCGGCGACATGCTGAAGGTCGACGACGTGCTCGAAATCCTGTCGATCCCGCTGCTGGGCATCATTCCGGAGAGCATGGATGTGCTGCGCGCCTCCAATGTCGGCACGCCGGTGACGCTTGGCGACAACCGCAGCGCGCCGGCGCTCGCCTATCTCGACGCCGCCCGCCGGCTCGCCGGCGAAGTGCTGCCGGTGACCATCCCGGGCGAAAAGCGGGGCCTGTTCAGCAAGTTCTTCGGAAGGAGGGCGGCATGAGCCTTTTCAACTTCTTCAACAAGAAAAGCTCGGCGCCGACGGCGCGCGAGCGCCTGCAGGTGCTGCTTGCGCATGAACGTGCGACGGTGGGGCACTCCGACCTCGTGGCGCAGCTCAGGGAGGAAATCCTGGCCGTCATCGCCAAGCATGTGCAGATCGACCGGGACAAGGTCGTCGTAAAGATGGACCGCGGCGAAAAAGTCTCGACGCTGGAAGTCGACATCGAGATCCCGCTGAACGCGGGTGCGCGGGCGGCCTGACGCCGCCTGCTTTGCCGGCAGGCGCGATGGCCTGCCCGACACAATGAAAGGAGACGAGCATGACCCGATTGGCACTTCTCCAGCGGCTTCAGGAACTTCAGCAGACGCCAAAATTCCAGAACCGCGACATCTGTACGATTAGCGCGATGCTCTCCAAGGAGGCGTTGGCGAAACATGTCGAGGTCTGCGAAGCTGCTGCTGCCGCTACATCCATGCGAGCGGCCTAGGAGCGAGCCGCGCTAGCGCGGGGTATCATCACGCATCCCACGCTGCAAATCGGCGGTGGACAAGAAGCTGCTCGACGGTTGCCGATGGCCTTCTTGGTCTGGTTGCCGAGTTGATTCTTGGGCGGCGGCCTTTCTGTAGTGTCGGTCGAGATGAGTTCGGACCCGCTCGGGCAAGACGTGCATTCGGCGGGCGGAATTTTTCTCGCCCCCCCTGCAACCCCGGCTACAATTTCGGGTTTCGGTTTCAGGCGGCGCGATGCCGTCGTTGCCAAGCTCAGGAGAGGTGAGCCGATGTCCGACCGACCCTACAATGTTCTGTTTCTGTGCACCGGAAACTCCGCCCGCTCCATCATGGCCGAGTCGATCCTGCGAAAGGACGGCGCTGGCCGTTTCAAGGCGTTCTCAGCCGGCAGCAACCCGAGCGGCGGCGTCAGTCCCCTGGCCGTGAAAGTCCTGGCCGCGCTCGACTATCCTACCGACGGCCTGCGGACCAAGAGCTGGGACGAATATGCGACGCCGGATGCGCCGGAGATGGATTTCATCATGACCGTCTGCGACACGGCGGCGGGCGAGGCTTGCCCGGTATGGCCCGGCAAACCCATTACCGCCCATTGGGGCATCGAGGATCCCAAGACTGCCGAAGGAACGGAGATAGAACGCGAGCGTGCCTTCACCCAGGCCGCACGCTATCTGCGTTCGCGAATAAGCGCGTTCCTGTCGCTGCCGCAATCGTCGATCGACCATCTGGCGCTTGAGCAGATCGGCCGCATGGAAGGCTCTACGGGGCGCATGGCGGAGGCGAATTAAAGGCGGCGAACAGCCTCACTGCCGCGCTTGGCATGGCGACTGCGCGGGCATGGCCAGCGCAAACATCTTCGTGTTTTCGGGTACTGCGACTAAGAAGCCCGGCGGGTTGCCGCCGGGCTTCGAATTGATGCGCTAAAAGCGCAGTTCTTACGCTGCGGCCTTCTTCTCCGCTTCAGTCGGCACTTCCGAGATCGTCTTCAGCACCTGGCTGGCGATCTGGTAGGGGTCGCCTTGGCTGTTCGGGCGGCGATCCTCGAGATAACCCTTGTAGCCGTTGTTGACGAAGGAATGCGGCACGCGGATCGAGGCGCCGCGGTCGGCTACGCCGTAGCTGAACTTGTTCCACGGCGCGGTCTCGTGCTTGCCGGTCAGGCGCTTGTCGTTGTCCGGGCCGTAGACGGCGATGTGGTCCATGATGTTCTTGTCGAAGGCCGCCATCAGCGCCTCGAAATACGCCTTGCCGCCGACCTCGCGCATATAGGCGGTCGAGAAATTGCAATGCATGCCCGAGCCGTTCCAGTCGGTGTCGCCGAGCGGCTTGCAGTGGAACTCGATGTCGATGCCGTATTTTTCGCACAGACGCAGCAGCAGGTAGCGCGCCATCCAGATCTGGTCGGCGGCCCGCTTCGAGCCCTTTCCGAAAATCTGGAATTCCCACTGGCCCTTGGCCACTTCGGCGTTGATGCCTTCGTGGTTGATGCCGGCGGCGAGGCAGAGATCAAGATGCTCCTCGACGAGCTGGCGGGCGATGTCGCCGACGTTCTTGTAGCCGACGCCGGTGTAGTACGGGCCCTGCGGCGCCGGATAGCCGCTCTCGGGGAAGCCGAGCGGACGGCCGTCCTTGTAGAAGAAATACTCCTGCTCGAAACCGAACCAGGCGCCCTCGTCATCCAGAATGGTGGCGCGGCTGTTGGAGGCGTGCGGCGTGACACCGTCCGGCATCATGACCTCGCACATCACCAGCGCGCCGTTGGTGCGGGCCGGGTCGGGATAGATGGCGACCGGCTTCAGCACGCAATCCGAGCTGTGCCCCTCGGCCTGCATGGTCGACGAGCCGTCGAAACCCCATAGCGGCAGTTGCTCGAGTGTCGGGAACTCGGCGAATTCCTTGATCTGCGTCTTCCCACGGAGATTGGGCGTCGGTGTGTAGCCGTCGAGCCATATGTATTCGAGTTTGTATTTCGTCATTCGGGCCTCTCTGAACCGATGCGCCAGCCTCGGCGGCGCAACCAAAGGTGTCCGGCCGCGTGGACCGGATCCCGTGTGATTAAAAAGCAATTAATGTGCCATTTGGCTGCGACGACCCTTAGACGGACGGAACGCGGCGTCCGGCCGCATGCAAACCCATGGTTGATCGGTGTCGCGCCGTCGCGCGACGCGCTGACTGCCCGGAACTTGGCCGACTCAGGGGCGTTATCTTGAACGACGGCGCATGACCTTCCAGTAAGTTTCTGGCGTCATGTCGAGCAGAAGTATAAACAGCCTAAAATTTATGCAATTTATGAAGTTTATAAATGCAGGTTGCCTAAATCAGTTGCAGACCCTATATAGACACATACGCAGTCTGTCTAGACGAGGAAGCAAGCAGGAATACGCCCATGACGATCACCCCGCAGCGCGAATCCGCCAAGGTCTATACCTTCCAGCCGAAGGGCCGCGCGGTAGCAAGCCAGAAGGCCTCCACGGCCAAGCCGGGCAAAGTCGTCATGATGCCGCGTGTGGCGAGTCTCGCTTTCGATGCCTGGTACCATCAGGCGGCCATCCAGGAAGAGACCGGCGCAAAGCAGTGACGTTCGGCTGCGCTTGGCGCAGCCATGCTTCCGAATATTTTTGGATGAGAGACATTCGACAGACAGGGCATGGTAAGCGCCTTGCCTGCCGGGAAGCCTTTCGTTCAGTCCTGATTCAGCGCCTCGATCAGCCGTGCTGCCGCAAACATGTCGCGACGGCGGGCCGCGCGGCGCGCCATCGCTTCCGCGTCCTGGCCCCAATGCTCAATCTGCCAGTCTTCGTCGACATGCGCTGCCTTCCACGCGGTTTCAGTATCGCGTTCGCCGGCCTCAACGGCCAGCGCCAGTAGCGCCGATCCCGTCAGCGACGTCATCAGATGCAGCGCCGCCAGCCGGAACGGATCGGAGCGCGGGCGCAGATGCAGGCCGATGGCTGCGATCGCCTCGCGCGGCTGCTCGACATGAATGACGCCTTCGGCGAGGTTCAGCCGGGCGCCAAGGGTGTCGCGCGCCCAGTCGATCACGCCGTCCCAGGCCTCGTTCTGGCGCCGGACCAGACCTTCCGGCGCACCGGCGCGATAGCAGAGCAAGTCGGACGAGGCGAAGCGCAGGATGTCCTCCAGCACGGCATCGGCCTCGCGCGAAACACCGTCGATCGCGGTGTTGGCGAGCCGCATCACCGGCATCGTCACTGGGCTGATCACTTCTTCCTGCGCCGCGAATTCATTGGCGACAAGCTGTGCCGCCTTGCCGGTCGGCAGTTCAATCGGCGCCCGCGCCGGGGTGCGCGCAACCTTGCCGTCGAGCTTGACGACATGACCGGTTGCCCCGCGATCGACGGACACCTCCTTGTAGAACCGCTTTGGCAAAGGCGTTTGCATTTGGATCTGCGCGCGGCGCACCGGGTCCGGATCGGAGAGGTGCCGGCTCGCATCGAGGTCGTTGAGAATGTCGCGCATGGGAAAAACCGCCTATCGCTTCGCCGGCCGATTGACGAGGACCAGCCCCGCGGCGATCAAGCCGAGCGCTAGGAATATGCGTAGAGATAGGGGCTCCCCCAGCAGCATGCCACCCATCAGCACCGCAAAGGCCGGCGTCAGAAATGTGAAACTCGACAGGCCGGCCGCGGGATAGCGCCGCATCAGCCAGAACCAGACGACGTAGGTGAAGGCGACGACATAGATCGCCTGGAACAGCAGCGCGCCAGTGGCGAGCGGCGTGACATCGCGCAAGAGCTGACCGGCGAACGGCAACACGGGCAGCACGACCACCGCCGACACGACAAGCTGGTACATCAGCAGCTTTTCGGCGCTGGCGCGCACCAGCCTGGTTCCCTTGATAACCAGGGTGGTCACCGCCCATAGGATGCCGGCGCCGAGGCCCATCACGTCGCCCCAGATCGCATCCGGGCCGGGCAGGCTGAGCTTGTCGGAAAACACCAGCGACACGCCGGCGAAGGCCAGCAGCAGGCCGAGCCATTTTCGCACCGACATGTGTTCGCCGAGCAGGAAGTGCGCGCCGAGCAGCACCCAGAACGGCATGGTGTTGACCATCAGCGTGTTGCGCGCAACGCTGGTGAAATCAAGGCTGAGGAAGATCAGGAAGAATTCCCCGCCGAACAGCATGCCGGCGGCGATGCCGGGCAGCAGCGTGCCGTCGCGCTGGAACAGCGGAATGCCACGCCAGCGGCACCAGAGGAACACCAGGACGGCGGCGATTGCCGAACGCAGCACCGTCAGCAACACGGGATTGTAGCCGACATTCGCCAGTTTCGCGGCGACGCCGTTGAGTCCCCAGGACAGCGTCAGGCCGATCATAATGACCACCGCCGCCGTGTCGATGGCGTCGCGGCGGTCGAGCAAGGCGGCGCTCACGCCTCTTCCTCGGCGCTCGCCTCGTCGAAGCCGAGCAGCGCCCAGCTCTGGCGCATATGCGGGGGCAGAGGTGCGGTCACGTCGATCCTGCCGCCGTCTGGATGCGGAATGACGATGCGGCGGGCGTGCAGATGCAGGCGGTTCTGGATGCCGCCCGGAAATTCCCAGTTGGTGTCGGCCTCGAAATATTTCGGATCGCCGATGATCGGACAGCCGATATGGGCGGCATGCACGCGCAACTGATGGGTGCGGCCAGTATGCGGCTCCATCTCCAGCCAGGACAGCGTCTGCGCAGCCTGTTCGACGATGCGGTAGTAGGAGACCGCATGGTCGGCGCCCTTTTCGCCATGCGCCGCGACCCGCATGCGGTCGCCGTCCAGCGTTGTCTCCTTGACCAGCCAGGTGGAGATCTTGTCCTCTCGCTTGGGCGGCACGCCCTTCACAAGGGCCCAGTAGGTCTTTTGCGCGTCGCGTCCGCGAAAGGCTTCCGCCAGTTTCATCGCCGCCAGCCTTGTGCGAGCGACAACAAGCGCTCCTGACGTGTCACGGTCGAGGCGATGAACCAGACGGGGCTTTTCCCCCTTCTTGTTGCGGAAAGCTTCCAGCATGGAATCGACGCTGCGCGTGACGCCCGAGCCGCCCTGGACGGCGAGCCCAGAAGGCTTGTCGAACACAAAAACCTTCGGATCCTCGTAGAGGATCATCTTGGACAGCGCCTCGCCATCGTCGATGCCGCGCAAGGTTTTCTGCGTCAGCGGGGCGTCGCCCTTGCGGTCGACATCGAGCGGCGGGACGCGCACCACTTGGCCGGGCTCGATGCGCGTGTCGGATTTTGCACGCGCACCGTCGATACGCACCTGCCCCGAACGCAGCAGCTTTTGCAGATGGCCGAAGCCGAGGCCCGGATAATGCGTCTTGAACCAGCGGTCGAGCCGCATGCCCGCCTCGCCGGTCTCGACCGTGATCTGTTCTACACCTGCCATTCAGGGCCTGCCCGTTCATTGATGAAACGGGGCAATAGCATCACGCAAAGCTTCTTGCGAGCCAAAGACCCAGAAAGACGGCAATCAGGGTGCCAATCAGGCTCGCCCCGGCATAGGCGAGCGCAGGCAGCATGGCTCCCCGCTCCCACAACACGGCAAAATCCAGCGAAAAGGCGGAGAAGGTGGTGAAGCCGCCGAGGATGCCCGTCGCCACGAACAGCCGGAGCTCGTTCGAGGCGTTGAAGCGACGCGCCAGAACGTCGATGAACACACCCATGATAAAGCAACCGGCAATGTTGATCGCCAGCGTTCCCCACGGAAACGAGCTGCCGAGCCGCATCGCCGCCACGTTGACCAGATGGCGAAGGGCCGCGCCGATGCCGCCGCCGACCGCGACGAGGAGGAGGTTCTGCATTTCCCGCTCCTAGCCGAATCCCGAGGGGCCTTCCAGCGCCGAGATGCTTATGTGTCGCACCCCCTGCCCTGCCGGGCATCGCTTTTCATAGACAATTGCCAAAATCGGGCCTCAGCCGCGAATAATGTAGACGGCGGTCGACTTGACCGCCATCGGCATCGGACTGCCAACGCCGGCGCCGCCAAGCGCGCATGGCGAATGGCGTTCGAATCCCCAACCGGGTCGAACCGGACGCAATGGCCGGCCGGTGGTCATGACGTGTCGATGCGTCCCGTCCCGCGCCAGGCCGGCACGCGCCGCGCCTGCGTCAAATGGCCCGGCCACGGACTCGCCTGCACGCTGCGCGCAAGTCGCCGGTTCGGCCCGCCGCGAAACGGCCGCCGCCCGGCGGCCGGCAAGCCGCCGACGACGGAGGCCAGCAGGCGGAAGCAGAGCTGTCTCTTATACACATCTGACGCTGCCGACGAAGG
>NZ_JBIRCY010000023.1:0-111291 GCF_044326205.1 Mesorhizobium sp. IMUNJ 23232
GGCAATAGGCAGTCGGCAGTAGGTTAAGAAACAACTGCTACGCAGCGTCCCTACTGCCGACTGCCTATTGCCCACTGCCTCTCTTCTCATCAATTTCGTATGAGATCGTAGAAAATCGTTGCCTCACGCGGGGTTTCAAGCCGTAACGGCTCTTGTCCTTCGCCGCGAGACGCATCATATTCTGCGCAGGCATGCTGGAGCCCCGCCAGCGGCGCCTGGGCGTGACCGCCCGACACCCGACGGGGCAGAAGCAACAGAGGAAATCTATGGCTGACCTTCGCAACTACCAGGCGCGTGTCGCGGCGGGTTCCCGCGCAGACGCCGCCATCGACGAGGGCCTGCGCGCCTATATGCTCAAGGTGTACAACCTGATGGCGCTGGGCCTCGCGATTACCGGCTTCGCCGCGCTCGGCACGATGATGCTGGCTACCACCAACGACCCGTCGCTGGCCGCCGCCACGCTCGGCAACGGCAAGATGCTGACCTCGCTCGGAGTCGCGCTCTATGGCTCGCCGCTGAAGTGGGTCGTCATGCTCGCCCCGCTCGGCATGGTGTTCTTCCTGAGCGCCCGCATCCAGGCGATGAGCGTCTCCGGTGCGCAGATAGCGTTCTGGGTGTTCGCCGGCCTGATGGGCCTGTCGCTGTCGTCGATCTTCCTGGTCTACACGGCGCAGAGCATCACGCAGACCTTCTTCATCACCGCGGCCGCCTTCGGCGCGCTGTCGCTGTTCGGCTACACGACCAAGCGCGACCTGACCGGCATGGGCACGTTCCTGTTCATGGGCGTGATCGGCCTGCTCATCGCCATGGTGGTGAACATCTTCCTGGCGTCGCCCGCGCTGCAGTTCGCCATCTCGGCGATCGGCGTGCTGGTGTTCTCAGGCCTCACCGCCTACGACACGCAGAAGATCAAGGAGATGTATTGGGAAGGCGACGACACGCTGGTGGCCGGCCGCAAGGCGATCATGGGCGCGCTGACGCTCTATCTCGACTTCATCAACCTGTTCACCTTCCTGCTGTCGTTCCTCGGCAACCGCGAGTAATCGCGCCGATACGCAGTCCGGACTGGACCAAAGGGCGGCCGCTTGGCCGCCCTTTTCTTTTTGGCATCGCCGCTCTATCCGTAGGCATTTTTGGAGCGTGCCTATATCATGAGCAGTATCGTGCTGAGGGATGCGGTCGAGAACGACCTCGACCGGATCGCGGAAATTTACGCCGACGCCGTCACCATCGGTACGGCGTCCTACGAATTGGAGCCCCCGACCCGGGCCGAGATGAGCGCGCGGTTTGCGACGCTGCGAGGCGGCGGCTTTCCCTATATCGTGGCCGACACGCCGGATGGCCTTGCGGGCTACGCCTATGCCGGACCGTTCCGGCCGCGCCCGGCCTATCGTTTCATCGTCGAGGACTCGATCTACATCGCGCCTGCCGCCAAGGGGCAGGGCCTTGGCGCGAAGCTGCTGGAGGAGCTGATCGGCCGCAGCGAAGCGCTCGGCTTCCGCCAGATGATTGCGGTGATCGGCGACGGTCGACCGGAGAGCCCGTCGGTGAGGCTGCATGAGAAGCTCGGCTTCCGGCATGCCGGCAAACTTGAGGGATCAGGCTACAAGCATGGCCGCTGGCTGGACACCATCTTCATGCAGCTTACGATGAACGGCGGGACGGACCGCGCGCCGGATGCGGAGTCCTGGCCGGAGCGGCGGTTTCGGGGAGAGGCAGTAGGGCAGTAGGGCAGTAGGGCAGTAGGGCAGTAGGGCAGTAGGGCAGTAGGAGGAAACGCAGCCTTTGCGGGTCCGTCAACAGGTCGCGGATTGCTTTTTTCAGGAGCGCCAGGAGCGAGACACCCTACTGCCCTACTGCCCTACTGCCCTACTGCCCTACGCCCCGACCAGCCTGAGCTTGCTGTCGAAGACGCCGAGCACGCGCGCCAGCTCGTGGCCGCGCTTCAGAACGGCGCCGGTGGCGGCGATGACGGAAAACATGCCCTGCTTGCGGGCCAGTTTCGGATCCTTGACGATCTGGAACAGCGGCATGTCGTGGGCGCGGCGGTAGACGGAAAACACGGCGCGGTCGAGCCGATGGTCGATGGCGTAGTCCCGCCATTCGTTGGCGGCGACCATGCGACCGTAAAGCCTCAGAATCTGGTCTAGCTCGCGCCTGTCGAAGGAAACCGGGATGTCGAGCCGCTCACGCCTTGCCTCGTGGAGCGGAATCAATATTGCCGATTCGTCCCCACCCTCCCCTCCGCTGCGATCAGTCATGCGCAACTGCCTTCCTGTGACGGTTTCACGACACGAAAAACTGGCGCGTTCGCGGTCGAATTGCAAGGGCAGCGATTCGCTGGAAAGGGCCGTCCTCAGGAAATCAAATTTCATAACTATTTATTTCCGTAAGAAATGTTTGGTGAATGACCGCCACATTTCCGCCTTGTTTTATCCCCGCTGACGCCCCATTGTCCGACGAACTTACCCTCGTTGCCTGAGACGGTTCGGTCCGGCACCGGCTCGTAACCCCAAGCCCCCCGCCCACGGGCCCGCGTCGGATCGAACCAACCTCCCTTCGAAGGGAGGCGACAAGGAACGAACCCAGACGGATTGAAGCCGGTGCAGGTAATGCTGCTGCCGGCTTTTTTGCATGCGCTCCGCTAACGGCGGGAAAAATCTCCGGCCGCTACTTCGTCGAAGGTGATTCGGGGCTGCGGATGACCGTGGCGCCGAGGATCGGACCGGGCAGGCCGTCCTTGTTCACCGCCTGCAACAGCGCCACGCAACCCTCCTTCTTGGCGATTTCGCTTGCCGGCAGTTCGAAGCGGGCCGCCTCGCCATGCCACATGCCGGCCGTCTGCACCTCGCTGACGGCGTTCCAGTAGGTGATGGTGGTGCCGCTGTTTTCGCCGCGCTCGATGGTGACCGGCTTGGCGCCGTCGAAATAGACGAGCACCAGATGCGCCTTGCTGTTCGCCGGCCCCTTGCCGGTCTGGATGACGATGCTTTCGCCTTGCGCGGTCGCCTTGAGGTCGACCGACATTCCCTTGCCGGAATTCAGCAGCGTTTCCAGTGTGCCCTTGACGGCCCATTTCTTGGCGCCGTTGACATGCACACGGCCATTGATGACGGCCTGCGGCGTGTAGACGGAGCGGATTCCGAAGGCGCGGCCGTAGTCACGCTGGCGCTGGGTGTTCTCGGGCTTGGCCAGCGTGTCGCGCCAGCCGAGATAGTCCCAGTAGTCGACATGATAGGCGAGCGCCACGACCTCGCCCTTCCTGACCATCTCGCTGAACAGCGCGTCGGCCGGCGGGCAGGAGTTGCAGCCCTGGCTGGTGAACAGTTCGACCACACCGAGCGGCTTGCGCGATTCGGCGGACGTCATATCGGCTGTAAGAGCAAAACCTATCGCAACCAGCGCGAACGCCGCCAGCTTGGTCAGTTTTTCGCGCTTCATGGCGATTCCAGATGCTTTCACCGGTGGCACCGGCTTATCTTTTTGTTCATCAAACAATAGGCAGATGGCCATTTCAACGGGAAGTCACGTTGCGGTGAAAAAATAGGCGGGCGGATGGGGCCGACACTCTTCGCGCAGATCGATCTCTATTGCGAGCGCACGGGGCCGGAATTCTGGGCCGAGCCGGTCAACGCGCTGACCAATCTGGCCTTCATAGCCGCCGGCCTGTGGGGTGTTTACGAGGTCCGCCGCAACGCCGCGGGAACCTTCGCCGAAGTGCTCGCTTGGTGGGTTGTGGCGATTGGCATCGGCTCGGCGATCTTCCACACCTTTGCGACCTCGCTCACCATTTGGTTCGACATTTTGCCGATCGCCGGCTTCACGCTGGTCTACACGCTGTTCAACCTGCGCCGCTTCGCCGGAATGCCATGGAGCAAGGCGATCACCATCTTCGTGGTGTTCTACGCCGTCGTCGGCATCATCACCGCGCTTGTTCCCGCCTGGCTGCGCGAGGCTACAAACGGCTCGACCGGATACCTACCGCCCTTCCTGGCGCTGATCTTCTTCGGCATTCTGGTGGTGAGAAGCGGCAGCCCGGCCGGCTGGTACAATATCGTCGCGGCCTGCATCTTCGTCTGCTCGGTCACTTTCAGGATGATAGACCCGCTGGTCTGCGGCTCCTTCCCGCTCGGCACCCATTTCCTCTGGCACATCCTGAACGGATTGATGCTCGGCGTGCTGCTGGCGGCCGTCGCCTGGTACGGCGCGCCGGGTCAGGCAAAACAAAGGCCGCAGGCGCGACTGGCGCCCACGGCCTGATTTGCCCCGAAATCGCTGCCGATCAGGCAGCCAGGTCGCGCAGCACGTACTGCAGGATGCCGCCGTTCTTGAAGTAGTCGAGTTCGTCGACCGTATCGATGCGGCAGAGGATCGGCACCTCCTTCACCGTGCCGTCCGCCGACGTCACCTTGGCCACCATCTTCTGGCGCGGACGGATGGTCTCGAGACCGTCGATGGTCACCGTCTCGTCGCCCTTCAGTCCGAGCGAGGCCCAGGACGTGCCTTCCTCGAAGGTGAAGGGAATGACGCCCATGCCGACCAGGTTGGAGCGGTGGATGCGCTCGAACGATTGGGCGATCACGGCGCGCACGCCGAGCAAATTGGTGCCCTTGGCCGCCCAGTCGCGCGACGAGCCGTTGCCGTATTCGACCCCGGCGAAGATCACCAGCGGCACGCCCTGATCCTTGTATTCCATCGCGGCGTCGTAGATCGGCAACTCCTCCTTGGAGGGATAATGGATCGTATAGCCGCCCTCCCGCCCGTTCTCGCCCAGCATGTGGTTGCGGATGCGGATATTGGCGAAGGTGCCACGCATCATCACCTCATGGTTGCCACGGCGCGTGCCGTACTGGTTGAAGTCGGCAACGCCGACGCCATTGTCGGTGAGGTACTTGCCCGCCGGCGAGGCGGCCTTGATCGAACCGGCCGGCGAGATATGGTCGGTGGTTATCTTGTCGCCGAACAGGCCGAGGATGCGCGCGCCCTTGATGTCGCTGACCCTGCCATAGGTCTTCTTCATGTCGGCGAAGTAGGGCGGGTTCTGCACGTAGGTCGAAGAGTCGTCCCAGGCATAGGTCTGGCCTTCCGGCACTTTGACCTGCTGCCAGTTCTCATCGCCCTTGAACACGTCGGCATATTTGCGCGCAAACAGCTCGCGGGTGACGTTCTGCTCAATGAACTCGTTGATCTCGGCAGAGGTCGGCCAGATGTCCTTGAGATAGACCGGATTGCCGTTGCGGTCGTCGCCGAGCGGCTCGGTAGTGAGATCCCTGGTGACAGTGCCGGCCAGCGCATGAGCGACAACCAGCGGCGGCGAGGCGAGATAGTTTGCCTGCACGTCGGGCGAGACACGGCCTTCGAAGTTGCGGTTGCCGGAAAGCACCGCGGCGGCGATCAGGCCCTTGTCGTTGATGGTCTTGGAGATCGGCGCCGGCAGCGGGCCGGAATTGCCGATGCAGGTGGTGCAGCCGAAACCGACGAGGTTGAAACCGATCTTGTCGAGTTCCTTCTGCAGCCCGGATTTTTCCAGATACTCTGCGACGACCTGCGATCCCGGCGCCAGCGACGTCTTCACCCAAGGCTTCTGCTTCAAGCCTAGCCGGTTGGCGTTGCGGGCAAGCAGGCCGGCGCCGATCAGCACCGACGGGTTCGAGGTGTTGGTGCAGGAGGTGATCGCCGCAATGACGACGTCGCCATGGCCGATGTCGAAATCCTCGCCCTCGACGGCGTAGCGTTTGAAGGTGTCGACGGTCTTTTTATAGTCCTTCTCCATCGCGGCGGCGAAACCCGCTGCAATGCCTTCCAGCGGCACTCGGCCTTCGGGGCGCTTCGGCCCGGCCATCGAGGGGACGACGTCGCCCATGTCGAGTTCGAGCAGATCGGTGAACACCGGATCGGCCGAATCATTGTCGCGCCACATGCCTTGCGCCTTTGAAAATTCCTCGACCAGCGCGATGCGGGCCTCGGAGCGGCCGGACATGGTGAGATAACGGATGGTCTCGGCGTCGACCGGGAAGAAGCCGCAGGTCGCGCCATATTCCGGCGCCATGTTGCCGATGGTGGCGCGGTCGGCCAGCGTCATGTTGGAGAGGCCGGGGCCGAAGAATTCCACGAATTTTCCGACCACGCCCTTCTTGCGCAGCATCTGGGTGACGGTGAGCACCAGGTCAGTGGCGGTGACGCCTTCCCTGAGCCTGCCGGTGAGCCGGAAGCCGATGACTTCGGGCAACAGCATGGAGACCGGCTGGCCGAGCATGGCGGCCTCCGCCTCGATGCCGCCGACGCCCCAGCCCAGCACGCCGAGGCCGTTGATCATGGTGGTGTGTGAATCGGTGCCGACGCAGGTGTCGGGATAGGCGGTCGTTTCGCCGTCCTCGCTGTTGGTCCACACCACCTGGCCAAGATATTCGAGGTTGACCTGGTGGCAGATGCCGGTGCCGGGCGGCACGACGCGGAAATTGCGGAACGCCTGCTGGCCCCATTTCAGGAACTTGTAGCGCTCCTGGTTGCGTTCGTATTCCAGCTCGACGTTGCGGGCGAAGGCCATCGGCGTGCCGAACTCGTCGACGATGACCGAATGGTCGATGACCAGGTCGACGGGCACAAGCGGGTTGATCTTTTGTGGGTCGCCGCCCAGAGCGGCGATGCCGTCGCGCATCGCGGCCAGGTCAACGACGGCTGGCACGCCCGTAAAATCCTGCATCAGCACGCGCGCCGGGCGATAGGCGATCTCGACGCCAGCCGTGCCCTTGTCGGTCAGCCAGTTGGCGACGGCCTGGATGCTCTCCTTGGTAACGGAGCGGCCGTCCTCATTGCGCAGCAGGTTCTCCAGCAGCACCTTCATCGAATAGGGAAGCTGGGAGACGCCGGTGAGGCCGCTCTTCTCGGCCTCGATCAGGTTGTAGTAGACGTATTCCGCCCCGCCCGCGGTCAGGGTGCGGCGGCAATTGAAACTGTCGAGAGATTTGGACACGGATGACCCCATCTAGTCTGTTCTGCCTTCTGGGGAACGGACTCCGATGGCATGCAATCACGCGCAAAGGTGCGGGTACGGCCATTTCCGCTGTCCGCTCCCGAGCGGCCGGGCCGTGGAGAACGGCACGAGCGCTGGTCCGGCACATATCAAGGTTGCCTTCCCCGACCGCTGGGGTTGGTATCTCGCATATAGAGAAAATCGTGGAATAGTTCTAGACACGGAATCGCCATTTTTGCTGCGCCGCACAGAGGTCGTGCCGGGCATCGATCGAAGGAGAACGGATGCGGCTGATCGCCGAGAAACTCAGCGGCGAACGCGGCGGCGAAACGGTGTTTTCCGGTGTCTCCTTCACCCGTGAGGCCGGCGAGGCGCTGGTGGTGACAGGGCCGAACGGATCGGGCAAATCGACGCTGCTCTTGATCCTCGCCGGCCTGCTGCCCACCGCCTCCGGCCGCATCGGTTTCGACGGCAGCGAGACGTTTCCGAGCGTTGCCTCCGCCTGCCATTATCTCGGCCACCAGAACGCGATGAAGACGGCGTTGACGGTCGGTGAGAATCTCACCTTCTGGCGGGATTTTTTCGGCAGCCCCCGCCTGCCCTTTGACGAGGCGCTGGAGGCTGTCGGCCTGGACGGGCTCGGCCACCTGCCTTTCTCGGTGCTTTCGACAGGCCAGAAAAGGCGGGCAGCGATCGCCCGGCTGCTGGTGTCATATCGTCCGGTCTGGCTGCTCGACGAGCCAACCGCGGGGTTGGACGCGGCGTCCGAGGCGCGGTTCGGCGCGCTGATGGGGGAGCATCTGCGCGAGGGAGGGATCGTGGTGGCTGCGACGCACCTGCCGCTCGGGTTGGTGGGGGCGACGGAGTTGAGGATGGGCTTACCCTCCCCCCAGGGGGGAGGGTAGCCATGCTAGCGCTCTACCTCCGCGACCTGCGTCTCGGCATCCGCGCCGGCGGCGGGGCGCTGACCGGCATCGTGTTTTTCCTGGCGCTGGTGGCGACCATCCCCTTCGGCGTCGGGCCGGACCTCAACCTGCTCGCCCGGATCGGCCCGGCAATCTTGTGGATCGGGGCGTTGCTCGCGTCGCTGCTCGGCCTCGACCGGCTGTTCCAGGCCGACCGCGAGGACGGCTCACTAGACCTGCTGCTGCTATCCGGCGAAAGACACATGCTGGCGTTGACCGTGCTGGTCAAATGCCTGGCGCATTGGACCGCCAGCGTGCTGCCGCTGGTGCTGGCGTCGCCGCTGCTCGGCCTGTTCATGAATGTCGAGCCAGTGGGGCTCGGAGCGGCGGCGCTGACGCTGCTTATCGGCACGCCGGCAATCACCTTCATCGGTGCGGCGGGCGCGGCGGTCGCCGTGGCGCTGCCGCGCGGTGGGCTGATGATCTCGGTGCTTGTGCTGCCGCTGGCGATCCCGGTGCTGATCTTCGGCGTATCGGCAACCTATGGCGCGGTCACGAACCCCGCGCCGTTCCTGCAGCCTTTCCTGATCCTGTGCGCGCTGACCCTGTTTTTCGCGGTGGTGGGGCCGGTGGCGGCGGCGGCAGCGCTGCGGCACGCCGAGTAAATCCGCCGCACTTTGGGCGAATTGCTGAGGTGGTGTCGAGACGATAGGGTGCGTCCTTCGAGGCTCGCCCACGCAACATTGGTGCTAAACGTGAACGCCGGTGCGGGCTCGCACCTCAGGATGAGGACGGTTGGTGACTGCCCACGCGCTTTACGTGACCGCTGCCTACGCTGCCTCGGCGGTGGCCCTCGCCGCCTTGGTCGGCTGGATCCTGCTGGACGGCCGGGCGCGCCGGCGCGAACTCGCCGAGCTTGAGGCCAGCGGCGTCAGGCGGCGCTCCGACAAAAGCGGTGCGACGGCATGAGCGCCGAGCGTACGGAGACCATGCGCCCCGGACAGGCCCAGGCGAAGCGCCCGAACCGCCTGATCGTTTTGCTGCCGCTGGCGATCTTTTTGGCGCTCGCGGCAATGTTCTTCACACAGTTGCTGTCGGGGCGCGATATCGGCGCCGTGCCGTCGGCGCTGATCGGCGCTCCCGCGCCTACAACCAGTCTGCCGCCGGTCGAGGGACTCGGCCTGCCGGGCCTAGATTCCGCTGCCTTCGCCGGCAAGGTCACGCTGGTGAACGTCTGGGCGTCGTGGTGCGCGCCCTGCCGGCAGGAGCATCCGGTGTTGATGGCGCTGGCGCAGGACAAGCGTTTCCAGATCGCCGGCCTGAACTATAAGGACGAGCCGGAAAATGCCCGGCGGTTCCTCGGCGACCTCGGCAATCCGTTTGCCTTGGTGGGCGCCGACCAGAAGGGCCGCACGGCGATCGACTGGGGCGTCTACGGCGTGCCGGAATCCTTTGTCGTCGGGCGCGACGGAAAGATTCTCTACAAGCATGTCGGGCCGCTCGACGGGGAGAGCGCGGCGAAACTGCTCATGCCGGAAATCGAGAAGGCGCTGGCTGCCGGCAGATAGGCCAATACGAAACGGCCGCCAGTCTCCCGGCGGCCGCTCAGCTACACATGCTACGCGGGACTCAGACGAGCGTCCGCTTGCGGACCTTTCAGCGGCCGTACACTTCCTTGTAGGCGTGCTGCAGCATGTCGGTGCGGTTACCGTTGATGTCGGCGAGGTCGCGATGCGACATGCCGAGGATTTCGTCGACCATCTGGTTGTAGCGGCGACGCTTGGCCATACGGTCACGGGTGGTGTTGATCAGCGTGGAAAACATTGCGAGGTTCCCTTGATGGAGCCGCCTTGCGGCGGCCGGGTTGTTCCTCCCTCACGCTGTATAGATTGGCATGATCAGCGTGCATTGCAACATTCCATGCTGCATCGCAGCAATGCATTCACTGCATGACACAGACACGAGCCATTAACGACTTTTCAACGCTTGGCGATGAAGCGGACAAAATCGGCAAGCGTGGCGCGAAGCCTTTGCCGACATGATGGATCGCCGAGAATCTCCGCGAACTCGGCCGGCTTCTTGCCGAGCAGCGGCACTTCGAGTTCCGGCCCCGGAAACACGTTGAACGACATTGTGCGCAAAACCTCGCGCAAGGCGTCGCGCGAGACTTGCGAGCGATGCGAGGCGTGGATGAGCATCACCGGTTTGCCGACGGCGGCAGGGCCGGACACCAGCCAGTCGAGCGCATTCTTCAGTCCGCCCGGAATGCCGTGCGCATATTCCGGGCAGGAGATCACCACGCCGTCGGCACGACTGACAGCCTCGTTCAGGCGGGCGGCCTCCGGCGGCAAGCGTTCGCCTTCATCGTCGGGATTGAAGATCGGCAGGGCGCCCAACCGGTCGTAGAGGGCGAGAGCGCAGCCTTGCGGTGCCTCCGACTGCAAGGCCCGCAGCAGCGTCGTGTTGGTGGAGGCGGCGCGCAGGCTGCCGGACAGGCCGATCAGATTCACGTCGTGCCCAGTCGTTCGGCTCACCACATCGACTTGCTGTAGGCGTCGTCCAGCCAGCGGTCAGTCTGCTCGGCGGTCTCGGCCAATGCGAGCTGGTCCTTGAGGATTTCGCCCAGCGTCGGCATTTCCGCACGCGGCCGCCATTTCTCCGGCACCCACAGGTCGGAACGCATGAACGCTTTTGCGCAGTGCATGTAGACGGCCTTGGCCTTGACGACGATGACACTCTGCGGCGCCTTGCCGTCGACCGCCAGCCGCTCGCGCAGCGCACCGTCCAGCGTGATGCGCGCCTCGCCGTTGACGCGCAGCGTCTCGTTCATGCCGGGGATGAGGAACAGCAGGCCGATCGCCGGATTCACCAGGATGTTCTCCAGCGTGTCGAGCCGGTTGTTGCCCGGCCGATCTGGGATCGCCAGCGTGCGGTCGTCGAGCACCACGACGAAGCCCGGCCGGTCGCCCTTCGGCGTGACGTCGGCATTACCCTCGCTGTCCGACGAGCCGATCAGCACGAACGGGCTTTTGGCGATGAAATTGCGGCAATGGCTGTCGAAGGCGCGCAATTCCTTGCGCAGCGAGCCCTCGGTCGCCGGCTTGTATTGCTGGCGTAACTCCTCGCGGGTTGAAATGAACTGCATCGGATTGCCCCCTATTTCCCGGTATTTTCTTCCAGCGAATGTCGCATGATCAACGGCATCTGCGCGATGGTGAACAGCAAGGTGATCGGCATGATGCCCCAGACCTTGAAGGCCACCCAGGCGTCGGTCGAGAAATTCCGCCAGACGACCTCGTTGGCGACCGCCAGGAACAGGAAGAACAGGCCCCACCGCAAGGTGAGCTTGCGCCATCCCTCGGCATCGAGCTTGAAGGCGGAATCGAAGACGTAACCCAGCAGCGACTTGCCGAACAAAAGACCGCCGAGCAGGACGCCGCCGAACAGCGTGTTGACGATGGTCGGCTTCATCTTGATGAACACGTCATCCTGCAGATAGAGCGTCAGCGCACCGAAGATGAAGACGACGACGCCCGAAACCAGCGGCATGATCGGCAAGGTGCGCGTCAACATCCAGGACGCGACAAGCGCTACCGCCGTCGCCGCCATGAACAGCCCGGTCGCGATGAAGATCGGCCCGCCGAGTTCGGCCAGCGCCGGAAATTTTTGCGCCAGCCATTCGCCGCGCGTATTGGCGAAGAAGAAGACAACCAGCGGGCCGAGCTCCAGCGCCAGCTTCAGCAGGGGATTGATTTCTTTCCTGCGCGGATCGCTTGGGTCGCGTTCGAGGATGCGCTTGCTCATGGCTGGCTGGTTCCGATGCGGGATGCCGGCATTGGATGGCAATATAAGGCACGGCGCATAACGGCTACCCCACCCCCGCGATCGCCTTGGCGAAATCGCTTGCGGAAAACGGTTCGAGATCGTCGACCTGCTCGCCGACACCGATGAAATAGACGGGCAGTTTATGCTTTGCCGCGATGGCGACAAGGATGCCGCCGCGCGCGGTGCCGTCGAGCTTGGTCATCACCAGCCCGTTGACGCCGGCGACGTTGCGGAAAATCTCGACCTGGTTGAGCGCGTTCTGGCCGGTGGTGGCGTCGACCGTCTGCAGCACCGTGTGCGGCGCTTCCGGATCGTGCTTTCCCAGCACGCGCACGATCTTCTCCAGCTCGGCCATCAGCTCGGTCCGGTTCTGCAAGCGCCCGGCCGTGTCGATGATCAGCACGTCGGAGCCGGCTTCCTTGGCCTTTTCGAAGGCGTCCCAGGCGAGGCCGGCGGCATCGGCGCCGAGTTTTGACGAGACGACCGGCGAGCCGGTCCGCTCTCCCCAGATTTTCAGTTGTTCAATGGCGGCGGCGCGAAAAGTGTCGCCGGCGGCGAGCATGACGGAAAGCCCGCCTTGCCGGAGTTTTGCCGCGAGCTTGCCGATGGTCGTGGTTTTTCCGGTGCCGTTGACGCCGACGACGAGGATGACATGCGGCTTGTGGCTGAGGTCGAGCTCCAGCGCCTTCGCCACCGGCGTTAGCACTTTTTCGACCTCCTGCGCCATGATGGTCCGCACTTCGGTGTCGGAAACGTCCTTGCCATAGCGCGAGGAGGCCAGCGTGTCGGTGACGCGCAATGCCGTCTCCATGCCGAGATCGGCGCGGATCAGCACGTCCTCCAGTTCCTCCAGCGTGTCCTCGTCGAGCTTGCGCTTGGTGAAGATACCCGCGATCGAGCCGGTCAGTTCGCGCGAGGAGCGCGACAGCCCGTCGCGAAGCCGCTGGAACCAGCTTTTGCGGGGTTCGGGAGCGGCAGGAACAGGCGCGGCTTCGGCCTTTTTCTCGACCGCCTTGCCGACCGTGACTTTTCCGGGAGGCGGCGAGGCTGACGACTCGACCCTCACCGGAGATGGCGCGAAGGCGGGGACGGGCGCCTGCTCCTCTCCCTCCTTGAGGGGAGTCCGAAGGGCGCCCGAAGGGCCAGAGGGGGTTGTTGCGGCAGTGCTCGGCGTCTCTTTGACGTCGCGCGCAGCGGGAGAGAGAGAGTCGCGCGATTCATCTGCGACCCCTCCCCGGCCGGCTTCGCCGACCTCGGGGCGAGCCACGGGTCTCGCCCGTCCTTCGGACCCCCTCAAGCGGGAGGAGGGCGCCGCACCCAGCGTCGGCGGCGCGGGAGTCTCGACAGGTCCTGGAACTTCTACGGGCGCCGGGAGCGGAACCTCAACTGGCTCAGGCTGCGTCGGTTCAGCCGGTTGCGGGATCTCGGGAGCTGGCTGCCTGGCCGGTTCGGGCCTGGCGGGCTCGTCTGGGATTTCCGGCGGGGCCGGTTCGGGCTCCGGGCTTGGTGTCGGTTCGACTTCCGGCGCGGGTTTTTCCGGTTCAGGTTCGGGCGCGGGAATCGGCTCTGGCGCAGGCGCCGGAACTTCCGATTCGGCTGGCGTTGGCTCCTCTCCCCCCTTGAGGGGGAGATGGTCCGAAGGACCAGAGGGGGTTGTTTCGGCCGTACTCGGCGTTTTTTCTTCAACGCCCGGTGCTAGCGAAACTGTCGAGTCGCGCACTTCATCGGCGACCCCACCCCGGTCGGCTTCGCCGACCGACCCTCCCCTCAAGGGGGAGGGAGGCGTCGGCGCTTCCGCAGCAAACTCCTTCAGCGCCTCGAAATTGAGCGGTGCGAGCGGCGCATCCTCGGCGGGGCGTTCCTCGACCTCCTTGCGTCCGAAGGAAAATACCTTCTTGAGAAAACCCAATGCCATAGAGTGATCAGGCCGCCTGTGCCGTGGCGGCGGGCGCCGCAATCAGCCGTTCGCTGTCATGTCCGGCTATATCAGCCGAGACGATCTCGCCCGGCCTGCCAAAACCGATTGCCGCCTTCGTAAAACCCTCGGTACGGCCCAAGCCTTCGCGCTCGACAAGTATCGACTGATGCGTTCCGGTCAGCGAGGCAAGATGCCGCCGATATGCGGCGTCTCCGGCTGCCCTGAGCCGCGCCGCGCGCGTCTTGACCGTCGCGCCGTCGACCTGCGGCATGCGCGCCGCCGGCGTGCCTTTGCGCGGGCTGAACGGGAAGACGTGGAGATGCGTCAGGCCGCATTCCTCGATGATTTTCAGCGAGTTGTCGAACATCGCCTCGGTCTCGGTCGGGAAGCCCGCGATGATGTCGGCGCCGAAGACTATATCGGGGCGAATAGCGCGGATTTCGGCGCAGAACTGAATGGAATCGTTGCGCAGGTGGCGGCGCTTCATGCGCTTCAAAATCATGTCGTCGCCGGCCTGCAGCGAGAGGTGCAGATGCGGCATCAGCCTGCGTTCGGTGGCGATCGCCTCGACCAGTTCGGGATCGGCCTCGATCGAGTCGATCGAAGACAACCGCAGCCGCTGCAGGTCCGGTACCTGGCGCAGAACGGTCTTGACCAGACGTCCCAGCTTCGGCGCGCTAGGCAGGTCGGCTCCGAAACTGGTCATGTCGACGCCAGTCAGCACCACTTCGGCATAACCGTTGCCGACGAGGCGCTTCACCTGATCGATCACCGCGCCCATCGGTACGGAACGCGAATTGCCCCGGCCATAAGGGATGATACAGAAGGTACAGCGATGGTCGCAGCCGTTCTGCACCTGCACGAAGGCCCGCGCCCGGCCCTCGATGGCGTCGACCATGTGCCCGGCCGTCTCGCGCACTGAGAAGATGTCGTTGACACGCGCCTTCTCGAAATCGTTGACGCCGAAATCCGGCAGGGCGCGGTAATTGTGGCTGTGAAGCTTTTCCTCGTTGCCGAGCACGAGGTCGACCTCGTCCATGCCGGCGAAGGTTTCCGGCTCGGTCTGCGCGGCGCAGCCGGTGACGATGATGCGCGCTTGCGGATTGTCGCGGCGCGCCTTGCGGATGGCCTGGCGGGCCTGGCGCACGGCCTCGCCAGTGACGGCGCAGGTGTTGAAGATGACGGCGCCGCCTTGCAGCCCGGCCAGTCCTGCAGCTTCCGCCTCTCGCCGCATCACCTCGGATTCGTAGGTGTTCATGCGGCAGCCGAAGGTGACGACGTCGATCGCCTTGGACAGCGGCGCCATCAGGCGGCGCTCTCTTGCGTATCGCGCACCCAGGCCCCGGTGGCCGGATCAAAACGACCTGAAAATTCCCACTCGGCCGGACCGGCTAGCACGACATGGTCACCAGGGCGCCATTCAACTGTGAGCGGGCCTCCGGGAGCGATGATCGCAACAGTGCGGCCGGTGCGCCCTGTCCTTGCGGCAGCGACGGCGGAAGCACAGGCAGCCGAGCCGCAGGCCTTGGTCAGGCCCGCACCACGCTCCCATGTGCGGATCGTCAGTTGGTCGCGGCCAGTCACCTGCGCGATGGTGATGTTGGCGCGCTCGGGAAACATTGGATGGTTTTCGAGTAGCGGGCCGAAGCGGTCGAGTTCATAGGACCAGACGTCGCGGTCCACCCAGAAGACAGCGTGCGGGTTGCCCATCGACAATACGGAGGGCGAATGCAGGACAGGCGCATCGATCGGGCCGATCTGCAGCTCGATGGCGCGGGTATCGGCGAATTCCTCGGCTAAAGGGATATCCTGCCAGCCAAAGCGCGGCTTTCCCATATCGACGGAGATCGTGCCGTCGGCATGTTCCTCGGCGTTCAAGATGCCGGCGACGGTCTCGAAGGTGAAAACCTTCCGGCCGGTCTCGGCGGCCAGCGCCTGGACGACGCAGCGCATGCCGTTGCCACAGGCCTGTGCCTTCGACCCGTCCGAATTCAGGATGTCAACGAACCAGTCGGTGCCCGGCGTGTGGGCATCGTGGATCGCCATGATCTGGTCGAACTTCGTTGCCGGATCGGCATCAAGCGCAAGAGCGGCGGCCGGCGAAACGCGATCGGCGCGCGAACGCATGTCGGCAACGATGATCTCGTTGCCGAGCCCGTTCATCTTGGCGAAGGGCGCGCGCGCGTTCATGCGAGGCTATATGGCGGAAAGGCGCGGGAATTACCAGTGCGCAGCGATACGGCGATGTCGGGCGAGGACTCACCTGTCAGGTGATCGCCAAGACACCGAGGATGACCAGCAGGAACAGGATCAGCACGATGGCGATCAGCACCTGGGCGCCTGTCGCGGCCGCGCCGGCCAGTCGGGGAAAGCCGAGCAGGCTGGCTGCCGCCGCGATCACCAGAAGAATGAGAATCCATTTGATCATGAGAGCATCGCCAGCACCGAAACGTTGGAGGACGGCGCTTCGTTCCGGGTAGAACATAGAGCCGGCTAGCCGATCTCCGGCACGTCCCAGACCTCGCCCGGCAGCATCGGCCGGAATCTTTCCCGCGCGATGCCTTGCGTGGCGAGCGCCGAAAAGAGCCGTTGGCGCGGCTCGTCGATCGGCTCGTTGGTGAGGTGGAACGTGCCCCAATGACAGCCGACGGCAAAGGATGCGCCTGAGAGCAGCATACCGCGTACTGCCTCGTCTGGATCCTGGTGCTGCGGCTCCATGAACCAGCGCGGCTCGTAGGCGCCGATCGGCAGGATTGCAAGGCGCAGCGCGCCATGCCGCTCGGCCACGCGCTGGTAGGGAGCACCGTCATGAAAGCCGGTATCACCTGCGAAGAATATCTTTCCCGCCGAGGTTTCGATGACGAAGCCGCACCACAGCGCCATGCGGCGGTCTCGCGTGCCGCGCGCCGACCAGTGATGCACCGGCTCGATATGGACGACGGCACCGGCCATGACTTCGACGTTCTCGTCCCAGTCGTGCACGCTGATCCGTGCGCCCGGCATGGCGGCGCGGATCAGCATGTCGTTTCCGAGCGGCGTGACGAACAGCGGGTCGTGCCGCGCCTGCAGCCGCTTCAGCGTCGCGAGGTCGAAATGGTCGTAGTGGTTGTGGCTGACCAGCGCGACGTCGATCGGCGGCAGGTCGTCGAAGGCGATGCCCGGCGGGTTGACGCGTTTTGGCCCGGCGAAGGACAGCGGCGAGACGCGCTCCGACCATACGGGATCGGTCAGTATATTGAGGCCAGCCGTCTGGATGAGCAGGGTGGAATGGCCGACCATGGTCAGACGCAACCCGCTCGCCTGCACCCGCGCTTCCGGCCGGGCCAGGGGATGCGGGCTCGGCCAATGCGACGGCCATTTCGACCGGCCGCCGCCAGTCTGCCACCGCAGCAGGTCGCGAAAACTGGCAGGCGGAACACCGCCGGGATTGAAGAACAGTTTTCCGTCGAAATGATCGCTCGGCGGGCCGTCATAGTAGGGATTCGACCGCCCCGTACCGGGTGCGGCCGGCTCAGCCTCGCCGCCCGCCCGCAATGTTCGTTGGGTGCTTTGCCGCTTTCTCATCGCGGAAACATAGGAGATGAAACGTCGCTGGAGAACCGGCGAACGGTTTCTGGCGCATTATCGCGGACGCCTGTCGCGTCTATGATTGCAGGGACCGCGGGAGGAAAACATGAAGAAGCGCGTTGGGAAAGCCTGGATGGACGCCGATACCTTCGGCCGCTCACTGCCGCGCGGCGTCGGCCTGAACCTGCTGGTGCCGGAGGTGGCTGACATGGAGGCATTCTGCCGCGATATCCTCGGCGCAAGAATCGTCTATTCCGACGCGGATTTCGCGGTGGTCGAACTGCTCGGTTCGGTATTCATGCTGCACGCCGACCACACCTATCTCGACCACGCCATGACCGGCGTCGTTGATGGCGTCGAACTGCGTGGGCTTGGCATGGAGATCAGGCTCTACGGCGCCGACCCGGACGAGATCGAGGCGCGGGCGCGGCTCGCGGGCCATACCGTGCTGGCCGGATCGCTGGACAAGCCGCATGGCATCCGCGAATGTCACATCGTCGGTCCGCACGGCTATATCTTCGTGCCGAGCGCCGCGCTGCCGGCCTAGTGGCATACAAACCGCGACATAATTGCAACGTTTCTCGCCGGAAACCGTATCTTAACCAAGAGCGGTTGAAATTTTGCCCTATTATGGCTTCAGCAAAGCTGTTGATGTGGTCCGGTGACGCGTCGGTAATCCGCAGGAGGTCGGGAATGGTATTTTCGAGGACGGGCATCCTGCTCGCGGCGATCGCGGCGCTGGCGGTGAGCGGTTGCCAGAGCTCGCGCTTCTCTTCCGTGGAAGAACGGCCCGAGCCTTTGCCTGCCGCGCCTTCCGGTCCCGTGACTTCCAACAAATTGCCGCCTCCGGCCCCCGCCAACCCCGCCGCCTTCCCGACCGCGCCGACGCCCAATCCGGCTGACGTGGCGGCTGCTCCCGCGGCCCCGCCCGCCAACGCCCCGGACCTGACGCCTTCGACGGTGGGCGGCGTCTGGAACGTCGCGGTTTCCGGCCAGAGCTGCAAGATCGCCACTTCGCAGACCAAGTTCGGCGCAGGTTTCCGCGCGGGCCCGCTGCGCTGCCCGGCCCCGGTCGACGGCGTGAAGTCGTGGAACGTCGCCGGCAAGCAGTTGTCGCTCTATGACGAGAACGGCGCGGTGATGGCGCGGCTCTACTCCTCGGGCGCCGAAAAGTTCGACGGCCAGACAGAAAGCGGTGTGCCGATCTCCTTCAGCCGCTGATCGCCGCTCCCGGCGCTTCCATGCATCTTCGCGACGGCCTTCAGCCGCACGCCACCGTTCGCCAGCGCTACGACCATCTGGTCGCGACTGGCGTGGTCAGCCGCGATCCCGCGCAGGAAAACGTCGTGCGGGCGCTTGACCGCTTGCTCGACGCGCTTGGTGCGAAACGGCTCGCCCGCAAATCCAGCGCGCTCGGCTGGCTGTTCGCCAAGAAGCCGGAAGCGTCGGCGGTCAAGGGTCTCTACATCCATGGCGGGGTCGGCCGCGGCAAGACCATGCTGATGGACATGTTCTTCGAGCTGGTGCCGATGCGGCGCAAGCGGCGGGTCCATTTCAACGACTTCATGACCGAGGCCCATGACCGCATCCAGAAGCACCGGCAGGCGCGCAAGGAGGGAACCGTCAAGGAGGACGATCCGATCCCGCCGGTCGCAAAGGCGATCGCCGAGGAGACGCAGCTTCTGTGCTTCGACGAATTCACGGTCACCGACATCGCCGACGCGATGATCTTGTCACGATTGTTCTCGGCATTGTTTTCCAACGGTGTCGTGCTGGTCGTCACGTCGAACGTCGCGCCCGACGATCTTTATCGCGACGGACTGAACCGGGCGCTTTTCCTGCCGTTCGTCGAAATTCTGAAGCGCCACGCCGACGTGCTCGCTCTCGATTCCGATACCGACTACCGGATGGAAAAACTCAACCGCCTGCCGGTCTATGTCACGCCGCTCGGGCCGCAGGCCGACCGGCAGATGGACGAGGCCTGGGCGGCTGTCACGCATGGGCGCCGCGCCACGCCCGAAGCCATCGCGCTGAAGGGCCGCGAGATCGTGGTGCCTGCCGCCAGCGGCGACGCGGCGCGCTTCTCCTTCGCCGATCTTTGTGAAAAACCGCTCGGCGCGCGCGACTATCTCGCCATCGCCTCGCGCTATTCGACGCTGTTCATCGACCATATCCCGGTATTGGCCGACGGCCGGCGCAACGAAGCTAAGCGCCTGATCCTCCTGATCGACACGCTCTATGACCGCCATGTCCGGGTGGTCGCCAGTGCCGCCGCCCCGCCCGACAAGCTTTACGCCGGGAAAACCGGCGTCGAGGTGTTCGAGTTCGACCGCACGGTTTCGCGGCTGATCGAGATGCAGAGCGCGGACTGGCAAAGGGAGTGGACGGAAAGGCACGCTGCAGCCGGCGTTCAGGCCGCCGCCTCGTGAGCCAGCCGGAGGCAAGTCGCAGCGACGACCGGCGCGACAGGGCGATCGGCGCATTTGTTGGCTTGGCGGTTGGCGACGCTGTCGGCACCACGCTGGAATTCAAGACTCGGAACAGTTTCGAACCGATCACCGACATGATCGGCGGCGGTCCATTCCATCTCAAGCCCGGCGAATGGACCGACGACACGTCCATGGCGCTCTGCCTTGCCGACTCCCTGATTGCCAAGGAAGGCCGTGTTGACGCCAAGCATCTGCTCGCCAGCTTTTGGAGATGGTTCGAGTTCGGCGAAAACTCAGTGACCGGCGAGTGTTTCGACATCGGCAACGCCACGCGCCGCGCGCTCGGCGCGTTCCAACGGGACGGCTCGCTGGTCAACAATGCCGAAAAGCATATGCAGGCCAATGGGTCGATCATGCGGCTGGCTCCAGTGGTGCTTTGCGCAACCAGCCGCACCGACGCCCGCGAACTGGCACTGGCCCAAGGCAGGACGACGCATGCCGCTCCGGTGCCGGACCGCTGCTGTGCTGAACTGGCGGAGACGCTGTGGGACCTTATCGAGACCGGCGTTCTGCCGGAGTCTGTCTCCGATCTGCGCTACAAGCGGCGCGGTGAAATCGAGAGTTCCGGCCATGCTCCGGCGACGCTCGACGCCGCGCGCTGGTGCGTGGCGACCACCTCCGATTTCCGGGAGGCTGTATTGCTGGCCGCCAATCTCGGCGACGATGCTGACACGGTCGGCGCAGTGACTGGCCAGATCGCCGGCGCTCGTTATGGACTCAGTGGAATTCCTCAGGACTGGCTCGCCAAGCTCGCGTGGCGTGATGACATAATCGAACGGGCCGAGCGGCTTTGGAACCTCCGCGCCAATCCAGGGGTATAGCGGAATAGCGTCTCTGGGCCGACATGGTCGCGCGCCGGATGATGGTCCGAATGGCAGGTTCTACATACGGCATTACATTTGCATTTTGACGTTTACGTAAACACCAATCAATCTAACCGATTGAAACTATTGAGCCAAAAATAATCGGTTGAAAATGACAGCCGTCAGGTCTATTGCAGCGGCGATGTCCCGGGCTTTCTCCAGGCCCGTCTCCAACTTCTAGCGCGCTCTCCGCGACAGTTCAAAGACAGGGATTCCTTCCGAATGGCACGTAGCAAGATAGCCCTCATCGGCTCCGGAATGATCGGCGGCACGCTCGCCCATCTGATCGGGCTCAAGGAACTGGGCGACGTCGTCCTTTTCGACATCGCCGAAGGCATCCCGCAGGGCAAGGGCCTTGATATCGCCGAATCCACGCCGGTCGAGGGGGTCGACGCCCGTTATGTCGGCGTCAACGACTATGCCGGCATCGAGGGCGCCGACGTCTGCATCGTCACTGCCGGCGTGCCGCGCAAGCCCGGCATGAGCCGCGACGACCTGCTCGGCATCAACCTCAAGGTCATGGAGCAGGTGGGCGCCGGTATCGCCAAATATGCGCCGAACGCCTTCGTCATCTGCATCACCAACCCGCTCGACGCCATGGTGTGGGCGCTGCAGAAATTCTCGGGCCTGCCCAAGAGCCACGTGATCGGCATGGCCGGCGTGCTGGACTCGGCCCGCTTCCGCTATTTCCTGGCCGAGGAATTCAAGGTCTCGGTCGAGGACGTGCATGCCATGACGCTGGGCGGCCATGGCGACGACATGGTGCCGCTGACCCGCTATTCCAACGTGGCCGGCGTGCCGCTGCCCGACCTCGTCAAGATGGGCTGGACCACGCAAGAGAAGTTGGACGCCATCGTCGAGCGCACCCGCAAGGGTGGCGGCGAGATTGTCGGCCTGCTCAAGACCGGCTCGGCCTATTACGCGCCGGCGGCGTCGGCGGTCGCCATGGCCGAGAGCTATCTGAAAGACAAGAAGCGCGTGCTGCCCTGCGCCGCCTATCTCGACGGCCAGTATGGCGTGAAGGACATGTATGTCGGCGTACCAGTGGTGATTGGTGCAGGTGGCGCAGAACGCATTGTCGAGATCGCCTTCGATGACGCCGAGAAGTCGATGTTCGAGAAGTCGGTGGCGGCGGTGAAGGGGCTTTGCGACGCCTGCGTCACCATCGCGCCCAGCCTGAAGTAACCGAGCCCGCAAGCAAGCGAGAGGCCAGCCATGAACATCCACGAATACCAGGGCAAGCAGCTTCTGAAGAGTTTTGGCCTGCCGGTTGCCGACGGGGTCGCGATCCTCAAGGCCAGCGAGGCTGAGGCAGCGGCGAAGGCCCTGCCCGGCCCGCTCTATGTGGTGAAGAGCCAGATCCATGCCGGCGGGCGCGGCAAGGGAAAATTCAAGGAATTGTCGCCTGACGCCAAGGGCGGTGTGCGGCTGGCGAAGTCGGTGGCCGACGTGGTGACCAACGTCAACGAGATGCTCGGCCACACGCTGGTGACCAAGCAGACCGGCCCTGCCGGCAAGCAGGTCAACCGTCTCTACATCGAGGACGGCGCCGACATCGATCGCGAGCTTTATCTGTCGCTGCTGGTCGACCGCTCGGTCGGCAAGATCGCCTTCGTCGTCTCGACCGAAGGCGGCATGGATATCGAGGGCGTAGCCCACGACACGCCGGAAAAAATCATCACGCTGGCGATCGATCCTGACGAGGGCGTGACCGCCGATGACGTGAAGAAGATCAATGCCGCCTACGGGCTCGACGGCGACGCGGCGAAGGATGGCGAGACGGTTTTCCCAACGCTCTACAACGCCTTCGTCGAGAAGGACATGAGCCTGCTCGAGGTCAACCCGCTGATCGTCATGAAGAACGGCCGGCTGCGCGTGCTCGACGCAAAAGTGTCGTTCGACAACAACGCGCTCTTCCGTCATCCGGAGGTCGTCGAACTGCGCGACACCACCGAGGAGGACGAGAAGGAGATCGAGGCGTCGAAATACGACCTCGCCTATGTCGCGCTCGACGGCAATATCGGCTGCATGGTCAACGGCGCCGGACTGGCGATGGCCACCATGGACATCATCAAGCTTTACGGCGCCGAGCCGGCCAACTTCCTCGACGTCGGCGGCGGCGCTAGCAAGGAAAAGGTCACGGCGGCCTTCAAGATCATCACAAAAGACCCAGCGGTGAAGGGCATCCTGATCAACATTTTTGGCGGCATCATGAAGTGCGACATCATCGCCGAGGGTGTGATCGCCGCGGTCAAGGAAGTCGGGCTGAAAGTGCCGCTGGTGGTGCGGCTGGAAGGCACCAATGCCGAGCTCGGCAAGAAGATCATCAACGAGAGCGGCCTCAACGTGACCTCGGCGGACGATCTCGACGACGCGGCCAAGAAGATCGTGGCGGCGGTCAAGGGCTGAAGGAGCCGGCCAAGTGGGTGGCTTCCCGATACATTGGGAGCAAGAGGTTCCGAGCCTTGATTGGATTATTGGAGAATGCCCATTTTCTGACGCCGAAATCGAAGAATACCTTAAATCTTGTCACTATCATTGGCATTTGAGCGCACCGCCGATGAGCTACAAGGTAGGTGAAATCGTCGCAGAAAGGACAGAAGACAGTCGCCACTTCTGGCTTCGCACTGCGTCCAGCGAGGCCGGAGAGAAGTGGTATGTCGTGATTGGAACCGGCAAGAGCCCATTCAACGAAGCGATGAAAATGAGACGCTGGATGTACGCCGAAGAAAACACTCTGGAATTCGCTCCGGATGCTTTTCTTGAGCATGCGATCGGCGACCAACGAAAAGCGGATGCTCATTTTAGGGACCGGAGGTCTGCATAGTGCCGCCACGCAAGATCAACCTCGTCGCAGCAGCCGATCAGAAGATCGAAAGAGTCTTCGATCCGCATATTGCCGGCGACGTGAACGACAGCCAGGCCAAGGTGGCAAAATTCGGCAAGAGTTTCGACTGGCATGCGCATGAGAAAGAAGACGAGGCATTCCTGGTGCTACGCGGGAAAATAGCCATCGATTTTCGCGACGGGCCGGTGGAACTCGGCGAGGGCGACTTCATCGTCGTGCCGCGCGGCGTCGAGCACCGGCCGCGCTCGCTGACCGAGGAGCCGGTGGTGCTGATGTTCGAACCGGCGACGACCTTGAATACCGGAAATGCCAAGAGCGACCTGACGGTCACCGAATTGAAGCGGCTTTAGGAGACTCGATGTCCATCCTGATCGACAAGAACACAAAAATCCTGGTGCAGGGCCTGACCGGCAACACTGGTTCGTTCCACACCGAGCAGGCGCTAGCCTATCACGGCACGAAAATGGTTGGCGGCATCAACCCCAAGAAGGGTGGCACCTACTGGGACGGCAGCGTTTCGCTGCCGATCTATGCCACGGTCGCCGAGGGCAAGGAGAAGACCGGCGCCAACGCCTCGGTCGTCTATGTGCCGCCGGCGGGCGCAGCTGCGGCGATCATCGAGGCAATCGAGGCTGAAATTCTGCTGATCGTCTGCATCACCGAGGGCATTCCGGTGATGGACATGGTCAAGGTCAAGGCGAAACTCGACAAGTCGAAGTCGCGGCTGATCGGGCCGAATTGCCCCGGCATCGTCACGCCGGACGAATGCAAGATCGGCATCATGCCCGGCAACATCTTCCGCAAGGGTTCGGTGGGCGTTGTCTCGCGCTCGGGAACGCTTACCTATGAGGCTGTGTTTCAGACCACGAATGAAGGCCTTGGCCAGTCGACGGCCGTCGGCATCGGCGGCGATCCGGTGAAAGGCACGGAGTTCATCGACATCCTCGAAATGTTCCTGGCCGACGACGAGACGAAATCGATCATCATGATCGGCGAGATCGGCGGCTCGGCCGAAGAGGACGCAGCGCAGTTCCTCAAGGACGAGGCGAAGCGCGGCCGCAAGAAACCAATGGCGGGTTTCATCGCCGGCCGCACCGCCCCTCCCGGCCGCACCATGGGCCATGCCGGCGCGGTGATCTCTGGCGGCAAAGGCGGCGCCGAGGACAAGATCGCAGCAATGGAATCGGCCGGCATCAAGGTTTCGCCTTCGCCGGCAAGGCTGGGCAAGACGCTGGTGGAAGCGATTAAGAGTTGAGAGAGCGAATAGCGAATAGGGAGTAGCGAATAGGGACGAAAGCGAAACGGGCACGGCACCCATCTTCCCCTATTCGCTATTCGCTACTCCCTATTCGCTCGTAAAAGGAGACGGAGCCAAAACTCCGAAAAGGCAGATGGCACGACAAGATCAGGCCAACGACCAATTCTCGGTCACTTCGTTCCTCTATGGCGGCAACGCCGATTATATCGAGCAGTTGCAGGCGTCCTACGAGGACGACCCGCAATCGGTGGCGCCGGAATGGCGCGACTTCTTCGGCGCGCTGAAGGACGACGCCGGCGACGTCCGCAAGAACGCCAAGGGCGCATCTTGGGCCAAGGCAAGCTGGCCAATCGCCGCCAATGGCGAACTGGTCTCGGCGCTCGACGGCAATTGGGGCGTGATCGAAAAGGTCATCGAGAAGAAGGTCAAGGACAAGGCTGTCGCCAACGGTCACATGATGACCGACGACGAGGTGCATCAGGCGACGCGCGATTCGGTGCGCGCCATCATGATGATCCGCGCCTACCGCATGCGCGGCCATCTGCACGCCGATCTCGATCCGCTGCACCTCGCCAAGCCGATCGAGGACTACAACGAGCTGTCGCCGACTTCCTATGGTTTCACAGAGGCGGATTACGACCGAAAAATCTTCCTCGACAACGTCTTGGGGCTGGAATCCGCGACCATCCGGCAGATGCTGGAGATCCTGACGCGCACCTACTGCTCGACGCTCGGCGTCGAGTTCATGCACATATCGGACCCCGAGGAGAAGGCCTGGATCCAGGCGCGCATCGAGGGCGCCGACAAGGAAATCAGCTTCACCAAGGAGGGCAAGAAGGCCATCCTGCAGAAGCTGATCGAAGCCGAGGGTTTTGAGCAGTTCATCGACGTCAAGTACAAGGGCACCAAACGCTTCGGCCTCGACGGCGGCGAGTCGCTGATCCCGGCGCTGGAACAGATCATCAAGCGTGGCGGCTCGCTGGGCATGAAGGAGATCGTGCTCGGCATGGCGCATCGCGGCCGCCTCAATGTGCTGACCAACGTCATGGCCAAGCCGCACCGCGCGGTCTTCCACGAATTCAAGGGCGGCTCCTACGCGCCTGACGACGTCGAGGGCTCGGGCGACGTGAAGTACCACCTTGGCGCCTCGTCGGACCGCGAGTTCGACGGCAACAAGGTGCATCTGTCGCTGACCGCCAATCCCTCACATCTGGAGATCGTCGATCCCGTCGTGATGGGCAAGGCGCGCGCCAAGCAGGACCAGCTCTACGGCCGTACCCGCGAGGAGATCGTGCCGCTCGAGGAGCGTGCAAAAGTGCTGCCGCTGCTGCTGCATGGCGATGCGGCGTTTGCCGGCCAGGGCGTCATCGCCGAGTGCCTCGGCCTGTCCGGACTGAAGGGGCACCGGGTCGCCGGCACGCTGCATTTCATCATCAACAACCAGATCGGCTTCACCACCAATCCGCGCTTCTCGCGCTCGTCGCCCTACCCGTCTGATGTGGCCAAGATGATCGAGGCGCCGATTTTCCACGTCAACGGCGACGACCCGGAGGCGGTGGTCTACGCGGCCAAGGTCGCGACCGAATTCCGCATGCGGTTCCAGAAGCCGGTGGTGGTGGACATGTTCTGCTACCGCCGTTTCGGCCACAATGAGGGTGACGAACCGGCCTTCACCCAGCCGATCATGTACCGCACCATCCGCGGCCACAAGACGACGCTGCAGATCTATGGCGACAAGCTGATCGCCGGGGGCCTGATCACCCAGGCCGACTTCGACAAGATGAAGGCCGACTGGCGCGCCAAGCTGGAAGTCGAATTCGAATCTGGCCAGGCCTATAAGCCGAACAAGGCCGACTGGCTGGACGGCGCCTGGTCGGGTCTGCGCACCGCCGACAGCCAGGACGAGCTGCGCCGCGGCAAGACCGCCGTGCCGCTGAAGACGCTGAAGGAGATCGGTCGCAAGCTGACCGAGACGCCAAAGGATTTCGAGGCTCACAAGACGATCTCGCGCTTCCTCGAGACGCGCCGCAAGATGATCGATTCCGGCGAAGGCATCGACTGGTCGACCGCCGAGGCGCTGGCTTTCGGCGCGATCCTGCTCGACGGCAACCCGATCCGGCTGTCCGGCCAGGATTCGGAACGCGGCACCTTCTCGCAGCGCCATTCGGTTCTCTACGACCAGCGCGACGAGACCCGCTATATCCCTCTGAACAACCTCTCGCCGGCGCAGGCTGGCTACGAGGTCATCAACTCCATGCTGTCGGAAGAGGCCGTTCTCGGATTTGAATACGGCTATTCGCTCGCCGAGCCGAAGGCGCTGACTTTGTGGGAGGCGCAGTTCGGCGACTTCGCCAATGGCGCGCAGGTGGTGTTCGACCAGTTCATCTCGTCTGGCGAGCGCAAGTGGCTGCGCATGTCGGGCCTCGTCTGCCTGCTGCCGCATGGCTACGAGGGCCAGGGACCGGAACATTCCTCCGCCAGGCTGGAGCGTTTCCTCCAGCTTTGCGCTGAGGACAACATGCAGGTCGCCAACATCACGACGCCGTCCAACTATTTTCACATCCTGCGCCGCCAGCTCAAGCGCGACTTCCGCAAGCCGCTGATCCTGATGACGCCAAAATCGCTGCTGCGCCACAAGCGGGCGGTGTCGACGCTGTCGGAAATGTCGGGCGAAAGTGCCTTCCACCGCCTGCTGTGGGACGACGCGCAGTCGCAGGGGGCCGGCGCCGATCTGGTGCGGCTGGTGAAGGATTCGAAGATCCGCCGCGTCGTCATGTGCTCGGGCAAGGTCTACTACGACCTGCTGGAGGAGCGCGAGAAGCGCGGCATCAACGACGTCTACCTGCTGCGCGTCGAACAGCTCTACCCGTTCCCGGCCAAGGCGCTGATCAACGAGCTTTCGCGCTTCCGCGGCGCGGAGATGGTGTGGTGCCAGGAGGAGCCGAAGAACATGGGCGCCTGGGCTTTCATCGATCCCTATCTGGAATGGGTGCTTGCGCATATCGACGCAAAGCACCAGCGCGTGCGCTATACCGGGCGGCCCGCATCCGCCTCGCCGGCGACCGGCATGATGTCGAAGCATCTGGCGCAGTTGCAGGCTTTCCTCGACGACGCCCTCGGCGAATAGAACCCAAAGGCACCAACGGGCAGGAACCAAATGGCCAGCGAAATCCGCGTTCCCACTCTCGGCGAATCCGTCTCCGAAGCGACGATCGGCAAGTGGTTCAAGAAGATCGGCGATGCCGTCAATGCCGACGAGCCTTTGCTTGAGCTGGAAACCGACAAGGTGACCATCGAAGTGCCGTCGCCCGCCGCCGGCACGCTTTCGGAAATCGCCGCCAAGGATGGCGAGACGGTTGGCGTCGGCGCGCTGCTGGGTTCGATCTCAGACGGCGCGGGCGCGAAGCCTACTGCCAAGGCCGAGGAACCCAAAGCCGCGCCCACCAAACCGGAGGCGGTGGCGCAGGCCGCTGGCGCGGCTGGAGCTTCGACGACCAAGGAAGCGGCGGCCAAGACCGCCGCGATTGCCGGCGAAGGGCCGGTCGAGAAACGTGACATGCCGCCGGCGCCGTCGGCCGCAAAACTTCTCGCTGAGAATAATCTGTCGGCCGATCAGGTTGCTGGTTCCGGCAAACGCGGCCAGGTGCTGAAGGGCGACGTGCTGGAAGCCATCGCCAAGGGCGCACCATCGCAGCCGGTGGAAACGCCCAAGGTGCCGACCGCACCGGTTTCCATCCCTGCCGCTGCCCGCGCGCCGTCTTCGCCCGCCGACGAAGGCCGCGAGGAGCGCGTGCGCATGACAAAACTGCGCCAGACCATCGCGCGGCGGCTGAAGGAAGCGCAATCGACTGCCGCCATGCTCACCACCTTCAACGAGGTGGATATGAAGGCGGTGATGGACCTTCGCACCAAATACAAGGACGTGTTCGAGAAGAAGCACGGCGTGAAGCTGGGCTTCATGGGCTTCTTCACCAAGGCGGTGACGCATGCGCTGAAGGAAATCCCGGCGGTCAACGCCGAGATCGACGGCACCGACATCATCTACAAGAACTTTGCCCATGTCGGCGTCGCCGTCGGCACCGAAAAAGGCCTCGTCGTGCCGGTGGTGCGCGACGCCGACAAGATGTCGATCGCCGAGATCGAGAAGGAGATCGGCCGGCTCGGCCTGGCGGCGCGCGACGGAAAACTCACGGTCGCCGATATGCAGGGCGGCACCTTCACCATCTCCAACGGCGGCGTCTACGGCTCGCTGATGTCGACGCCGATCCTAAACGCGCCGCAGTCCGGAATTCTCGGCATGCACAAGATCCAGGACCGGCCGGTGGTGGTCGGCGGCCAGATCGTCATCCGCCCGATGATGTATCTGGCGCTCTCCTACGACCACCGCATCGTCGACGGCAAGGAGGCGGTGACCTTCCTGGTGCGGGTCAAGGAAAGCCTGGAGGACCCGGAACGGCTGGTGCTGGATTTGTGATCACCGGACTGGCACGGGGTCTGTTTACACGCTGGGTCGTGACCTTGCTTGTCACGTCCGCGCTTTGCGCAGGTGGAGCGTTCGTGACGGCCTTGATTGGAACCCATCACCTTTCGATTTTTGGTGACAGTTCGGACTGGAGTTTTCTGGGCCGCCTTGTCTACTGGACAATGGGTTTGGACTTGCAGCGCTAAGCACTTTCGCGCTGGCGGTCGCGCTTATGTACACTTTGATAAAAGGCCGGCATTCCGCAAACGAGAGTTCCGGAATTCTACGCGAAAGCAGCTAGGGGGATGTGAGCATGGAAGCTGCGGCAGCCTCGACCGAAATCACGGTTCTCACTTGGAGCGTCGTGCTGCTTCTCGTGCAGGTGATGGCCCAGGCTTTCGCCACCTATGATCTCGGTCCAAAATACCTATTCAGCCCACGGGACGAGGGCCGCGTCTCGCGGAGCATCGTCGCCGGCCGGCTCGGGCGGGCCTTGCGCAACCTGCTGGAGACCTATCCGGCCTTCGTCGCGCTCGCGCTGGTGCTCGTCATCACCGGCAAGGCGGGCGGTCTCGGAGCGACGGGCGCCTGGATCTGGCTTATCGCACGTGTCGTCTACGTCGTCGTCTATGCGGCTGGAATCCCGGTGGTCAGGACGCTGGTGTGGCTGGTGTCGATCGTCGGCCTGCTGTTGATGCTGGCCAGGCTGGTTTTTTGACCCTACCCAGCGGCGCGGCTGGAAGCGCCCGAATATCGGCTCGGAACGAAAAGCCATACTGGGACTGGACCGGCCCGCACTTCACACTGTGTCTTCCGTTTCGGAATGCGTCGGCTACATTCGACAGGAGGAGCATTTGACGCTCCGGGTCTTGCCAGAAGGGTGCCGATGGCTTTCGAACCCCCGCCGATCCAGGTGCATCTCTGCGTCAAGGGTGGGCAGCAGGCGATCTCCTGGTACGAAAAGGCGTTCGGCGCGGTCGAGACTTTTCAGCAGATGGCCGAGGATGGCGAGCGTGTGCTGCACGCCAACCTTACGCTGTTCGGGTCTGAAATCATGTTGCACGACGAGTTTCCGGAATTGTCGCCCGACGTGCTGTCGCCGCCGTCGCGTGGGGGCGCGGCGATGACGATCAACGTCAACCTCGCCTACCCCCTAGATGTTGACCGCGCGATAAAACGTGCAGTTGCCGCGGGCGCCGAGGTGACCATGCCGGTCGGCGACCAGTTCTGGGGCGCGCGCTACGGCAAGATCCGCGATCCGTTTGGTCATGTCTGGGCCTTCAACGCGCCACTGGTGAAGGCGGGATGAGGCCGGGTTGGATTTTCGCAGGATGGGTATCGCGTATGGCACGTTTCGCTGTCGCGTGTGGCATCGCGACAATTCCTTCGCTTGCCCTCGCCGCCTGCCCGCTCGAGCTTTCCACCTATCGCGATGTCGAGGACGCCGGCTCGCTTGAATTCCGTCCGACCGGCGGCAACGCCACCGTGACCAACACCTTCCGGCTGCTGATCGACGATGTCGTGCTCGACGGCATCGTCATGTGGAGCGACGGCGTCGGCCGGCCGAACGGGATGTTAAGCTACAAATGCCCGGTAGGAGATGTGACGGGTCCGGAACTGGAAGCCTGCACCGTGTGGCAGGGTGTCATCTACTCGTCGGACGCTTCGGGCATGATCGGCCTGTTGCCCGCCGAGGGGCAGGATGCGCCGCAAAAGCTGGTGTTCTCCGACCTGGAACATTCTCTTCGCCTCTCGCCGGCCCCCGCTGTCGCGAACCTTGCAAAACTTCCATGGGACGTTTTCGCGCTAAGCGGTTGCCAGGAGTGACATCGTCGGTGAAAGAAGGGCATTCGACATTATATGTTTGACGCCGGGCGTCCGGCGACCGCGCGATAGGGAAACAACAAATGGCTTATGACGTCGTCATCATCGGAAGCGGCCCAGGGGGTTATGTCTGCGCCATCAAGGCGGCGCAGCTCGGGCTGAAGGTCGCGGTGGTCGAGAAGCGGGCCACCTATGGCGGCACCTGCCTGAACATCGGCTGCATTCCCTCCAAGGCGCTGCTGCATGCCTCCGAGATGTTCGCCGAAGCCGATCATGGGCTGGAGGGGCTCGGCGTCGAGGTCGGCAAGCCGAAGCTGAACCTGAAGAAGATGATGGAGCACAAGGACACGACTGTCGCCGCCAATGTCAACGGCGTCGCCTTCCTGTTCAAGAAGAACAAGATCGACGGCATTCGCGGCACCGGCAAGATCATTTCCACCGGCAAGGTTCTGGTGACCGCCGAGGACGGCGGCACGCAGGAGCTTGAAACCAAGGCGATCGTGATTGCCACCGGATCGGATGTCGCCGGCATACCGGGCGTCAAGGTCGATATCGACGAGAAGGTGATCGTGTCGTCCACCGGCGCGCTCGACTTGGCAAAGGTGCCGGGCCATCTCATCGTGGTCGGCGGCGGCGTCATCGGACTGGAACTCGGCTCGGTCTGGGGCCGGCTCGGCTCGAAGGTCACGGTGATCGAATATCTCGACACGATCCTCGGCGGCATGGACGGCGAAGTCGCAAAGCAGTTCGCCCGCATGCTGGCCAAGCAGGGTTTCGACATCCGCCTCGGCTCCAAGGTCACGGGCGTCGAAAAGACCAAGAAGGGCGCGAAAGTCACCTTCGAACCGGTGAAGGGCGGCGATGCCGAGACGATCGAGGCCGACGCCGTGCTGATCGCCACCGGGCGGCGCCCCTATACCGACAGCCTGGGCCTCGCCGATGCCGGCGTTGCAGTGGATGAGCGTGGCCGCGTCAAGACCGACGGACATTTCCAGACGAACGTTCAAGGCATCTACGCGATCGGCGACGCCATCGCCGGCCCGATGCTGGCGCACAAGGCCGAGGACGAAGGCGTCGCGGTCGCGGAAATCCTTGCCGGCCAGAAGGGCCATGTGAACTACGACGTGATCCCCAGCGTCGTCTATACCAGCCCGGAGATCGCCTCGGTCGGCAAGACCGAGGAGGAGCTGAAGAAGGCCGGCATCGACTACAAGATCGGCAAATTTCCCTTCACCGCCAACGGCCGCGCCCGCGCCATGCTGCACACCGACGGTTTTGTGAAGATTTTGGCCGACAAGGCGACTGACAAGGTGCTGGGCTGCCACATCGTCGGCTTCGGTGCCGGCGAACTGATCCAGGAGGCGACGGTGCTGATGGAGTTCGGCGGCTCGGCGGAAGACCTCGCCCGCACCTGCCACCCGCACCCGACCATGTCGGAGGCGATCAAGGAAGCGGCGCTTGCTGCCTGGTTCAAGCCGATCCATATTTGATGGCTTCGGAATGTCGCGTCTGACGGCATCTGCCGTCAGACATCCATCGCTAATACTGGCAAAGACCCGGTGATTCTGACAGCGGATGGACTTCCACATAGGCCCCGAGATTGTTCACGACCGGCTCCATGGTCGAGTAGATTTTGTAACGCCCGTCGCCGGAATGGACGAAGCAAAAATCCGCACCGTCTTCGAACATAACGTAGTTGTGGTTCACAATGGGAAGCTTGAACCAGCGCCCGATGAAGAAATAAGACTTAACGTATGAATCAAGGGCAAGCTTGCTCTCGCTGACGATCGTAACGCAGCCGAAATTGGAGTCGCACACCTCCCGGGGATCGTAAAATTTATCGGTCGCAAAGCCTATTCCATACCTCAGGGCAGGAGGGCCGAGAAACCAAACTGCCGCCGCGATGAGGAGCATCGATAGATATCCGAGGACAGACGTGCGCGAGATCATCTAAGTTTCCGTCTCGTCATGAAGGACACGCGACGCGGCCCCTCCTGACAGGTTTGCCATCGTTCATAGCTCACACTGAGGCGGGTTTGTGTAGATCTTCCTCAAACGAAACGGCCCGCCGAAGCGGGCCGTCCGTCTTTGAGATGAAGCCTTCAGATCACTGGGCGGGAGCCGGGGCCGGCTGCGCGGGTGCAGGCTGAGCCGGGGCAGGAGCCGGTTCGGCCGGAGCGGTCGCATTCGGAGCCGCCGGAGCGGTGGCGTCCGGAGCAGGCGCTGCGGGAGCGGTTGCATCCGGGGCAGGCGTGGCAGGGGCTGCTGCGTCAGGTGCCGGCTGGGCAGGCGTCGCCGGTGCGGTAGCGGCAGGAGCCGAAGCATCCGGAGCCGGCGCCGCAGGCTCAGTGGCGGCGGGTTGATCAGGCGTCGCCGGAGTATTCGTGGTGCCCGGCGCGAAGACGAAATAGGCGATCACAGCGAGAACCAGCACCACTGCTGCGATCAATACACCGCTGCCGCTTCTGCGTTCCTGGACGACGGTGCGGTTGTCGACGGAAGGATCCTGTGTATTCGCCGGGTTCAGACGAGGATCGAGAGGGTCGGCGCCGAGCGGCGGCACCGGATTGATCGGATCGTTGTAGCGTGGATCCGCCACGCGTTCAGGGTTGGCCATGACAGTCCTCCATCAGTTTCGATGGCTGGACAACGCACGACAACCGATTCGGTTTCACAACCCTTCGACGACACCTTCTGCGTCGCTGTCGAAGCCAATCTATGGAGCGGCCGAAACCCGCTATCTGGCGAATGCTTCAGCATATTTGGTGAAATGCCAGCGAAACAAAACATTTAGCGCATGACCGCGCGGCGATCATGCGCAAGAACCAATCGAAAGGCTTGAAAAACCCGAGTGCTATTCGGCCGTCGGTTCGGCCTGTTGCGGCGTCTGGACAGAGGCTTCCGGCACAATCACCGGTTCCGACTGAGGAACAGCGATGCTTGCCACCACCGTCTTGTCGAGCTCCGCCGCCTTGGCGGACCGCTGGAACTCGCAGGCATTGGCGCCGGACATGGCAAGGACGAGACCGGCCGCGATCAGCAGAAGTTTTGTCATCCGCATGGTCCTCTTGACTGTTGGCGACATACGGACGCTAACAAACGTATGAGCCGTCACCAAATCACGCTTTGCGTGAACGGAAAACGCCTTAACTCAGGTCGGCGCGCGACACCGTGTAGCCCGCCTTGCGGAGCAGTTCGACGAGACCTTCCGTCCCTGGCAGATGCATGGCGCCGACGGCGATGAAGGCGCTGCCGGCGTCAAGGATCGGCCCCGCCCGTTTGGCCATCGTGTGGTTGCGCGCGGTGATCATCGTCTTCTCGAACATCACGTCGTTCTCGCCGGAAGGCAGCACCGCGCGGAACAGCGGCCAGACCGTGCCGATCTTTCCTTGCGTGTAGAGAACCACCATCGTCTCGATGACGTCGTCCATGCGGTCGCCGATCTTCAGCGTATCGACCAGGCCCTGGACGTGAAGTTGCATCGGCAGCGAGGCCATCGCCTCAAGCTGCTCCACCGCCGTCTCCAGACCTTCCAGCTTCTTGCCTCCGGCGACCGCGTCCTGCGCCAGCTTGGCGTCGAGCACCGGCGCGCCGCCAGCCTTTCGCTGCAGTTCGCAGGCGGGCAGGGAGAGCATGGTGGTTATGACCCACGGCTTCATCCTGACGACGCTGGCGGGCGGGATGCCACGCGCCTCCAGCGCCTTGTTGACGAAATCGACCTCGCCGGCGGGCAGCAATGACACCAGTGTCGTCTGGTCGGTGAACATCATCAGGTCGGGCTTCTGCATGATCGAAGCCATCATCTTCCGCTGGTCCAGCACTTCGGTGGTCTCGATGACGACGGTGCCCGCTGCGTCGTAGGCCGCCTGCGCGGCCGGCGTCAGCGTGGTCACGCGCGGATCGGTGACATGCATGGTGCCGAACAGAAAGGACGGCGCGACGCCGGTCTTCTCGACCTTCCAGAGCAACCCTTCGCCGTTCTCGACCTTCGCGGCCTCGGCTTCAACCGCGGCGTATTTCGAAGGATCGCTCTGCTGAAGCTCAGCCAGCATGTCCTTGCCGGTACAGGCCACAGGCTCGGCCCGCGCGATATCCGTTGCCGCGAGCAACATCGCAACGAAGACAAGCAGGAACAAGATGTTAATGGCTGCGATGAGCCTGAGCAACGGCAGCGCGCCGCGGTCGGCAATGGCGATCATACGGTTCATGCCAGGAATCCTAACCGCCAAAAACGGCCAAACCGTTAAGCAGCACGTGAAAACACCGTCTATTGGCCTCACGCCCGCGGATGCGCGGCGTCATAGATTTCGAGCAGCCGCGCCGTGTCGACGCCGGTATAGACCTGGGTGGTCGACAGGCTTGCGTGGCCGAGCAGTTCCTGGATGACGCGGAGGTCGCCGCCCCGCCCGAGCAGATGGGTGGCGAAGGAATGGCGCAGCGCATGCGGAGTGGCGGTGTCCGGCAGGTTCAGCGCGCTGCGCATTTTCCGCATCGCCCGCTGCACGATCGCCGGATTGAGCGGCCCGCCGCGCGCTCCGCGGAACAGCAGCGCCTTCGGATCGAGATGATAGGGACAGAGTCGGCGATACTCCACCACCACCTGCAGGGCGACGGGCAGGACGGGCACCAGCCGTGTCTTGCCGCCCTTGCCGGTGACTCGCAGCACACTTTCGCCGGGCGCGGCCAGGGCGCTTGCCGGCAAGCCGAGCGCCTCGGAAATGCGCAGGCCGGACCCGTAGAGCAAAGTCAGCACGGCGGCGTCGCGCGCCGCAACCCACGGTTCCTCAGCGAGTTGCTCCTCTGCGGAGACGACGCGCCGTGCATCCGGGGCCGTGAGCGGCTTCGGCAAGGACTTTGGCTGTCTCGGCGCGCGCAGCGCGGCAGCACCTGCGGCATTGACCAGTCCCTTGCGCTCGAGGAAGCGCAGCATCGACCGCACCCCGGCGAGCCCGCGACCGAGAGTGCGGGCGCCAACGCCGTCCTTGCGCCGCGCCGCCAGATAGGCGCGCAAGTCGGCAGGCCGCAGATTGGCGATGTCGGTTATGCCCGGCGCACCGCCGCAATGGCCGGTGAGGAATTGCAGGAATTGGCGTGTGTCGCGCTCATAGGCGTCCATGGTCAAGGCGGATAGCCGGCGCTCCTTCGCCAGCATCTTCAGCCAGTTTTCGCGCGCGGCCTGAAGGTCGGGCTTGGCGGCGATGAGGAATTCCTGCATGTGTTCGATCCGGATGGTCGCGAAAATGCTTGCGCCGCCGAGGTTAGCAAGGCGTGAACGCGGCCGCGATTGAAACGCAAGGGCGGCAAGGATAGAGCATCCGGTCAGCAACCGGGAAAGCGATCGTGAAAAACCCCGTCCAGATGGCCGTGATCGGCGCCGCGCATGGAATACGCGGCGAGTTGCGGGTCAAGACCTTTACGGGCGACCCGCTGGCGCTCGGCGACTACGGACCGTTGCAATCCGCGGATGGCCGGTCCTTCGAGATTCTTGATATCAGGCCGGCTGGAAATGTCGTCGTCGTCCGCTTCAAGGGTATTGCTGACCGCAACGCCGCCGAGGCGCTCAACGGCACGGAGTTGTTCGTCGATCGCTCAGCGCTCCCGGACGATGTCGAGGACGGTGAATTCTATCATACCGATCTGGTCGGTCTGGCGGTCCGCGACGAGAGCGACACGGTGGTCGGGCGCGTGACCTCGGTGCAGAATTTCGGCGGAGGTGACATCCTCGAAATTGCACATACCGGGACCAAGGGTGTGCTGATCCCATTCACGCAGGCGGCAGTGCCGGTGGTCGATGTTGCAGGCGGTTTCGTCCGCATCGATACCGTGGCCGCCGGCCTGACCGACGAGGAACAGGACGGCCCGGTTTCGGACGAATCCGCCGGTCAGGGCAAACTCGATCTTGATCGCCGCCCGCCTGGGCCAAAAGATGCCGGAGGCAACCGGTGACGTTTCGCGCCAGTGTGCTGACGCTTTATCCCGAGATGTTCCCAGGACCGCTCGGTATTTCGCTCGCAGGGCGCGGCCTGATAGAAGGCGCCTGGACGCTGGAAACCATCCAGATCCGCGACTTCGCCACCGACCGGCACCGCAGCGTCGACGACACGCCGGCCGGTGGCGGCGCCGGCATGGTGATGCGCGCCGACGTGCTGGCGCGCGCCGTCGACCATGCATCGCCGCCGGGCGATCCCCGCCCGCGCCTGCTGATGAGCCCACGCGGGAAACCGCTGACGCAGGCGCGCGTGCGCGAGCTGGCCGCCGGGCCGGGCGCGGTTATCCTGTGCGGCCGCTTCGAGGGCGTCGACCAGCGCCTCATCGACCTGCGCGGGCTGGAGGAAGTTTCCGTCGGCGATTTCATCCTGTCGGGCGGCGAGCCGGCGGCGATCGTGCTGCTCGACGCGGTGGTGCGCCTGCTGCCGGGTGTGATGGGAAACGCGCTGTCGGGTGACGAGGAGAGTTTCGAGAACGGCTTGCTCGAACACCCGCACTACACGCGGCCGCAGGAATTCGAGGGCGTGCCGATCCCCGACGTGCTGAACTCCGGCCATCATGCAAAGATAGTCGCCTGGCGGCGCGAGCAGGCGGAAAAGCTGACGAGAGAGCGGCGGCCGGATCTGATTGCCGGCCTTCAGCCCGTCCAGAAATAATACCCCGCCAAAAACAGCCCTACGGCGATGACAAACCCACGCAGCAGCGGCTGCGGCACGCGCTTGGCCATCCACACGCCGGCATAGCCCCCAAGCGCAACCGCGGGGATCATGACGATCGCCTGCGGCCAGGCCACGACGCCGCCGGAGACGAAGACGACGATGGCGACCGCCGCTATCACGATCGACAGCATGTTCTTCAACGCATTCAGCCGGTGATAGTTCCCGGTCTGGGTGAGGCCGAGCGTAGCCAGCATCATCACGCCCATTCCGGCGCCGAAGAACCCCCCATACACGGCCGTCACGAACTGGATGACCGCGCCAGGCACCGAGCCAACCGCTGCCGGCTGGCCGGGTTTCGGTTTCGGCTTCAGCCACGGTCCCGCTGCGAAGACCGCGGTGGCGGCGATCAGCAGCCAGGGCACCAGCGCGCGAAAAGACGGATTGGAGAGCGCCAGCAGGATCAATGCGCCCGCCAGCGCGCCGACAGCCGAAATCAATGAAAGCATCAGCGCGCCGCGCCAGAACGTCTTGATGTCGCTCCAATAGGCAAGCGTCGACGTGATATAGCCGGGGAACTGGGTGATGGAGGAGGTAGCGTTGGCGGCGATCGGTGGAATGCCGGCGACCGACAGAGCCCCGAAAGTTAGGAACGTGCCGCCGCCCGCCACGGCATTGACCGCGCCGGAGACGAAGCCGGCAATGGCAAGAAGCAGGATATCGGCAAAATTCATGTCGGGCGGGCTGTCTGCGATCGGCGGGTTGAGAACCTGTACGGAACGTGTCGCGGCGGCGCAAGCGCCTGGTTCGCGCGAAAATCCGCCCTCCCGGGCGTGACAAGCGGAAAATTTTGGTGTATCGCCGCGCACGCAACCGGAAGGACGAACCGACCGGGCCCGTCATAAGAACGGTGAATTCGCCCCTGCTTCTCTTCGGGAGACGGCATAGCCGAGCGGCAAATGAGCTGCAAGGCAAGCGTTGGGCGCTCTGGCTGTCGAGAAGCAAGAAGAGGTATTTTGAGATGGACATCATCCGTCAGCTCGAGGCCGAACAGGCCGCCAAGATCGAAGCCAAACGCACGCTGCCCGAATTCCAGCCGGGCGATACGGTGCGCGTCCAGGTGCGCGTTACGGAAGGCACTCGCACCCGTCTGCAGGCCTATGAGGGCGTCGTCATCGCCCGCTCCGGTTCCGGCTTCCAGGAGAATTTCACCGTCCGCAAGATTTCCTACGGCGAAGGCGTCGAGCGCGTCTTCCCGGTCTACTCGCCGATGGTCGAGGGCGTCGAGATCGTCCGCCGCGGCAAGGTGCGCCGCGCAAAACTCTATTACCTGCGCGACCGCCGCGGCAAGTCGGCCCGCATTTCGGAAAACACCGGCGTGCGCGCCCGCAAGCTGAACGACGCCGAGCGTGAAGCACTCAACGCCGAGAAGGCCAAGCTGGAGGCCGAGAAGGTCGCCGCCGCCCAGGCGCTCGCCGCCGAGAAGAAGGCCGCCGCCGAGTAGGATTTGGCGAAATCACACGGAAAGGCGGCTTCGAGCCGCCTTTTTTGTTGGGAAGATCGCAAGGATGGACGCAGAGGGCGGACAGCGGATGAACCAGCGCGACGGCGAGCCCGGCATCGTCATCCGGCCCCTGACTGCGAATGATGCCGCAGCCTTCCGCAGGCTGCGGATCATGGGGCTGCGGGAGAGCCCGGACGCCTTTACCGCCAGCATCGAGGAAGAAGAAGCTTTTTCCGATGCCGAAATGGCAGCGCGCGCCGTGCCCGAGGCACCTGGCATCTTTCTCGGCGCCTTCGCTGGCGAGGAACTCGTCGGTATGGCCGGCTATATCGCCAATGCGCGGCCGAAGACCCGGCACAAGGGCGTGATGGTCGCGGTCTACGTCGCGCCGCAATGGCGGGCGGAAAAGCTCGGCCGTCGGCTGGTCGAAGCGGTGATCAGCCACGCCCGCTCGGTCGGAGCGTCGCTTCTGCATTGCACGGTACGCGCCGACAATGTGCCGGCGCGGCGGCTTTATCTGTCGCTGGGTTTCGTTCCCTATGGGCTGGAGCGCGACGCGATCTTCGCGGACGGGCGTTTCTTCGACGACGAGCTGCTGGCGCTCGACCTGCGAAGCGGCCCGCACGCGGGCAACTGACCCCCGGTGCCCCTCATCCATATGTGATTTGACGGCGTGCCTCGCCGCCCTACGCTTTGCTATAAAACGCAGACGGGAGTAGCGACATGTTGCGTAGCGGAAACGGAATGAAATGGCCGGCATCCGTGCTTGCAGGGTTCATCGCGCTGGCGACCGTGGTCCCGGCGCTTGCCCATCATGGCTGGTCCTGGACCGAGGACGGCTTCTTCCAGCTCGAAGGCATCATCCGCAAAATCTATGTCGGCAATCCGCACGCCACGCTCGACGTCGACGTCGAGGGCGAGATCTGGCGCGTCGAACTGGCTCCACCGGCAGCGACCATCCGCGCCGGCTTCACCGAAGACACCGCCAAGCCCGGTGACGAAGTTATCGCCATCGGCAACCGCTCGCGCGATTCCACCGAAAAACGCATGAAAGCCGTCCGACTCACCGTCAACGGCAAGACCTACGACGTCTATCCAGATCGCGTGCCGCCCGCCTGACCGAGGCGGCGATGGAATTCCTCGCCGCGGTTGAACAGAGCGATCTCGTCCGGCTGCTGAAAAGTTCGTTCTACGCCTATCCAATCGTCAACGCGCTGCATATCGCCTCGATCGGAGGGTTGCTGACCTCGGTCTGGCTGATGGATTTACGCATCCTCGGCTGGCTGAGCGCGATGCCGGAAGAGCCATTCCTGAGATTGCTGCGTCGCGTCGCGCTGATCGCCTTCGCCTGCGCCGCCGTCACCGGTCTGACGTTGTTTTCGGTACGCGCCACCGAATATGTCGGCATTCCGGTCTTTCTTGCCAAGATGGCGCTCATCGTCCTGGCAGGCCTGAACCTCCTGCTATTCTTCATTCTGGATCGTCGGCGCCCGGCCGGCGCACCGCCTTCAATCACGGAACGCATCGTTGCCGGCTTCTCGGCAGTGCTATGGACAGCGGTCCTGTTCGCCGGCCGTTTTATCGGCTTCGCCTGACATTTCACGCAACAGGGCGGGACCATCGTTCGAACCCGTGCGTTGTCGGCTGTTGACAGCGCCGCACGCTGTGCAACACCCTCCGGACCAGTAGTTCGGGGAACCGGCCACGTGCGCGGAAAAGTGCTTCACTACGATGAGGAGCAGGGCTTCGGTTTCATTGATGGAGCCGACGGCAATCGCTACACCGTCAGACGTGAGGATCTGCGACGCGACGGTTCGCTCGCCAAAGGCACGTCGGTGGATTTCCAACCGAGTGGCGACCAGGCGAAGAACGTTTTTTCGATCCACGCACAAGCGGGAGATGCCGGGGCGGAAAACGCGGCGGCGGGAGCCACCGCGCACGCCGCGGAGCCGCGGGATTTCGGGCGCAATGCCGTTCCCTCTCCCATAACGACGAGAATCGAAACAGGGCTCTGGCATTATTTCCGGCGCGCTTTGACCGCCAACTATGCGAATTTCGCCGATCGCGCCCGCCGCAAGGAATATTGGGGTTACGTCCTGTTCTGGATGCTGGCCTTCGTCGCCGTGTCGATGATCAGCCTCACGCTGGACTACCAAGTCGGAAACATGGAGCCGGGCTACGAAGCGCCGGTCTTTATGGCCCTCGGCATGGCAGGATGGATCCTGGCCACGCTGGTGCCCAGTCTGGCGATGGCCGTCCGGCGTCAGCACGACATCGGCATCTCGGGCTGGTTTTTCCTGGTCGTTTTCATTCCGATGGGCGTAGTGATCGCGCTGATCTTTGCGCTGATCCCCTCACGGAAGCGGGAGAACAAATGGGGCCCTGTGCCGGAAGGCATCGCCGTGCCGCCGGCGCAGCCTGCCGCCGCTGACGCGCCTGTTGTAAAGGCCTGAGTGCCGGAAGCGAGCCGCAGCGATTCCCGCGGCGGCACCTACAGTTCCAGGAAGCTCTCGAAGCCGCCATAGATCATGCGCTTGGCATCGAATGGCATGGTGTCCCAGTCGGGTTTCATGCGCGGGTCGGCCATCACCCTGGCGTTGACCTCGTCGCGTTTCTGCCGGGATTCATAGACGATCCACGAGAAGACCACGATCTCGTCATTCTTGGCCTGCACCGAACGCGGGAACGAAGTCAGTTCGCCATAGGGAACGTCGTCGCCAACGCATTCGACATAGGCGAGCGCGCCATATTCCTTCCACACCACGCCCGCGTCGCTTGCCATCTTGCGGTAGGCATCGAGATTGGCCTTCGGCACGGCCAGGACGAACCCGTCGACATAGGACATCTTTCATCTCCTTCTGATCACGATGGTCAAAGGACGAAAGAGACCCTCCGGTTCCGACAGGCCCGCCTGAATTTCCGGCGCGTCAGGCCGACAGCGCCCGGAATTTCTCGATGATCGCGTCGCCCATGGTGACGGTTCCGACCTCCGTCATCCCCTCGGAAAGGATGTCGCGGGTGCGCAGGCCGCTGTCGAGCACCGCGGAGATCGCGGCTTCCAGCCGGTCGGCCTCGGCCACCATGCCGAAGGAATAACGCAGGCACATGGCGAAGGAGGCGATCATGGCGATCGGGTTGGCGGCGCCCTTGCCGGCAATGTCGGGAGCCGAGCCGTGGACGGGCTCATAGAGCGCCTTGCGGCTGCCGGTCTTTGCATCCGGCGCGCCGAGCGACGCGGACGGCAGCATGCCGATCGAGCCGGTGAGCATCGCGGCGATATCGGAAAGCATGTCGCCGAACAGATTGTCGGTGACGATCACGTCGAACTGCTTTGGCCAGCGCACCAGTTGCATGCCGCCGGCGTCGGCCAGCATGTGGTCGAGTTTCACGTCCGAATATTTCGCCTTGTGCGTCTGGGTGACGACCTCGTTCCACAGCACGCCGGACTTCATGACGTTGCGCTTTTCCATCGAGGTGACGTGGTTCTTGCGGGTGCGCGCCAGCTCGAAGGCGACGCCGGAAATGCGCTCGATCTCGAACGTGTCGTAGACCTGCGTGTCGATGCCGCGCTTCTGGCCGTTGCCAAGGTCGATGATCTCCTTCGGCTCGCCGAAATACACGCCGCCCGTCAGTTCGCGCACGATCAGGATATCTAGTCCCTCGACGACGTCCGGCTTGAGCGAAGAGGATTCGGCCAGCGCCGGATAGCAGATGGCGGGGCGTAGATTGGCGAACAGCGCAAGGTCCTTGCGCAAGCGCAACAGGCCGGCCTCGGGGCGTACCTCGTAGGGAACGCTGTCCCATTTCGGCCCGCCTACCGCGCCAAACAGAACAGCGTCGGCGGCAAGAGCCTTGGCCATGTCCTCTTCCGAGACCGCCTTACCATGCGCGTCATAGGCCGAGCCGCCGACCAGGCCGCGCTCGGTCTCGAAGCCGGCGCCGAACTCGGCATTCATGACCGCGATCAGCTTCTCCACCTCCGCCATGGCCTCGGGACCGATACCATCGCCGGGGAGCAGGAGCAGTTTTTTCGCAGCCATATCGCCATACCTTGGATTTTTGGAGAAAACGCGCCTTGCTAGCGGGCGCAAGCCATGCGCGCAAGGCGGAAAACTCCCGCATTGCCTGGCCGTTGCCTGCAAACAGGACGTTCGGCTGGGTCGGCGAACCGAGACAAACACTCAGGCGTCGCGGCGCAGCGCCGTCACCTCGATCTCGATCTTCATTTCCGGCTTGTTTAACCCGCAGACGATCATTGTCGCAGCCGGGCGGATGTCGCCGAACGTCTCGCCGAGAATCGGAAAGACGCGGTCCACATAATCGGCGTCGGTGACGTAATAATGCGCACGCACCACATCGGCGAAGGAGAAGCCTCCTTCGGCCAGCGCCTTACCGATGGTGGCGAGGCAGTTGCGCGCCTGGTCCTCAACGCTGTCGGGCATCGTCATCGTGGCATAGTCATAGCCGGTGGTGCCGGCAACGAAACACCAGTCGCCCTGCACGACGGCGCGCGAATAACCCGCCGTCTTCTCGAACGGCGACCCGGTGGAGATCAGCTTGCGCATCGCGGCCTCGGTTGGTGTCGGCCGCCAGTCGCGGCCTGGTGTGGTGCGCGATCAGGCCCAGGGACGCGAGGCCGCCGCGCTCTTCTCGTAGGCGGCGATCGACGAAGCCTTCTCCAGCGTCAGGCCGATGTCGTCGAGCCCGTTGAGCAGGCAGTGGCGCTTGAAGTCGTCGAGGTCGAACTTCACCGTGCCGCCGTCCGGGCCGCGGATTTCCTTGGCTTCCAGGTCGACGGTGAGCGTGGCGTTGGCGCCGCGCGAGGCGTCGTCCAACAGCTTCTCCAGATCTTCCGGGCTTACCGTCACCGGCAGGATGCCATTCTTGAAGCAGTTGTTGTAGAAAATGTCGGCGAAGGAAGTGGAGATCACGCAGCGTATGCCGAAGTCGAGCAGCGCCCACGGCGCATGCTCGCGCGACGAGCCGCAGCCGAAATTGTCGCCGGCGACAAGGATCTGCGCCTTGCGGTAGGCCGGCTTATTGAGCACGAAATCGGGATTTTCGGAGCCGTCGTCCTTGTAGCGCATCTCGGCGAAAAGCCCAGTGCCAAGGCCGGTGCGCTTGATCGTCTTCAAATAATCCTTCGGGATGATCATGTCTGTGTCGACATTGACGATCGGCAACGGGGCCGCGACGCCGGTGAGGGTGGTGAATTTGTCCATGATGATCTTCCGTAGCGCTCGGGATTTTCGCTGACATCGCTTTACAGCAAGCGCATTGCGATTCAAAGCCTGTCGGGAGCGCGCGATCACGCCGTGGCGCGCGGATAAAAGGCCGTCGATATCCGCACGGGCTCATGTGGCTGTGAAAAGACCTGCGGCCGCGTCAGCAGGCCGACGATCTCCTCGACATAGCGCGCCTTGTCGTAGCCGATCGAGGCGATCGGGTAGGCGTCGAAGCCGGTGAGCGAGATGTTGTCGAAGCCGTAGAGCCGAAAACGTTCCGGCCGGTTGCCAGGAAAATCGGCGCGGCGGGCGTCGAGCACGCCCATTGCCATCGCGTCCGAGGTGCAGAACAAAGCCTGCGGAGGATGAGCACCGACGAGCGCCTCGGCCGCGGCGTGGCCGCTTTCGTAGGAGTAATCGCCCTGCGCCTCGCGGATCACGGCCATGCCATGACGGGTGAAGCTGGCACGGTAGGCGGCGATACGGACACGCTCGACCTCGGACGACTGCCGGCCGGTGAGCAGCGCTACCTCACGCACACCCTTGCCGGCGGCATCGGCGACTGCCGCATCGATGCCCATCGCCTCGTCGGGGATCACAGTGGGCGATAACCGGTCATGGCGGCCATTGAGCATGACGACGTGATCGGAGCGAAACATCTCTCGTATGGTGGCCGCGTCGGCGAAGTCGGAAAACACAAGTGCGGCGTCGACATGATAGGCGATCCCGCGGCGCAAAAATTCCTCAACCCTAGCCACCGAGCCGACGCGCAGCAGGATCACCTGTTTGCCCGCCGCCTGAATGCGGTCGAGCAGCAGGTCGAACAGGTCGAGGTCGGAAAGGTCATGGATATGGTTCACCACCACGGCGACCAGATTGACCGATTTTGTCGTCAGGCTCTGCGCCAGGAAATTCGGCTTGAAGCCGAGTTCTTCCGCCGCCTTCAGCACGCGCTCCCGCTTGTCGGCCGACACGGGCCGCGGCTCCGGCGACAGGGCGCGCGAAGCGACGGCGCGCGACACGCCGGCGCGCGCCGCGACGTCGGCGATTGTCAGAGAGCGGAGCGGATCATTGCCCATCCGGACGGCTCAGCGCGAGCGTGCGGCGGCGATCGTGGCGCGCACGCCGTCCTCGAAGGTGACAGTGTTGGTGTATTCGCGTTCGAGGTCGGTGCCGCCCATGCCGATGGTCGGGTTGCGGAAGCGCATGCCGCTGGGTTCATCGCGCAGCGCGGCGAAATGCACCTCCTGCACGCCGGTGGCATCGATGACATGAGCGATGTTGCGCTCGTTGAGCCCGCCGCAGCCCATGACGACGATACGCCCAGCGGCGGCCTTCACTGTCTCGGTCAGCACATCGAGCCCTTCAATCGCCGTATCGTGGCGGCCGGAGGTCAAGACCCGGTCGACGCCGGCACGCACCAGCGCCTCGATCGCCTCCTTGTGGTCGCGGGTCATGTCGAAGGCGCGATGGCATGTCACCTTCATCGGTCGGGCCGCCTCGACCAGCGCCTTCATGCGCTGTTCGTCGATGGTGCCGTCGGGATTGAGGCAGCCGCCGACGACGCCCAGGACGCCCATGTCGCGAAACGCCTTCACGTCCTCGATCATCGAGCGGAACTCGATGTCGGAATAGAGAAAATCGCCGCCACGCGGGCGGACCATGACGAAGAACGGAATCTTGGCCAGTCGCTGCGCCTCGCGCACCACGCCGACGCTGGGGGTAAGCCCACCCTCGAGCAGCGAAGCGCAAAGCTCGACGCGGTCGGCGCCGGCATTCTGGGCGGCCACGAGGCCGTCGGCATTTTCCACGCAGATTTCAATGGCGCGGAGCGGATGAACGATCATGAACGAATCCTATGGATAAAGACATGGCCCGGCGCCCCAATAAGCCGGGCCATGCAGAGCCAGTCTATCACCAGAGCGGGTTCAGGGCCGGCGGATTGGCCGTCTCTCCCCACCACTTCTTGTAATTGACTTCGTAGGCGCCCGACTGGATGTAGTCGGAGACGAACATGTCCAGCCAGCGCACGAATTCCGGATCGCCCTTCGCTACAGCGATGCCTATCGGATCGTTAGAATAGAGACCTTCGATGGTCACCAGCGACGGGTTTTTCGTGGCAAGATAGTCGAGCAACGAGGAATCCTCGATGGCCGCGTCGACGCGCTTCTGCTGGAGCTGCAGCACGCCGTCAGGCGCGAACTGGTCGACATAGACGAGTTCGGCTTCCGGCACCGCCTTCTTGATAAAAGTCTCGCCGGTGGTGCCGCGGCCGACGACAATCTTCTTGCCGGCAAGGTCCTTGAGCGTCTTGATGCCGGAATCGGCCTGGACGATGACGCGCAGGCCGGCGCGGTTGTAGGGGATGGTGAAGTTGACGCTCTTTGCCCGCTCCAGCGTCGCCGAGGTGTTGGCGACGACGATGTCAAGCTGGCCGGAAACCAGCATGGAGATTCGCGCGTCGCCGGAGACGTCGGTGAACTCCACCGGCACGCCGAGCTTTTCGGCCAACATCGTGGCGACGTCGACGTCGTAGCCGACCGGATTGTTCTGCGGATCGCGGAAACCGATCGGCTCACCGCCGAGCGACACGCCGATGCGCACCGTGCCGCGCGAGCGGATGTCATCCAGCATGCCGGCCAGTGCCGGGAGGACCGTTCCGGCGACGAAGGCCAGCGCGGCGATAGCGGTCAGAAGGCGTCTCATGTCCTATCCTCTCTGGAAAGTTGTTGTCATGCCTTGCTCGCTGCCCGAAGTTCCGGCCCGGACATCGACTCCTCCCAGAGCCAGTAGCGGATCTCGCCCTGGCACCGGAAATTCACGACCTTGTGGTTGCCATGGGCGTCGACGGCGTGGATGACCACGCCTCCCAAAAAACCCTCGGTCAATTCGGCTAGCTCGTCGACAGCGAGTTTCAGGGCGTCGCCCAGCGGCCGGCCGAGCTTCATGGCGAGTACGATCGAGCGCGCCGTGGCGCAGCGCATGGTCATCTCACCGGTATGCGTGCAGGCGGCCGCACCATAGCGGCTGTCGGCGTAGAAGCCGGCCCCTGGGATCGGGCTGTCGCCCAGCCGGCCGGGATATTTCCACGCCCATCCCGACGTCGACGTGACGGCGTGGATTCCGCGTTCGGTATCGGCGCTGAGGAAGATTGTCGTGTCGCGCACCCGCTCGGGATCGGTGATCGCCGTGCTCAGCGGCGCCAGCGGGATGTTCGGAAATTTTTCCAGCTCGCCAGCCGGCAGTTCCTTCTCCAGTCGTTCCCACCAGACGCGTTTGCTGTCGTCCAGCAGCATGTCGTCCAGCGGAAAGCCGATCTCCGTGGCGAAGCGGCGCGCGCCGTCGCCGGTCAGCATCACATGCGGCAGCCGCTTCATCACCTCATGCGCCAGCGCCGTGATGTGTAGCGTGCCCGGCACTGCGCCGACCGAGCCGACGGCGCGCGTGTTGCCGTCCATCACTCCACCGTCGCATTCCATGACGCCCAGCATGTTCGGCCAGCCGCCATAGCCGACGCTGCGCACCTTCGGTTCGGCCTCGACCCGTCCGATGCCGGCCACCATGGCGTCGAGACTGACGGCGCCGGCCTTCAGCATGTCGACGGCGAGCGGAAAGCCCGGCCAGGCCTCGGCATTTGCAAGCAGCAGCATTCAGTCTTTCCGCATCTTGGACAGGAATTGCGCGACGCGCGGCTGCGCCAGGCCGCCGGCCGGGTCGAAGAAATCCCTCGTCGGCAAGTCGATCAGCAGCGTCCCCTTTCCGAGGAAGACGACGCGGTTCGAGATCTGCCTGGCAAACTCGACCTCGTGGGTGACGAAGACCATGGTCGTGCCTTCGGTGGCGAGCTTGGCCAGGATCGTCAGCACCTCGGCGGTCATTTCGGGATCGAGCGCACTGGTCACCTCGTCGAGTAGCAGATAGCGCGGCTTCATGGCGAGCGCCCGGCAGATGCCGACGCGCTGGCGCTGGCCGCCCGAAAGCTGCGCCGGATAGGCATCGGCGCGGTCTCCGAGCCCGACCGAGGCGAGCAGCGCGCGGCCCTCCGCCTCCGCTTCGGCGCGGGGCCGCTTAAGCACCTCGACCGGCGCCAGCGTGATGTTCTGCAGCGCGGTCATATGTGGATAGAGGTTGAAAAGCTGGAACACCGTGCCCGAGCGTTTGCGCGCTTCGGCCAGTTCCTTCGGCTTGCTGACGTCGAACTCGTCGACGGTGATGCGACCGGCGTCGAGTTTTTCGAGGCCGTTGATGCAGCGGATCAACGTCGACTTGCCGGATCCGGATGAGCCCAGGATCGAAACGACTTCGCCGGGGCGGACGGTCAGGTTGACGCCGTCAAGCACCGTCGCCGCGCCGAAGGATTTTTTGACATTCTCGACCTTCAGCATATCAGAGACCCCTAAAGGCGCTGTGCGCCCTGAGCCGGTCCTCGAAGCGCGCGCCGAGCGTCGCGACAAGCTTCGCGGCCAGATAGTACAGCAGCCCGACGACCGACCAGACGATGAAGGGTTTCAGGGTGCGCAGATTGAGGATGTTGCCGATCTTGGTGAGGTCGACGACGCCGATGACCGAGATCAGCGAGGTGACCTGAAGCTGGTTGACCAGCAGCGCCACCAGTGGCCCGACGGAAAATGCTGCAGCCTGCGGCGCGATCACACGGCGCAGCACCTGCCAGCGCGTCAGCCCGAAAACGCGCGCCGCCTCGACCTGCTCGCGAGCGATCGATTCGATTGCGGCGACGATGATGACGTAGACGAATGCGGCGGTGTTGGCCGACAGCGTGATGACCGCCGCCTCGACCGGCGTGACGTTGACCTTGAAGAAGGCAGGGAAGCCGAAGAAGACGAGGAAAAGCTGCACAAGAACCGGCGAGTTTTTCAGGATCTCGGCCAGGAAGCCAACGAGCTGCGTCAGAACCGGCACGCGATAGAAGCGGATCACCGCCCAGAGCGCGCCGATCACCAGCCCGATCAGCGATGTCGCCAGAAAAAGCCCGACCGTGGTCGCGAGGCCCTGCGCCAGCAGGACGAGGTCGTAGCTGGTGAAATCGGTGAACCGCATCAGCCGACAGGCTCCAGCATGTCGCGGTTCAGCCGCCGGTGCAGCAGCCCGATGCCGAGCGAGACGAGATAGGTGAGTGCGGCGTAGACCACGAGCAGCACGACATAGATCTCGAACGGCCGGAACGTGTCGGATGCGACGATCTTGGCCGAGCCTGTCAGTTCGTTCAGCGTGATGGTCGATAGGATCGACGAGGTCAGGATCATGTTGACCAGCACCGAACCCAGAGGCCGTACTGATGTGCGAAGCGCGATGGGCAGGACGATGCGAGTGAAGGTCGTGCGCTTCGACAGGCCGCTGACTTCGGCGGCTTCGAGGATGCCGTTGTCGATGGCGAGGATGCCCGAGCGGATCACATCGGAGGCATAGGCGCCGCCGGCGATCGACAGTGCGATGATGCCTGTGGTGAAGGCGTCGATGTAGATGCCGATCTCCGGCAGTCCGTAATAGAAGAAAAAGAGCTGCACGATGAACGGGATGTTGCGGAAAAGGTCGACATAGACGAAGGCCAGCCGACGCACCCAGCCCGCCGCCGAGGTGCGGGCGATGGCGACCAGCATGCCGAGGATGACGGAGCCGATCAGGGACAGGATGCAGGCCTCGACCGTCAGTAGCGCGCCCTCGGCCAGGAAGCCGAGATGCGGCAGCAGGATGGTCAGGTCGAACCGCACGTGTCTCCGGATGCATGAGTGAAACCGGTTTCAGTGTGCGGTGTTATCAATTTGCTGTCAATCCGGCTGCGATTGTTGGTGGTACTATGCCGGCCCGGCGCCTTCCGCTGCGTATTCCGCCACCAGTGCCTGGTAGCGATCGAGTTCGGGCTCGCCGGCAAAGCTGTATTTGGCCGGCGTCCTCGTCCAGGGCAGGCCGGCGCCGGTCGAGGTTTCGACGAAGGGCACGAACCAGGAGTGGTCGTCGAGCATGGAGGGGCGCAGATTGACCAGCCAGTCCAGTCCTTCCGGGCGCGTGAACATCCAGCTTTTGCAGAACGGGCAGAAGAAATGCCGCGTAGGACCCTGCAAACCGCCGACAACCGGCTCGCCTTGCGTGACCACAAACCCTTCGGCCGGAATGGCGATCGACAGCGAATAGGCGCTGGCCGACATGGTCTGGCAGCCCTTGCAGTGGCAGGCGGCGGCAAGCAGCGGCGGCGCGCTGACCTCGATGCGCACGCGGCCGCAGCGGCAGCCGCCAGCCCAGGGCAATTTCCAGTCGCGCATGGCAGACCTCCCTATCCTGTCGCCGCAATTCAGATGACATTCAACTCCCGGAATGCCCGGTTGGCGGCGATCCGTTCATAACCGAAGGCCGACGCATCGACGGTGCGATAGCCGCCATGGACAATGAGTTCCGCCAGAGCCTTGCCGACCGCCGGCGCCTGCTGCAGGCCGTGTCCGGAAAAGCCGTTGGCGAAGAGGAAGTTTTTCACCTCCGGATGCGGGCCGATGACGGCGTTCTGGTCGAGCGTGTTGTAGTCGTAATGGCCAGCCCAGGCGCGGGTCGGTTTGATCGCCTCAAAGGCGGGAATGCGGGTCGCCAGCACCGGCCAGATCGTTTCCTCGAACAGCGGCCAGGCCGGATCGAAATCGGCGGGGTCGGCCGGCCCGTCGGTGTCCTCCGGCTCGGCGCCGCCGGTAATGTAGACCGAGCCTTCCGGCCGCACGTAGATGCCGGACGGGTCGACCAGCAGCGGCATGTCGGAAAATTTGTCTCGCGCCTCGAATACGAAGACGCTGCGCTTACGCGGCTCGACCGGCAGGGCGAGGCCGGCGAGCGCCGCGACCCTGCCGGCGTTCGGACCGGCGGCGTTGACGACGAGGCCGGCTGCAAGACGCTCGCCATTGTCCAAAGAAACACCGGTAATCTTGGCACCGTCGCGGCCGATGCCGGTGACCGAGGCGGTGATGAAGTCGATATGCTTTGCCCGCAGTGCCTTGCGGAACAGCATCAGCAGCGCATGCGCGTCGAACCAGCCTTCGCCGCTGCGTCCCCATGCGCCGGCGACGATGCCTTCCGCCGACAGCCAGGAAAACCGGCGCGACAAGGTCTCAGCGTCCTCCAGCAGGATGTCGGCGCCCTCGGCGGCCTGCACTTCATGATTGGCTTTGAGTACCGGAAGACCTTCCTCGCTGGCCAGGATCAGATAACCCTTTTCGTGGAAGGCGATGTCGGCATCGACCCCGAACTCCTGCTTCAACCGGCGAAACAGGCCGAGCGTGAATTGCGACAGCCGGATGTTTTCGGGGATCGAGAATTGCTGGCGGATCGAGGCGCAGGACAGCGTCGTCGCCGAATGCGTGAATTGCGGGTCGCGCTCGACCAGTGCGATGGAGCCAGCAAATCCTTCCTCGCGCAGATAGAAGGCGACCGAACTTCCGACGATTGCTCCGCCTATAATGACAACATCGTATCGCGCCATGATCTTCCGCACATCCTTTCGCTCGATTGCTAGCATGCAGCAACGGCGCTGCGAGGCAAGCTCTTGCAAGGGCCAGCGGCGCGGGGCAAGAAGGCCACATGTCCGCGTCCGCCGATCGGCCTTTCCGTTCCGTTCTCTACATGCCCGCCACCAATACCAGGGCGCTGGCGAAGGCGGCGACGCTCGCATCCGATGCGGTCATCGTCGATCTGGAGGACGCGGTAGCGCCCGATGAGAAAGCGGCGGCGCGGAAAAATCTGAAGGGCTGGTTCGAGACGCGCGCGGCCAAACCCGCCGCCACGATCATCCGCATCAACGCGCCGTCCACCGAATGGGGTGCCGATGATCTCGTCCTGGCGCGAAGCCTGGAACCGGATGGCATCCTGCTGCCGAAGGTCGACACACCGCGCGACATTCTCGAGGCCGGCGACGCGCTTGACGACGAAGCTGTGCCGGAGACGGTGAAACTGTGGGCGATGATCGAGACGCCGAAGGCCATGCTCAATCTGGGCGCCATCGCCGAGCTCGGCCGCGATCCCGGCTCGCGGCTGGCTGGGCTGGTCGCGGGCACCAACGACCTCGCCAAAGACACCGGCGTGCTGATGACGCCGGACCGCCGCTACCTGCTGCCGTGGCTGATGCAGATCGTGCTTGCCGCCCGTGCCGGCGGGCTGGTGGCGCTGGACGGCGTGATGAACGAGTTCCGCGACCTCGACGCCTTCGGGCGCGAATGCGCGGAGGGCGCGGCGATGGGCTTCGACGGCAAGACGCTGATCCATCCGGCGCAGATCGAGCCGGCGAACAAGGCCTTTTCGCCGTCACAGACTGATGTGGCCGAGGCGCGGGCGATTGTCGATGCATTCGCGCGGCCCGAAAATGCCGGCAAGGGCGTGATCTCTCTCGACGGCCGCATGGTCGAGCGCCTGCATCTGGCGCAGGCCGAGCGGCTGCTCGGACGCGCCACTTGGGCTTGAATTCGGCTTGCCGGATTGTAGTTGATTTTACTGGACAGTTAGCTGGAGGCAAAAATGAAGCTCTACCGTTTCCTGACTGGACCGGACGATTCCAGCTTCTGCCACAAGGTGACCGCGGCGCTGGACAAGGGCTGGCACCTGTTCGGCTCGCCGACCTATTCCTTCGACGCCGAGACCAAAACCATGCGCTGCGGCCAGGCCGTGGTGAAGGACGTCGAGGGCAGGGACTACGAACCCGGCATCAAGCTCTCCGATTTCTAGCCGGCCTCGACGCCGCTCACTTGTCGCCGCGCAGGTAGGCGGCGAAGGCTTCGGCAAAATCCGGGTGCCAGCGCGATAGCGGCGGGCGGTTCTCGACGATGTCGCCTGCTGCCCAGCGGATGCGTTTTTCATCCAGCGCGCGCGGCACGTCATTGTCCGGGCAGAGGATGTAGAAGTCGCCACGCCCCAGGCTTTCCAGCATGAAGTCGACCGTCTGCTCCGGCGTCCACGCGCCGGCCGGCTTTTCGGTACGGCCGCCGGCCGCCAGCGGGGTGAAGACGAAGCCGGGGATGAACAGATGGGCGCTGATCTTGCAGTCTTTTGTATTGCGCAACTCGTGCTGCAGGGCCTCCGTGAAAGTTTTCACGCCGGATTTGGAGACATTGTAGGCCGGATCGCCGGGAGGCGTGGTGATGCCCTGCTTGGAACCGGTGTTGATGATCAGCCCCGGTTTGCCGCGCGCGATCATGCCCGGCGCGAAGACCCGGCTGCCATGGATGACGCCCCAGAGATTGACGGCGAAGACACGCTCCCAGTTCTCTATGGGTCCGAACAGCGCGCTGCCGGGCTGCACGCCAGCATTGTTCATTAGCACGTCGGCGCCGCCAAAGGTTTCGGCCACGCTGCGCTCCAGCGCCACGATGTCGTCGACGCGGCTGACGTCGGTCTCGACAGCCATGACGTCGTCCTTGTTGCTGGCCACCAGGATCACCTGCGCGCGGGCATCCGCCAGCCGCTTGGCGCCGATATCGGCGATGCAGATTTTCATGCCGACCGAGGCGAATTTTTTCGCGGCGGCCAGCCCGATGCCGGAGGCGCCGCCGGTGATGACGGCGACGGCGCCGGGGACGAGAGCGGGATGGGGCATGGGAGTCTCCTTGCGGACAGGTGGAATCGGGGAGGCGGCGATGTTTGCACTTGTCACCGGACGGAAACAACAGCGGACAGCCTTCCCCGTTGCCACGCTGCGGAAATCCGCCCTGGCTATTTTCAAAGAACGCTCCCCGCCGCGGAGGGAGAAGTCGGGAAGCGGGGCGCGAGGCCGTGCCTCCTAAATTAAATACGTGGCGCGACGTCCGCGCCCCGCCGGCGATTTTTGGCCTCGTCCCGTTCCGCTTCGCCTTGCTCCGGCTCCGGCATTAACGCCTCGGCTGGCCCGGTCTTAGGCACTCGTCCAGTGCGCCCCGCACGTAGTTGCGGGGGAGGAACCTTCGGACGCGGCCTCCCCGGCCATGCTGCTTCGTCGGCAGCATGGCGGAGGCGCCGGTCTCTCCCCGCTAACGAACGACTCCGGAAGCGTTCCCGGCGGGAGAAACTGCGGACAATTATGCGCGCGATTTCGGGGCGGGGATGAGATCGGCGTAAATTTCTCAGAAAGCACCTGCACCGAAGAATCGCCTGCAAGCGATTTCAATGGGTTGGCTGGGTCAAAAACAGCCTCGGCAAAAAAATTTCTTCGCGGCGGCGCATTTTTCATCCCCGTTTTTGGGCTGTCATGCTCCGGTTTTTCAGGGCCGGAGCGTCTCGTCGGGCGGGGAAATTCACGTCGTGGCGGACGTGCCTTATTCTTTCAGGCCGTACAATGCTTCCTGAAAGCGAGCCAGTTCATTCTCCGCGATCCGCGCCGTCTCAGCCTCGCCCGGATAGTCGCCGGCAGCCACGTCGGCGCGAAAGCCAGAGAGCGCCTTCACCCGCTCGTCGCACACTTGTCTGTGAAGCGAGGCGAGATCGCCCCAGGCACGGGCATGGCGCGGCAGGCGTTTTGCCTCGCCACAGATATCCGAGGTGAAGAGAAAGATGACGTCGGCGTCGGGGCCGGAGCCGAGCGACACGGTGACCAGACCCGTGCGGCGGTTGATCTCTGCCATCACGGCGCCGGGAATGACCTCGCATTCGACGGCGAAGGCGCCGGCGTCCTCCAGCCGGCAGAACCGGTCGAACAGGTCCAGCGCCTCATCGGCCGTCTTGCCAACGGCGCGCACGCCACCGACCCAGGTCGATTTGCGCGGCACGAAGCCGAGATGGCCCATGACCGGAATCTGCTCTGCCGAAAGCATTTTCACCGTATCCCAGCCGCGCCCGGTGATGACGGCGTCAGCGCCGGCGACGATGGCCGAGAAGGCGGTGCGCAAAACTTCATCGGCAGTGATGGCATCGGCAAAACCCAGCGCGGCGGTGACGAAGAGCTTTTTCGAGCCCTCGCGCACTTTCGGCACGTTGACGGCGCGGCAGACCACCATCTCGATGCCCGCGGCTTCGGCGGCCGCCGCCTCGTCGGCGGTCTCGGCGGTGACCTGAGCGACATGCCGGCCGCTGCCTTTCAGGGCGCGCAAGCCGGCGACGGTGACGCTGCGCTCGACCTCACGGCCGCCGAAATCGAAGATGCGGGGCATGTTTCTGCAAGACTCCGCGTTGACCGGGAACTGCGCCACCCCCTCCGCCTCGCTTCGCTCGGCACCTCCCCCATCGAGGGGGAGGAGATCGGCAAGCCTAGCGCCCTCCCTCCCCTCAATGGGGAGGGTCCGGCCACAGGCCGGGGGTGGGGTGAGAAGATATGTCGATAGGCTACTTCATCTTCTTCGCGTAATAATCCGGCGCGACGACGCCGGGTTTTGAAAACCATTTCGGCACATCGACGCCGGAATAGAGCAGGATGTTGCCCCACGGATCGAAGGCGCCGGTGCGCACGATGACTTTCGCCTTGGCCGCCATCTCGCCCAGAATGGTCTCGTGCTTGATCGGCGCGTGTTCGGCATCGGCGAACAGGCGCTTCACCTTCTCAAGCAGCGGCGCATTATGGGCCGGCAACGTGTCGGCATAGGACACTTTTTCCGCGATGAAATTCTCGGCGATCGGGGTGAGCACCGTCTCCAAATCCGGCACGTCGGGTGAAATCGCGAGGTCGATGCGCCAGGCGCTGGACGGGATCGGAAAGCCGGCGTCGCAGACGATCATCAGGTCGCCATGGCCCATCGAGGCGATGGCGTGGGAAAGCTCGGCATTGAGCAGTCTGTTGCGGTTCACGGTTTCTCCTTCCATGTGGTTTCGAGCGCGCTTGCGTACATGGCGTCGGCGCTGGCACGATCGGGCAGGCCGGGGATGACGCCGAGTTTGGTGCAGGCGATGCCGCCGCAGACGACGCCGAAGCGAACCGCATCGACGATATCGCGCCCTTCCGCCAACGCAACCGCGAAGCCGGAGTTGAAGGCATCGCCGGCACCAGTGGTGTCGATCACTTCGACCGGCACGGCGGGGACCATGAGGTCGAGATCGTCAGTCAGGATCAGCGCGCCGGCGCGGCCCAGCGTGACGACGACGTTCTTCACGCCACGCCGGCGCAGTTCTCCGGCCAGCTCTCGCGACGAGCGCGGATCGTCGGCGGGCAGGCCGAGCAGGATGCGCAATTCGCTCTCGTTGGGCGTCAGGTAGTCGACGGACGCGAAGATGCTGTCCGGCAGGTGCCTAGCCGGCGCCGGGTTGAGGATGGTTTTGGCGCCGTGTTTTCGGCCAAGCTCCATGGCCCGTGACGCCGCTTCGGTCGGCACTTCCAGCACGGTCATCACGACATCGCTTTGGGCGATCCGGCGTTCGGCGGCGTCCACGGCCTTGGCGTCCAGCAGCTCGTTTGCCCCCATGTCGAGGATAATGAAATTCTCGCCCTTGTCGTTGAGGATAATGAAGCCGACACCGGTGGCGCGCTCGGTGCGGGTCAGTACGAATTCGGTGTCGATGCCCTCGGCGGCGTAGAGATCGGTGGCGATGCCGGCCAATTTGTCGGTGCCGATATAGGCCACGAGGCCGGAGGACGCGCCAAGCCGCGCCGTGCCGACGGCCTGGTTCGAACCCTTGCCGCCCGGTCCCATGTCGAAATCGGTGCCAAGCATCGTCTCGCCGAAGATCGGCAGTTTTGGCGCGCGCATGGTCAGGCCGACCGCAAAACTGCCGACGATGGTGATGTTGGGTTTTTTCATGGTTCCTTCGCTCATGACACCATCGCCCGCGCCAGAATACCCTGCTCGTCTATGCCCGCGCCGGTCAGCTCGCCGGAAATGCGCCCCGCCCGCATGACCAGCACGCGCTCGGCGTTGAGGATCAGTTCCGGTATCTCGGACGAGATCATGACCACGGCGACGCCCTCGCCGGCAATGCCGCGCAGGATCGAATAGATCTCCGCCTTGGCGCCGACATCGATGCCGCGCGTCGGCTCGTGCAGGACGAGCACGCGCGGATTGGTGACCAGGCTGCGACCGAGGACGATCTTCTGCTGGTTGCCGCCGGACAGCGTCGCGAGTTTTTGGCCGAGATGCGAGATGCGCGCGTCGAGCCGCGCCACCTGGGCGCGCGCCTCGCGGCGGATCGCGCCGCGGCGCAGGAAGCCGGACAGGGAAAATCGCGGTAGCGACGCGGAGACGACATTGTCGGCGACGCTCATCGAAAGCAGGCCGCCGGCGCCGCGCCGGTCGGCCGGCACGAAGGACATGCCGCCGCGGATCGAGGCCAGCGCATCGGCAGGGCGCAGGTCGACGCCGTCTATGGCAACGCGGCCCTTGCGGTCGACCAGCCCGAACAGCGCCTCGCCGAGCCCGTCCTTGCCGGAATCCGGCAGGCCGCCGATGCCGAGGATTTCGCCGGCGCGAACGCTGAAGGAGATGTTTTCGAGGCCGGGAGCGGTCAGGTTTTCGACCGAAAGCACGACGTCATTGTCAACGGACCGGCCTTCCGCCTGCAACGACCATTGCACGGTGGCGCCGAGATCGCGGCCGACCATGGCACGGATCAGGCGGTCCTCTGAAACCTCGTGATTGTCCATCGTCTCGATCGTGCGGCCATCGCGCATCACAGTGATGCGATCGGCGAGGTCGATCACCTCGCTGAGGTGGTGCGAGACGTAGATGACGGTGACGCCCTCGGCGCGTAGCTGGCGGACGACCTCGAACAGGCGGTCGCTCTCGCGCCTGGACAGCGCCGAGTTGGGCTCGTCCAGCACCAACAGGCGGGCGTTCTGGCGGATGGCGCGGGCGATCTCGACAAGCTGCATCTCGGCAACCGACAGCCGGCTAACTTTCGTGTCCGGGTCGAGTGTGCCCATGCCGAGGCGGGCAAGCGCGGCGCGGGCCTCGCGGCGCATTTCTTCACGCGGGACGAGAGACGTCACGGAACGGGCGGCCATGTCCGACATCATGATGTTGTCGGCGATGGTGAGCGTCGGGCAGAGCGCCAGTTCCTGGTACACCACGGTGATGCCGACAGCGCGGCTGACCAGCGGCGACGAAATCACGGTCGCTTTGCCGTCGACGAAAATCTCGCCGCCGTCCGGCTGGTGGTCGCCAGCCAGGATGTTCATCAGCGTCGACTTGCCGGCGCCGTTTTCGCCGATGACCGCATGCACCTCGCCGGGGCGGAAATCGATCGAGATGCGGTCAAGCGCAAGCACGCCGGGGAACCGTTTGGTTACCCCGGCAATTCGGACGATCGCATCTTGGGAGGATGGATGAGTCATACGCTGCTGTCGTTGGCGGTTGGCTTACCCTCCCCCTTGAGGGGAGGGTCGGAGAACGAATGGAGCGAAGCGGAATGAGTGAACCGGGGAGGGCTTGCTTCAGGTTGGCACCCTGCCGCGCTGACCCCTTCCCGCTTCACAAGCCACTCGTTCCGAGCGGCTTGCTCCGCGCCCCTCCCCTCAAGGGGGAGGGTCAGGGCGCTGCTACTTCTTCGCCACCTCGCCGATGTTCTCCTTGGTGTAGATGCCGACGCCGGTGTCGAGATTGTCGATCGTCTTGCCCTTGATGAACTTCGCCAGCAGATCGACGGCGGCAAAACCCTGCTTTTCAGGTGCCTGGTCGATGGTCGCCTGGATGTTGCCGCTTTCGACGAGGCCGACGGTCTGGTCCAGCAGGTCGAAGCCGACAACTTTCACCTTGTCGGCGGCCTTGTTGCGCTCGACCCAGGTGCCGGCGGCGGGCGTGGAGCAGCATTCCAGCGACAGGATTCCGGTGACGGTCGGGTTTGCCAGCATGGCGTTTTCGATCGCCGAATAGATTTCCTGCGGATCGGTGCCGGTGTTCAGCGTCTGGATGACCTCGATGCCGGGCTCGGCGGCCAGCGCCTCACGCGCGCCCTTTTCGCGGTCGAGCGACCACTGCGCTGCGGCATCGATGGTGGTGATCATCACCTTGCCCTTGCCGCCCAGCGTCGTCGCCATCAGCTTGCCGGCCTCGCGACCCGACTGGACGAGGTCCTGGCCGGCGAAGGCGAGGCGCTTCGAGTCGGGATTGTCGGTGTTGAAGGTGACGACCGGAATGCCGGCGGCGAGCACGCGGTCGATCAGCGGCGCCAGCGCGTCGGTGGAGACCGAGGAGATGGCAAGGCCGTCGATCTTGCCCATCAGCGTCTCGATCTCGCTGATCTGGCCGTCCGCGTCCGCCCCGACCGGGCCGATGAAGTTGGCATTGACCTTGTCGGCCTCCGCCGCCTTGGCGACGCCTGCCTTCATGAACGGCGCGAACTCGTTGGAGACGTCGTGGTAGGAAATATAGATGTCGAGCGGCGTGCCGGCCGCGACCTTCGCCTTGATGCGTTCGGCCAGCGGGAAGTCCGCCGGCTTGGACTCGGCATGGGCGAATTGCAGCGGCAGCAGGCCGAGCGCCGCTGCCAGAATGAGATGTCTTGCTTTCATGGATAGTCCTCCCTTTTTGAAATCGTAGTCTTCAGGCCCGCTTGCGCATCGTCCATTTGTCGATGCCGACTGCGATGATGATGACGAGGCCGATCATCAGCTCCTGCACGAAGGGCGAGACGCCCATCAGCACGAGGCCGTTGCGCATGACGCCGATGATCAGCACGCCGAGAATGGTTCCGAGGATGGTGCCTTCGCCGCCCGACAGCGACGCGCCGCCAACGATGGTCGCGGCTATGACATCGAGTTCCAGCCCGAGGCCGGTGCGGCCGGCCTGGCCGCTGGGCAGGAAGGCGAGGCTCAAAATGCCGGCGAAGGCGGCGAGCACGCCCATCAGCACGAACGCCCAGATTTTCACCGTATTGACGGAAATGCCCGACACGCGCGCCGCCTTGGCGCTGCCGCCGACGGCGAAAACGCGAAAGCCGAAATTGGTGTAGGACAGCACGATCCAGGCAAGTGCGGCGATGACGATGAAGAAAACGAGCTGCATCGGCACGACGCCGAACAGGTAGCCCTGGCCCATATAGCTGAAGGTTTCGAGCACGCCGGCATCGGCGCCGTTGCGCACGTTGACAGTGACCGGCTGGCCGTTGGTGAGGATGAGCGCCGCGCCGCGCACGATCGACAGCATACCGAGCGTGGCGATCAGCGACGGCAGGCGGCCGTAGGTGGAGAGAACGCCGTTGATCAGCCCGATCACAACACCGGTAAAAAGTCCGACGGCAAGCGCCGGCATCAGACCCCAGCCGACGATGATCAGCATGCCGGTGGCCAGACCGGAGAACGCATAGGTCGAGCCGACGGAGAGATCGACCTCGCCCGAGATCAGCACGAAGGTCATGCCCACGGCCATGATGCCGAGCAGGGAAACCTGCCGGCCGACATTCAGCAAATTGAGCGAGGTCAGGAACCCGTCGGTGGCGACCGACAGGAACAGGCACAGCACGAGGAGCGCGAAAAACACGCCGGTTTCGCGTGCGCGCAAAAGCCTCGACAGCGAAAATCGGTCCATGGCAGGCGCGCGGGCGCCGGTCCTGACCGCATCGGCCATACGATATCCTCCCGTTGGGTTCGGCGGGCGTTATAAACGCGCCGCCTTGCCTTACTCACTCAGGTCGAAAAGTCCGGCCGAGCTCCTGTCCGGACCTTGCGTGTTATTCTTGCCGCCTCCTCAGGCGGCCTTTTCCGGCAGCATGCGGAAGGTGCCGGCCGGCACCTTCTTCAAGGCCTCGTAGTTTCCGTAGTCGCGCACTCGCTTGAACGGCGCGTTCTCGACCGCGTTGTAGGAACTGATATAGCCCCAGCGGTATGTGTCGGAATGGTTGGCGTCCGAGCGGTGCAACAGGTTGCCGTCGAACACCAGCGCATCGCCGGCTTCCATCTCGACATAGATGTGCTCGTAGCGCTTCAGCGCGGCTTCGAGATGTTCCTGCTCGACATTGGTCTGGCCGTCCTCGCGGATGTGGTTGAGGCGGCCGAGCTTGTGCGTGCCTTTCAGCACCTGAAGGCAACCATTCTCCTTGGTCGCCGTGTCGAGCGCGAGGTAGATGCTCATCATTTCCGGCGCGAGGCAGCCGTAATTATACCAGTAGCCAAAATCCTGGTGCCATTCCCAGGCGCCGCCCTCGTTGGGCTGCTTCATCGTCATCTTGTGGCTGTAGAGATAGATCGGTTTGCCGACGGCATCCTCGGCGAGGTCGACGAGACGCTCGTCGCGGGCGAGGTAGCCGTACTGGTCGTCCTCGGCGGTGTTCCACATCTTGAGAAGGGTCGTCTTGCCCTCCTTGTCGCCCTTGTGCATGACGGCGCCGGACTTGTTTTCAGCCTCGAGCTGCGCACGGGCACGGTCGCGGAACAGGTCGACCTCGTCTTTGGACAGAAGCCCCTTGCGGATGATGTATCCGTCGCGAGCGTAAAGCTCGGCCTCTTCCCTGGTCATCGCAAGCATCGGACTTCTCCCTGGCATGCACGAAAACTTCGCCCGTAGGGCACGGAACCAACCGCGAAAAGCTCGAAATCCCTGCTTTCCCGCCGACCCGGAGAGTTTCCTCAAACTCTCGACGCTCAGATTACGTCCGCTTGCCGAGAGGGGAAATGGACAAACAGAACGCAATTTTTGTATAAAACGCGCATGACTTCAAAAACCACCTTTCTCGAAAGTCTTCACTACGTCCCGGAAGCCGGGTGGACGCGCTCAGCGCTAACCGTGCTTCGCGCCGGCAAGGTCGCGGCCGGCCCAGATTACCGCGTTACCCGTGCCATCCATCAAGGCCAGGACATCGTCTATTGCCTGTCCGGCAACGGTTTTGTCGAAACGCTCGGCCAGCGCATCGAGATCGGGCCGGGCCAGTTGGCCTGGATCGCCAACGAGGCGCCGCACGCCCACATGGCCGATCCGCGCACGCCGTGGACAGTTCTGTGGTTCCGGTTCGACGGTCCCGATCCCGTCGCCCTGCGCGAAAAACTGTTCGGCGGCGGCCTGCCGCGGGTCGACTTTGTCGATGGCGCGCATCCGGTGCCCTGGTTCGAAAAATTGTTCGCGGCGCTGCGGCGGCGCGACGCCGGACTGGACCTGCGGCTCAACCACCTGGTCGCGGAATTCCTGACGATGGTCGACCAGACGCTGGCGGGAACGGCGGCGCGCGACTTCCCGATGCCGCTGGCCGTCTTGCTCGGCGCCATGCGCGCCGATCTCGGCCAGGCCTGGAGCGCCACTGACCTGTCGGAAGTCAGCGGCCTCGGTCATTCGCAGACCAGGCGGCTGTTTCGAAAACACCTGCGCACCAGCCCGCGCCAATGGCTGATCCGCGAGCGGCTCATGCAGGCACAGTCGCTGTTGCTGGAGAACGATGCGCCGCTGGCCGAGATCGCCGACCAATGCGGCTTCTGCGACGTCTACCATTTCGGGCGCGAGTTCAAGCGTTCCGTGGGCATCGCCCCCGCCGCGTGGCGCAGAAGCGAACTGGGCTCAAGGCCGACGGCACGACGCCTTCAACTGTTGGCCGAATAGCCAACAGGATTCCGGCATGGCGCCTGGCAGCTCAGCGCTGGCTGATGAACGGCATCCCCAGCGCCGCCGGCATGCGGCTGCTCCGCGATCCGACGGCGAGCGAGACGATCGCCACGACATAAGGGACGATGACGAAGAACTGGTAGGGCACGCCGGGAAAATAGGATTGCATGCGGATCTGGGCGGCGTCGGCTATGCCGAAGCCCAGCGCGACCAGCACCGCGAGCAGCGGATTCCAGCGCGCGAAGACCACGCAGGAGATCGCCAGGAAACCGCGCCCCGCCGTCATGTTCTCGACGAAACCCCAGAGCTGCGCCGTCGACAGGAACGCCCCGCCCATGCCGGCGAAGACCCCGCCAACCGTGACGCACAGGAACCGCACCCTGTCGACGCTACCGCCGGCGGCGTCGACCGCCGCGGGATAGTCTCCAGCCGCCTTGATGATCACGCCGAGCCGCGTCGCGGCAAGAATCCAGGCGAGCAGCAAGGCGGATGCAACGGCGATGTAGACCAGCGCGAACTGGCCGAACAGGATCGGTCCGACGAACGGAAGGTCAGCAAGGCCGAAGAGATCGAGTTCCTGGAAACCCGGCACCTGCACGGCCGATCCCCCCTGCGCCAGCGTCAGGCGAAATCCGTAGCCGGAGAGGCCGAGGCCGAGAAACAGCAGCGCGATGCCGCTGACGATCTGCTCGACTTTCAGCCGCACCGTAAAATAGCCATGCAAGGCGCCGAGCAGCGCCCCGGCAAGCATCGCCGCCAGCAGCCCGGTCCAGCCGTTTCCGGACAGCACGGTGAACAGCACCGCGGCGAAGGCGCCCACCAGCATGATGCCCTCGATGCCGACATTGATGACGCCGGCGCGCTGCGACAGCGTCTCGCCGATAGCGGCCAGCGCGATCGGCGTGGCAAGGCGGATGCCGGCGGCAAGCAGTCCACTCAGGAACAGCGCCTCATCCATCGGCCGTCTCCGCCACCGGCTCCTTGCGGCGGGCCGCATAAGCGACGCTGCCGGCCAGGAAGACCAGGATGATGGTGCCCTCGATGATGTTGATGATCGGGAACGGCACGACGCCGTTGCGCGCCAGAGCGCCGAGGCCGACATAAAACAGCGAGAACACGAAGGCCGAGAACGGCACGAGCAACGGATTGAGCCGCGCCACCAGCGCAACGGCGATTGCCGTGATGCCGAAGCCGGGCGCGAAACCTTCCTGCAGGCGGCCGTAGAGGCCCGATATCTCCACCGCGCCAGCCAGCCCGGCCAGCGCGCCGGAGATCGCCAGCACGATGCCGGCGATGGTCCCGGGATTCATGCCGGCATAACGCGCCGCATGCTCATTGGCGCCGACGACCGCCAGCTTGAAACCGAAGCGCGATTTTCCGGCAAGCAACGCGGTGACGATCACCGCGACAATTGCAACCAGAAGCCCGGCATGAATGCGTGTCCCGTCGAACAGTACCGGCAGCCGCAGCGCCCGGTCGATGGCGTCGGAGCGCGGGATGACCTTCATCTTTTCCTGCATCGGGCCGCGCACCAGCCATGATAGGATCTGGATCGCGACATAGTTCAGCATGATGGTGGCGATGATTTCGTTACCGCCGAAACGCGCCTTGATCAGCCCGGCAATGCCGCCCCAGAGTGCGCCGCCGGCGAGACCGGCTGCGAGGAAGATCAGCAGCCCGATGGCGTTGGCGGGCAGGAGCGGCGCAAGCGCCACGGCGAGCACACTACCGGCGATCAGTTGCCCGTCCATGCCGATGTTGAAGACCCGCGCCCGGAAAGCGAGGGCAATGCCCAGCCCCATGATGGTGAGCGGGATCGTACGCAGCACAGCTTCCAGCAGTCCTGCCCGCGTCAGCAGCGCGCGCTGAAAGATGCCGGCGAGGACGGAGAGCGGATTGGCGCCGGCGAGCAGGATCGCGCCCAGCACCATCATCACCAGCAAGGCGCAGGCGGCGAGCGCCTCGCGGCGCGGCAGGGCCGGGTTCATGCCGCTGCACCCGCGTGGCCGGCGATCCATGCGCCGATCTCGTCGCGCCCGACCGAGTCGCATCGTGCCGGGCCGAAGACGCGGCCATCGGCAAACACCACGATACGGTCGGCCAATTGCAGGATCTCGTCGAGATCGGAGGACAAAAGCAGCACCGTCTTGCCGGCGTCTCGGGCGTTTTCCAGCAGGCCATGGACGAAACGGATCGTCTTGATGTCGAGCCCGCGCGACGGATGGGCGGCAAGGATCAGGCGCGGGTCGCCGTCCATCTCGCGCGCAAGCACGACCTTCTGCTGGTTGCCGCCGGAAAGCCGGTCCATGCGGTCGGCCGGGCCGCGCGAGCGGACCTGGAATTCCGAGAGCCGCGATGCGACCCGTCGGTCGAGTGCAGCTTCGCGCAGAAGGCCGAGGCGGACAAGGGTGGGATCGTCCGCATGGCCGAGCAGATAGTTGCGGGCCAGCGTCATGCCGGCGACGATGCCGGAACGGCGTCGGTCTTCGGGGATATGCGCGACCCCTGCCCGCCTCAGCCGCGTTGCGGTCCAGCGGCCGCCTTGGGATGTCTCTCCCAGGCATTCGACGGAACCCGCATCCGGCAGCGCCATGCCGGCCAGCACCCGCACCAGCTCGCTCTGGCCGTTGCCGTCGACCCCCGCAACGGCGACGATCTCGCCGGCGTGCAGGTCGAGCGACAGGCCGGACACGGCGAACGAACCATTTTGCCGGCGAAGTGCGACGTCCCTGATCCGGCAGATCGCCTGGCCCACAGGTGCAGGCGCGCGCCGTGCCGGCCTCCCGGAGACAATGCCCGCCGCTTCGGTCGCATCGCGCGCGCCGATCATATGGGCCACGATGCCCTGCGGGGCAAGATCGGGTACGGCCGCCATCGCAGTCACGGCCCCGTTGCGCAGCACCACCGCGCAGTCGGCGACGGCAAAAATGTCGTCGAGCTTGTGGGTGATCAAGATGACCGCCGTGCCCTCGGCCTTCAGGCGGCGGATGGTGGCGAACAGATGCGCCTTGTCGTCCGGCCCGAGCACGGCGGTCGGCTCGTCGAGGATCAGCAGCCGTACCTTGCGTATCAGCGCCTTGACGATCTCGATGCGCTGCTGATGCGCGACATCCATGGCATCGACGCGCTGGCCCTCGTCGAACTGGAAACCCAGCCGCGCGACAGCTTCTCTTACGCGCTGCGTGAGCGAGGCCCGGTCGAGGCGGCCATGCCCCAGTTCGGGAAGGCTGAGCGCGATGTTGTCCAGCGCCGTAAGCGTCGGCACCAGCATGAAATGCTGGTGCACGACGCCGATGCCGGCTGCGGCTGAAGCTGCCGGAGAAGAAAAATGCGCCGGTTTTCCGTCGACGAGGATGCGCCCTTCGTCCGGCAGCAGCAGGCCGGAAAGCAAGTTGACGATCGTCGACTTTCCGGCGCCGTTCTCGCCGACAAGCGCCACGACTTCGCCGGCCGCGACCGAGAAGTCGACGGCCCGGTTGGCGACGACCGTTCCGAACCGCTTCGTTACGCCTTCCAGCGCGACGAGCGGCGGCTTTGCTGCGGGGCCGGACATCGACGGATCAGGGCAGGTCGGTGATCTTCCCGGCGGCGATGTCCTTCATCAGCCCGTCGATCTTCGCCAGATCCTCCGGCTTGAACTGCTTCTCAAAGTCGCGGAATGGCGCGAGGCCGATGCCGCCTTCATTGAGCCCGAGCACATAGGTCTCCGGCTTGAGGCTGCCGTCCATCAGGCGGCCGACGGCCAGATCGATGTTGACGTCCATGTTGATCAGCGCCGTGGTGATGATCGTCTCGGGCGCCATCGCCTGGCTGTCGAAGGCCGTGCCGATGGCATGCACCTTGGCCTTCTGCGCGGCCTGGATAGTTCCGACGACGTTCTCGTTGCCGGTCGAGGTCACCACGTCGGCGCCCTGCTCGATGAGCGAGGTGGTGATCTCCGCGCCGCGGGCAATGTCGGAAAAGGAACCGACATAGGCCGAAAGCACCTTGACGTCGGGGCGGAAGCGCTTGGCGCCCGTCTCGAAACCCTTGTTGTAGTCCTCGATCACCGGCACAGGGATGGCGCCGATGTGGCCGATCGTGCCGCTCTTCGAATAAAGCGCCGCGACGGTCCCGGCCATGTAGCCAGCATCGCCCCAGCGATTGTCGAAGGAGGCGACATTGGGCTCGGCGGCCACCTGTGCGGTGTTCACCACGAACCACGTATTCGGGTAGTCCGCGTGGATGTTCATCACCGGCTCGGCGAACTGGAAGCCGTGGCCTATGACCATGTCGTAGCCTTCCTCGGCATAGGAACGCAGCACATCCTCGATCTGCGCGAAATCGGTGTTCTCGCGGACCACGACCTCGATGTCGTATTTCGCCTTCGCCGCCTCGATGCCCTTGTTGGCGGCGGAGTTGAAGGTTCCGTCGGTGATCGGCCCCGGCAGAACCAGCGCGATCTTCTTGCTCGCGGCCTGCACGGGCGCGATCAGCAGCCCCAGCGCAAGCGCCGTACCCATCAGAAATTTCAGCATGTCGGTTCCCCTTGCTTATTTATTAGTCGATTAATTATCGTCTGCCGTCAGGCGCGCAGCCGCTCCAGGATCTCCTCTGTCGTCATGACGTCGCCGAACTGCTGGATGATGTTTTCGAGACTGGCCTGGTGCTCCTGGTCGGAAAGCGCGGCGGTGCCGTCCGAAACCATCACCACCTTGAAATCCATCATCATCGCGTCGCGGGCGGTGGATTCGCAGCAGATGTTGGTCTTGGTGCCGCAGATCAGCAGCGTGTCGATGTCGAGGCTGCGCAGCATCCGCTCCAGTTGCGAGGAGCCCGGCACCAGCGCGCTGTAGCGGTTCTTGAACAGTTTCAGGTCCGAAGCGTCGACCTCCAGCTCGTGCCAGATGGCCTGACCCGAGCCGCCCGGCGACAGGCTCTCGATGGTGCGGCGGCGCACGTCGTCGGCGACGAAATGGTCGAAGAAATTACGCCAGTCGCTGTTGTTGCCGACGCCGACATTGGCGTGCGTGCACCAGACCACCGTGCCGCCGGCCTCGCGTAAGCCTGCCGCCAGCCGGTTAATCGCCTTGACGATGCTGCGCGACGCAGGCACCTCCGCCGGCGCGCCGGGCTCGCAAAAGGTCTTCTGCATGTCGATGACGACCAGCGCCGTGCGCGCCGCCGACAATGTGTCGAACAGGTGCAGTTGCCCCCTGCGGGCGACGACGCGATCGATGATGTGCTGGCTGATCATTTTTCTCTCCTAGAATGACAGGCCGTCGGAGAAGACCCACAACAGCACCGCCGTCCCGTCGCCCTGATTCATCCAGCGATGCGGCGTGTCGCATTTGAAGTGCAGCGTATCGCCCTCGGTGAGCCGGTACTCGGTGCCGTCGACATCGTAGGTGATGGTGCCCGACAGCACGTGCACAAGTTCCTCGCCGGCATGGCTCATGCGCTCCGAGCCGGAATGCGCGCCGGGGCTGATCGTGCCGATGCGCGATTCAAGCACGCCCGGCACGAAGCCGATGTTCAGATCTTCCAGCACCATCGCCATTTCGGGAAAGTCGCGACGCCCGCGCTGCGCCCGGCGCACCACGGAATGCCGGGCGTGCCGCGTGCGGGTACGGTCGACCAGGAAGCCGAGATTGGCGTCGAGCGCGGAAGCGAGGTTGATCGCATGGACCAAGCTGGGATTGAGCAGGCCATTCTCGATCTTGCTGATCGTGCTGCCCGGCACGCTGGAGCTGGCAGCGAGGTCGGCGATGCTCAGGCCGCGGTCACGGCGCAACAGGCGCAGCCGCTGCCCGAGCGTCTCCGCCGCCATGCTCTCGTCCCTGGCCCTGACCTTTCCCGTCGCCACGGCCTAGCCTCTCACCCGGTCGATCAGGAACGGCTCGCCCGGCAGCGCGGTTTCGGCGTCGAGCGTCTCGCCGCAGGACGGGCAATAGAAACGCCGGAACAGAACCGGGCTCTCGGTGCGGAACGTCTCGCCGCCGACTTCCGCCAGCGGCCGTTCGTCGAGCACGGCCTGTTCCTTCCAGACGCCCGTTGCCGGGCCGAGGTCGTGCCCGCAGCCGCGGCAGGCGATGCGGCGCGCCGCCATCTCGCCCGTGAGCACCAGCGTTGGCGAAAAGGAGACGCTCATCGTGCCGCCTCCTTGCCGATCCGCGCCGATTTGCGCGCGTCGCGCATCGCCAGCGTGGCGTCGGGGTCGGCAACGCCCGCGCTCGACAGGACGACGCCATAGACATCGCGGGCGGTTTCCAACCCCACCAGCCCGTCCGCCACATCGGCGGCGACGCGCTCGGGCTCGCGGTCGAGCGGGTCGCCATAGCCGCCACCGCCATTCCAGCGGACATAAAGCGCATCCTCGCCCATCAGCGGGAAGACGCCCCAGGAGACCGCCTCGCCGGCGCCGGGCAGGCCAGCCGGCGGCGCAGGATCGGCAACGCCGTCGCCATGCTTCTTCACCCAGACATATTTGTTCGGCGCGCCGGGCAGCCCGCCGGCGAGACCGTCGCTCATCGGATGGCGGGCGCCCTTGCCGGAGATCACGTAATGGATGCCGCCGTCCGGCGCCTTGTGCGGCACGATGGCGAGTTCGCCGCCGCTGCCGCCACGCCAACGCCCAGGGCCGCCAGAATCCTTCATGCGGCGGCGGAACAGGTAGCGGACCGGGAAATTCGCCTCCGCCGTCTCGACATTGGCCATGCGCGAGATCGGGTTGGGGATCTCGCCGCCGATATCGACGCCGTCACCGAAGGAGCGCGCCCCGCCGGCCCCCGCGAAAGTCTCGGTAAGGATGCCGATCGAATGGCCGCCTCTCTGGTTGCGACCGAACTTGAAGATGGCGAAATGGTTGGCGTGCCAGACCGCCGTCGCCTGCTCGCGGTAACGGTCGCTCGCGGCCAGCATCTTGCCGATCGTCGCGCAGGCCGCGTTGTTGACCGACTGGATTGCGGCGACGGTCGCCACCGACACCGGCGCCGGCCGGGTGCAGTTCACGATCGAGCCCTCCGGCGCGATCATCTCGACCGGCCGGATAACGCCTTCGTTCCAGGTGATGTCGTAGCAGAGCAGCGGGAACAGCGGCGCAAACAGCCCGCCGAGCGACGCCCATTTCGTGCAGTTGATGGCGTGCCGGCTCTGCTCGCTGGAACCGGTGAAGTCGAAGACCAGGCTGTCGCCGCTCTTGGTCATGGTCAGCCGCACGGTGGCCGTTTCGCCGTTCACGTCGAGATACTGGCGCGACTGCCACTCGCCGTCAGGCAACTCCTTCAGGCGCGCGCGGAACAGCATTTCGGACTGGCGGATCAGTTCCGATCCAGCCGCATCCACAGTCTCGTAGCCATATTTAGCGGTTAGCGCCTGCATGCGTTCGCGCGCGACATTGTTGCAGGCGATCATCGAGCGCAGGTCGAGCATGACCATTTCGGGCGAGCGCACCATGTTCAGCATGGTGTCGATCACGTCCTGCACCATCTCGCCCTGGTCGACGATCTTGATGCCTGGCGAGGAGAAACCCTCCGTGTAGATGTCCACTGATTGCGGGCTGAAGCCGCCGGGGTTCATGGCGCCGATGTCGTAGACATGGACGAAGCAGGCGCTCCACGCGACCAGCCGGCCCTCGAAATGGATCGGCGCCACCAGATAGATGTCGGAAGTGTGGAGCGCCGCCGTATAGGGGTCGTTGAGCAGGAAGACATCGCCTTCGCGGATGCGGCCTTTGAAGCGCCTGATGATCGACTTGCAGGCCTCGGCGGCGCTGGTCAGGTGATGCAGGAAGCCAACGCCGCCCATCAGCAGGGAGCCGTCGGCGCGATAGAGCGACACCATCAGGTCGTGTCCCTCATTGGTGATGGCGCTGCCGGAAACATGCTTCAGCGTAATCACCGCCTCGTCGACGATGCGGAACAGCCGATGGCGGATGATCGAGAAGGTCATCGGATCCATGGCCTCAACCCTCCATATCGAGCACGATGTTGCGATAGCCGTCCATGCGCGCGCTCTGGCCCTGCTGCACCGCGATGGTGGTGATCGGCGTATGGATCACCGCCGGGCCGCTCAGCCGGTTTCCCGGCGCGAGTTTTGTGAAGTCATAGATATCGGCTTCGGCCAGCGCGCCCCTGGCCTCGACGAAAATGCGGCGGCGGCCGATCCGGGCGGCGCTTGCATCGGCAGCCCCCTCCGTCTCCTTCGGCAGCTTCGGCCGCTGCATCAGGCCGCTGGCGGTCAGCCGGAACATCGTCATCTCGATGCCTGCCTCCCGATAGGCGGAACCCCTCCCGAACTTTCGTTCGTAGAGGCTCTCGAAATCGTCAATCAGGGCAGCGAGGGCAGCCGTGTCCAGCGGCGTGCGGGCGTGCACTGGCGTCGTCACTTCGTGAACCTGGCGGCGGTAGCGAAGGTCGACCGACCAGTCGAAACGCGTATCGCTGCCAGTGAACCCTTCCGCCTCGAGTTGGCGGTGGGCGCTCTCCATCAGCGGCGCGAAGATGGCGTTGACCGCCTCCGGTGAAACATCCGAGGGCAGCGTCGTGGTCGTCGAATATTCGTGGCGGACATCCGCCGTGACCAGCCCGAAGGCACAGTTCACCGAGGCCGTGTAGGGGATGACGATGCGGCGCACCGCCAGTTCCTCGCCAAAGGCGGAAGCCAGCATGCCGCATGTGCCGCCGAAGGAGTGCAGCACGAAATCACGCGGGTCGAGACCGCGTTCGACGGTGATCTTGCGGATCAGGTCGGTAATCTGCGCGGCCGCGATGCGGTAGATGCCGATCGCCGCTTCCTCGACCGAAACGCCGAGCGGATCGGCGATCTTCCCCTTGAAGATGCGATGCGCGTTGTCGCGGTCGAGCGTCATGGAGCCACGCAGGAAATGCGACGGCTCCATGTAGCCGATCAGCAGCATCACGTCGGTCAGCGTCGGCTCGGTGCCGCCCAGCCCATAGCAGATCGGTCCGGGGCGCGAGCCGGCCGAACGCGGCCCGACCGTCGGCAGCCTGGTCTTGGGATCGAGTTGCACGATGCTGCCGCCGCCGGCGCCGATCGACACGACGTCGATCTTCGGCGCGACATAATGGAAGCGGTCGACCAGCGGTTCGCGCGCATAGTCGAGTTCGCCGCCCTGGATGACGCCGACCTTGAAAGTCGTGCCGCCCATGTCGGCGGCGATGATGTCGCCGTCGCCCATTAACTCGCCCAAAAATTTCGCGCCGATGACGCCGGCGGCCGGACCGCATTCGATCATGCCGACTGCGCGCTCGGCCGCCTCGCCGGCCGGCAGCAGCCCGCCATAACCCTGCATGACCATGGTCTGACCCCGATAGCCGTTCTCGCCAAGCAGCCGCTCCAGCGAGTTAAGGTAGTCCCGCGTGATCCGTCCGGCATAGGCGTTGATGACCGCCGTCGAAGTCCGTTCATATTCGCCGGGCACCGGCGCGATGTCGCTCGACAGCGTGACATAGGCTTGCGGCGCGACCTTGCCGATCAGGTCGCGGACCGCGCGTTCGTGATCGGCGTTGAAGAAGGACCAGAGAAAGGAGACGGCGATGGCTTCGACCTTCTTCTCCTTGACCAGGAAGCGGACGGCCCGCTCGGCCGCGGCAAGATCCAGTGCCTCGACCACCTCGCCGTTGCAGTCGACGCGTTCACGCACGCCGGCGATCGCACCGGTCTCGACCAGCGCCGGTGCACGATCGGTCTTGACCGGGTTCTTGATGCCTTCCTCGGTGAGGCCCGACCAGCGGCCATAGGCGCCGCGCGTGACCAGCAGCGTGTCCTCGAACCCTTCAGTGGTGATCAGCCCTGTGCGCGCGCCCTCGCGGGTCAGCACCGTATTGTCGACGACCGTCGAGCCGTGGACGAACAGGCTGGTGCGTTCAAGCAGTTCGCGGCGCGAGATACCCATGATCTCGGCGGCGGACTGGATCGAGTTCAACACGCCGTCGGCGAAGTCGGGCGGCGTCGACAGCGCTTTGCCGATATGGATCTCGCCGGCCGACGTGACGACAATGGTGTCGGTGCAGGTGCCGCCGACATCGGTCGCCACGATGTAAGTCGTCCCGGTCATTCCCGCTCCTGTCGCTCCGCCGATCCCTCGGCGCCGTCGGCCGCCACCGCTTCGACGACCAGCAGCCGTCCGCCGGACGCATTGCCGCGCCAGCCGCCGAGCACCCCCGCCTGCGCGTGAAAACTGTCGCCCTGCCGCAAGCTGCTTTCCTCACCGTCGAGGGAAACCGCGACGGCTCCGTCCAGCACATGGCCGAACACGGCGCCCGCAGGCAGGACGGCAGCAGGCTCGCCGTCGAACCGCAGGATGCGCGCCCGCATGCGCGGCTCGGGAAGCCGGCGCGTCAGTTCAACGGATGTTTCATTTGGTTTCGGTGCCGGCGTGAAATCGAGAATCGGCGCGTTTCGCCGCGCTGCGCCGACGAGCTCGTCGAGCGTGACGCCGAGCACGTCGGTGATGCTCACCACAGTGGCAAGGCTGGGATTGGTCCGCCCGGCTTCCAGATCGCGGATCGCCCGCTCGGAAAGGTCTGCTGCTTGCGCCAGTTGCGTCAGCGTCCGGCCGGACTTTTCCCGGAGCAGGCGAAGCTGCCTGCCGATCCGGCGGATCTCGGTATCTCTCGATCGCGATGTCATCGGTCTCGTACGGCATTTCAAAATGCACCGCAAAGAGAACCGAATTGAAATAGCCTGTCAATGCCCAATCGGCCGCGTTCGGAAAGCAAACACGACGCAGGTTGCCGTCGGTCCGCAACGCCCAAAGCGCGGTTTTCCGCCACAAAAGACGCGCGTCAGGTCGATGAAGCCTCACTATCTTGACCGCTCGTCAAACCAGTGAAATTGTTTCACTTTCTGCACATGACGCGACGCTTGAGTGGCAACAACCCAGCCTCTGACAAAAGCGTGGCTCAACGGCGGATTCGCGCTTCACGGGCACCCATGGCGTCCTGTATTTGGCCGCGTCAGCCGCCGTAGTGAGAAATATCGGCAGCTCCTTGCAATCCTGCGCCTTCCACCAGAAATCCCATACAGACCGACGAACCGTCGGGGAGGTTGAGTGAACCGATGCCGAGCGGAGCCGGTATGGCTCAGCCCGGCTGCGGCTGGACCGTTCAGACCACGACGAAATCCGCTGCGGTCAGCAGGGGCGACCCGGTGATGGTCGCGAAGCGGATGTTGGCGAAGGCGGTGCCGGAACCGTCGGCGTCGTAGGCGAGCGCACCGGTGTCGGAGTTGTAAATGATGCGGTCGTCGGCGTCCTTGACCCCCGTCGCGGTGTCCTTGAAGGCCGTGGCGGCCAGCGCGCCCAGCCCGCCAAGCGCCGTGAAGATCGCGTCATCGAGATGGATCTTGTCGGTGCCCGCCGCGAAATCGGCGATGTCGGCGACGTTGGTGGGGCCGAGCGCCGTCGAGAAGCGGAAATTGTCCGCTCCGCCCATGCCGAACAGCACGTCATTGCCGCCGCCGCCGTCCAGGGTGTTGGCGCCGTTGTTGCCGCGCACGAGCTGGACAAGCTCGTTGCCGGTCAGATTGATCGAATAGGTGGCAAACAGCGACGCGGTATTGAGCCGTTCGATGCTCACTCCGGAGGCCAGCACGTAGTCCCCGCCCGCACTCAGCCGGTCGACGCCCTCGCCAGCCACCTCGACGATAGTGGCCCCGGCCAGATACACGACATAAACGTCGTCGCCATCGTGGCCGATCAGCGTATCGGGATCGCCGTCGTAACCCGGAAGAGGTCCGGTGCCGCCGTCGTGCAGGATGTTGTTGCCGTCATTGCCTTCGATCGTCTGCGCAAGCGAGTTACCGCGAAGGTCGATCGCCGTGGTGGCGCTTGCGTCCGACGTTTCCAGGAATTCGATCTCCTGGCCCGCGCCGAGCGCGAAGCTGACGCTGGTCAGCACGCGGTCGGCCGTGCCGTTGCCGGACAGTTCGGTCACCGTGTCGGCCGCATTGTCGACCTGATAGGTGTCGTCGCCGATGCCACCCGCAAACGTATCGGCGCCGGCCGTGCCTTCCAGCACGTCGTTGTCGCTGTCCAGGCCCGAGACCGTGACGGTGACGGTGGCCGTGCCGCCGCCGGCAAGCGTGTAGGTAAAGCTGTCCGTTGCCGTCAGATTGTTGGCGCCGGATGCCGGTCCCGGCAGATCCTCGAACTTGCCGTTCGGGTCGTAGTCGAACGTGCCGTCGGCATTCATCGTCAGCAGCGCGCCGGACGCCAGCGTGATCGCCACGCCATTGGTGAAGGCAGCACCGTTCACTAGCGCCACCGACAGCGCCGTGTCCGGATCGTTGTCGGCGCCGCTGCCATTGTCGGCAAACACGTCCGCGCCCGACAGCTTTGTCGCCTCGTCGGTCGCCACCGCGTCGTTCTGCGCGACGCCCGGATCGTCGGTGTTGTTGACGGTGAAGTTGAAGGTCGAGGCGACCGGGGCCGAGACATCCTCGTTGCCGTCCTCGACCGATACGCTGAACGAGGCGGCGGGCCCCTCCGAGCCGTTATGCAGGAAGCTGACCAGGCCGCCGGCAAGCTGCGTGCCGGTAAACGTCGTTGCGGCGCTGCCGTTGACCAGCACCGTGCCGCTCACCTGGCTCGACACGGTGAAGGTGACGCCCGCCGCGACGTCGTCCGGATCGCTGAAGTTCAGATCCGTCGTAGTGATGACGTAGCTCGCTCCTTCGCCCACGGCCGCGGAAAGGTCGCCCGTCAAGGTTGGCGCGTCATTGGTCGCGGTGACATGGATGGTTGCGGTCGCGGTGTTGCTGTTGGTCTCACCGTCATTGACCGTGACAGTGATGCTGCGGTCGGCCGTGTTCGGCGTGTCGGATGAATTGCTGAACCTGAGCTGCTGCAAGGCGGTCTGGTATTGGGCGAGCGTGGCCGAGCCGGTCAGGGTGAGCACGCCGGTGCCGGCATTGTAGGCCGAGGCGATGATGCCGCCGGGCAACACGCCGCTTACCGACAGGAGGTCGCTGGCCTGGTGGTTGGTGATGGTGATGGTGGCGGACGTGATGGTCGTGCCGTCGTCGACGATCGTCGTGTCGGCATCGGCGACCGCCACGGCGGCCCCGCCTTCGGTGAAGGTCGCCTGGTAGCCGGTGCCGATGCTGGAGGAGTTGTTGGCGTCAAGGTCGAGCGTGGCCACGACGTTTCCGACGAATTCGATGCCGCCGATATTGGCATCGGAAGTGGTGAGTGGGGGGTCGATCACGTTGAGAAACGTCGCCGTCTTGCCATCGGCGCTGAGCTGGAAGCGATAGATCAGGTCATCGCTGTTGCCGGAGCCCGGGTTCTCCTCCGACTCGACGTAAAGCTGGTGCGTCGACTGGTCGATCGTGAAGTCGCCGGGGATGAAGGTCGCGCCGCCGGGCATGCCGGAAAGCGTCAACGCGGTCGCATCGGTGCTGCCGATCGCGGTGTCGGAAATCACCCACAGCTTGTTGGTCGGCCCGGCGCCGAAAGGCTGGGCGAACGTGCTGAAGTAAACCTGGTTGCGGCCGGCGTCGACATCGACGTCGGCAATGAAGCCGTTGGTGAAGTTGGTCGGAAACTGCGACTGCTTGAGCAGGGTCGTTATGTTGTTGCTGGTGTCAACCCGGTAGATCATGTTGGTGCCGGCGCCGGCGGTCGACTGCGCGAAATACAGGGTGCCGTCGCCGTCGTCGCGGGCGATGTCGGTGGTCAGGATGAAGCCCGAGGGAAGCGGGTCGGTCGTCTGCGTGACCAGGAAATTATTGGTGTTGCTGACCGCGCCGGTCGCAGGATTGTAGTCGATCTGCAGGAGGCCGGTGGCCGCGTTGTTGATGTTCGTCTGCGTGGCGTCGAAATCGAGCCGGCCGATGAAGAGGTGGTGATTGACCGGATCGATCTCGAGGCCGCGCACAAGGTCTTCCGCCTGGAAGGTGAAAGCGACGGTCGGCGCCGCCGAGCTGTTGAGCTGGCCGGTATAGAGGGTCGCGTTGTCGTCGGTTCCGTTAGCGTGCTGTAGAATAAAGTACCGGTTGTTGGCGGCATCGATCACCGTTTCCTGCCAGGGCGAGCCGGGCGTCGTGTCCGCGACCTGGCTGACCACGTTCGTGCCGTCCACGTTGGCGGAGGTGAGAAACGTGTCGGTGGCGCCGGCCTGGGTGGTGAAGAATATCCTGCTGGGCATACTGATCTCCCTTGCGGCGGGGCGTGACCCGCCAACGCTTGCCGACTACGGCCGCGCCGGGCTCCGCGGTGAAGCGGTTGGCCGGACCGGGTGCGGGGTGTTGTCGATGATGGCGGTCGGGGTATGGCTGCCACTGCCGCCGCGGTCGACGAAGATATCTTCGTCGTGCCTTCGGCGGAGTACCGGTGTTGACCGGCGGCTGGCATGCAGACCCCCCTTTTATTGTATTGAGGACACGCTATGGCGCGGCCCTGGCATTGATTACGGCCATACATGCGGCCGTCTTGGCGCCTAATCTATCGGCAGTGCAAAGCGCGCACAAGCGAAAGTTGCCAATGTTTTAATTTTTGTTCCCTGCGCGGAGGAGGGTTGTTATTGCCCAATACAGAAAAGAGCGATTATTTCGAAAGCGCCCTAGAGCATATTCTCCAATTTTCTAAAAAGCCGAATAAGCATGAAAACCCTGAAAAACCAGCAGGATGCGGAATATTCCACTGGCAGTGTATGAGAACTGGCGACAGGCCGCGAACCGAAATCCGAAAGTATTTTTTACAGCGCCCGTCCGTCTATCCGGCGAACCGCATCCGATCCGGCGTAAATCTCTCTTGATCCTACGCGAGCGTATTGAATATCTACGGGCAGAAGGAAAATCCATCCCTAGAACATCTGAATTTTCCGCGATTGACCTGTTGATGCCAAGCAAAGAGTGCGGTAGGCTCAATCAACTGATGGCTGAGATAAGAGGGTGGCGCCATGAGTGAAGCCTATCTCGGTGAGATTCGCATGTTTGGCGGCAACTACGCGCCGCTGGGTTGGGCGCTATGCGCCGGCCAGGTGCTGGCGATCTCTCAGTATGATGCCTTGTACAATTTGATCGGCACGACCTATGGTGGCGACGGCGTGCAGACCTTCGCCCTGCCCCAGCTCGGCGGCCGGGTGCCGTTGCACAACGGCAACGGAATGGTCCAGGGGCAGATGGCCGGATCCGAGACTGTGACGGTCACCTGGAACCAGATGGCCGCGCACAGCCATCCATTCACGTCGACCGGCGCGCCGGGCAACGTAAGCAGCCCCGCGAATACGATCATGGCCGACCAGGGGCCAGCCGGCCTCAACGTGCTCGGATACATTCCCTACGACGGCTCCAACCCGGTGGTCATCAACGCCAACACCATCAGCTTCACCGGCGGCGGCCAGCCTCACCAGAACATGCAGCCCTTTCTGGCGGTCACATTCATCATCGCGCTGCAAGGCCTCTATCCGAGCCAAGGCTGATTTCAGCATACGACACCTGCCGGCAATACACGCGGAGCAGTTTCCATGTCCGAACCCTATCTCGGCGAAATTCGCATCATGGGCTTCAACTTCCCGCCCCGCGGCTGGGCGACGTGCGATGGGCAAATACTGGCCATCGCGCAGAACACGGCGCTGTTCTCGCTGCTCGGCACGTATTACGGCGGCAACGGCCAGACGACCTTCGGGCTTCCCGACTTCCGCGGGCGGGTGCCGATCGCGGCTGGCCAGAGTCCCGGCCTGTCGCCATATGTTGTCGGGGAGGTGGGCGGCTACGAAAACGTGACGCTGCTGCTGCAGGAGCTTCCGGCGCACAATCATGGCCTTGCCGTGACAACCACCGTTGGCACAGCCCAGACCTCGAATGGCAACCAGCTTGCCAGGGCGCAAGTCGGCAACGCGATCAGCGGCATCACTCAGATCCGCATCTACAGTCCGGGACAGCCTAACGTGCCGATGTCGCCGAACGTCCTGCGTCCAACAGGCGGCAGCCAACCACACAACAACATGATGCCCTATCTGGGGCTCACCTTCTGTATAGCGCTAGCAGGTATTTTCCCGCCCCGCGGATAGGCCGACAGGCAGCGGTCCACGGGCGACAGAGGAGACGGAGATGGGCGAGCCCTACATCGGTGAATTGAAGATTGTGTCGTGGAATTTCGCCGCGAAGGGCTGGGCCCTGTGCAATGGACAGATCCTGGCGATCGCCCAGAACCAGGCGCTGTTCTCGCTGCTCGGCGTCACTTTTGGCGGCAACGGCGTCACCACTTTCCAGCTTCCCGACCTGCGCGGCCGCGCCCCGGTGCATTCCGGCACGATGCCTGGCGGGGGAACCTATGTTCCCGGACAGAGCGCCGGGGAGTCCGCGCACACGCTACTGGTCAGCGAGTTGCCGCTGCACCCCCATACGGCCTCAGGCAACAACACAGTGGCGGCCGGCGAGAACTCTAACACTGCCACGAGCAGCAGCTCGCTCGGCCAGTCGATCGGCACGCCGCCGACAGGTGCCGCCTTCACGGCCAATATGTATGGCAACGGTACGCCGACCGTGACTCTTGCGCAGCAGACGATCGTGCCCGCCGGCGGCAGCCAGCCGCACGACAACATGCAACCCTACACGGTGCTCAACTACATGATCGCGCTGGTCGGGGTTTACCCCTCGCGCAACTGAACGCTCAGTTGAAGAGAGCCTGATAGTCCTGCCGGTCGTTTCCGACGGTCATAATGGGCATGATGTAGAGGTTGAACCACGGGCCGCCGTCGAGCTGCAGCGTGTAGAAGCCTTCGCGCATAACCTTTCCCGGAGGCCCGCGGAAGATCAGAGTGAACGGTTCCCGCCGCTCCTCGCCCGCGTGCCAGCTTTTCCCGCCGCCGGTTTCGACCGCGGTCAAAGCCATCGGATGCGGCCAGCCGGGGATGCGAAAATCCTTGTCGATGTGGGGCCGGAAATGGTCGGCGGTGACATCTGCGGGCGATAGTGGTTCTGTCATGGTCCGGTTCTTCAACAGACTGGCTGATCGACACAATATGATCGGACCAGCCGCGGGTTGTAAACGTCCCCCTGCCCGGGGCTGCCGTGCTTTCGGAGAATTCTTTGCATGGACCAAGTGATCGACGTCGCCTCTCCCCTGGGCCGGCTTCGGCTGAGGCCCGAGCGCGACGACGATGAGGATTTCCGGTTGGACCTGTTCTGCACTTCGCGGCCACCGGAGTGGCAGATGGCCGGCTTCGAGCCGAACATGCTGCGGCTTCTCATGCGCCAGCAGTTCCAGGCACAGACCGTGAGCTATCGCGCCCAGTTCCCGGGCGCGCGCTTCGACATCATCGAACTCGATGGCGCGCCGATCGGCCGCATCGTCGTGAATCGTCCTGGCGGCTTCATCCACATCATCGATCAGGCGATCGTGCCAGACCTGCGTGGACGCGGCATCGGCACCAGCCTCATGGCGAAGCTGATGGACGAGGCCGCTCGAGGCGGCATCCCGGTGCGTCTCAAGGTCGCCTCGGACAACGATCCCTCGATGCGGCTCTATCTCCGGCTCGGCTTCGAGGTGATCGACAGGACCGAAATGTACCTGGAGATGGAATGGCGCGGCAAGGACACGGGTGCCGCGCCGCACTGAGGGCGCGTCCGGCGGGGCGGGAAGCGGGCGGGCCTGAAGGCTATTGCGTACAAGCTCCGGCAAACTCGCCCGGCAGCAGACCTATCCTCGCTTGATCAGGTCGGCGCCCTTTTCGGCGAGGCAGTAGGTGGCGGCAACGGTGTTGGCCGAGACGATCGCGGGCATGATCGAGGCATCGACCACGCGTAGGCCCCCGACGCCGTGCACCCGCAACGTTTGCGGGTCCACCACCGCCTCCGGCCCCTGCCCCATCGCGCAGGTGCCGACCGGGTGGAACAGCGTGCCGACACTCTGGCGGATGAAGGCATCGAGCGCCCCGTCGCTCGCGGCCTCGGGGCCGGGATCGATCTCGGCGTCGAGATGCGGCTCGAAGGGTTTTTGCGCCATGATTTTCCGCGCCAGCCGGATGCCGGCGCGCAGCGTATCCATGCGGCTTTCGCCGCGAAAGAAATTGTAGAGGATCGACGGCTTCTCGTCCGGGTCGGCGCTTTTCAGCGCGACGCGCCCGATGCTGCCGGGCCTGAGCTCGCAGATATGCATGAGGAACCCGTGGCCCGTGAATCCCGACGCGGCCTGCGTGTTGGCACGTCCGGCGCAGAAGAAGAGCTGGATGTCGGGCCGCTCGCTTTTCGGATCGGTGGAGATGAAGCCGCCGCCCTCGCCCGTCGTGGAGGAAAACAGCCCGCGCTTGCGGAAAATCCAGTCGAGCACGTGCAGGACGTTGCGTGGCAGCGCCCTCCAGGAGATGCCGTAGGGCGCGGTCGACTTGGCGCGGTATTCCAGCGTGACGTCGAGATGGTCTTGGAGATTCTCGCCGACGCCGGGCAGATCCCGCACCAGCGGAATGCCGTGTTTTGCAAGCTCGCGCGCCTTGCCGACGCCCGACAGCATCAGCAGTTGCGGAGAAACGAAGGCGCCGGCCGCAAGGATGGTTTCCCGCGCGGCGATCGTGCCGGTTTCGCCGCCGCGTTTCCACGCGATCCCAGTCGCCGTCCGGCCGTCGAACAGAATTTTGGTGACCTGCGTGTCCGCGATCACCGTAAGATTTGGCCTGTGTCGGACAGGATCGAGATAGGCGCCTTCAGCAGTCACCCGCTGCCCGTTCCTCTGCGTGAACGTGTAGAGGCCGACGCCATTCTGCCGGGCGCCGTTGAAATCCGGGTTGAGTTCGTAACCGGCGCGTTGCGCCGCCTCGAGATAGGCGTGCGCCATCGGGTTTACGCTGCGCAGCGGCGCGATGTTCAGCGGGCCGTCGATGCCATGGAAGGCCGGGTCGATCTGTTCGGAAAGCGGGCGCTTGCCGAAGCGGATATGATCGCCGGAGCGTGGCTCCGCCAGCAGCTCGAAACGCTCCAGCTTGCGAAAATAAGGCAACAGGTCGTCATAACCCCAGCCGGAGCAGCCGCCGTCGCGCCACCCGTCGAAATCCTCACGCTGGCCGCGGATGAAGATCTGGCCGTTGACGTTGCTGCTGCCGCCAGAACCTCTGCCGCGCGGCAGGGCGATGGAGCGGCCCTGCAAACCCGGTTCCGGTTCGGTCTCGAACCACGACATGAATTTCGGCCCGCCGAGAAAGGCCAGCGCCGGCGCCATGAAGGTGACCATGGCAAGCGGAATGCGAACGATGGCCTTGCGCGCGTTGCGGTCCGGTCCCGCCTCGACCAGCACGACACGGACGGTGGGGTCCTCGGTCAGCCGGTTGGCGAGCACGCAGCCCGCCGGCCCGGCCCCGACGATGACGTAGTCGAACGGCTCCAAAGTTTTAGATATCCTGGTTCTGCGGCAGAATGACCAGATCGCGGATGGTGACGTTGGCCGGCCGCGTCAGCATGTAGAGGACGGCGTCGGCGACGTCTTCCGAACGCAGTCCCTCGCGGCTTTCCACCTTTGCCTCGATCGCCGCCGGATCGGTGTAACCCCACAATTCGTTGAGCACGACGCCGGGCGCGATGGCGCCGACGCGGATGTTGTGCGGGGCAACCTGACGGCGCAGGCCATGCACGAAGGACTGGATGGCGTGTTTTGAGGCCGAATAGACCGGCTCCCAGTGCAGCGCCTGGTGACCGGAAATCGACGAGGTGACGAGGATGTGGCCGGCCTTGCGCTCGATCATGCCCGGCAGCACGGCATGGACCAGCCGGAAAACGCTGTTGACGTTGACCGACAAGAGTTCGTCCCAGGCATTGGGATTGCCGTCGGCGACATCGCCGGGAATATAGAGGCCCGCATTGGGCAGAAGAATGTCGATCCGGCCGAAGCGGGCAAGCGTCTCCTTGACCACCCGCTCGACCTCTCCGGTCTTGGTCAGGTCGGCGGCCAAAACCAAAGCATCCCCGCCGATCTCTGCGGCAACCGCGTCGAGGCGCTCGGCTGAGCGCCCGACGAGGGCCAGTTTCACGCCTTCGGTCGCCAGCGTCTTCGCCATCGCCCGACCGATGCCGGAACTCGCGCCGGTGACGAGCACAATCTTGCCGGATAAATCCTGTCCCATGACCCATCTCCTCCCTGACGATGCCAAACGCATTCTTCGTTACCCGAACGCTACGGCCGATCCTTCAGCTCGTCAATAATAAAATTCCCCCGCGTAAAGAATTTCTCATCGAGCCCGCACCGCGCTCGAGGTGCCGGTCACAGCGCATGCAGCCAGCGCATACGAGCCGCGAGATCCTCGGCGCCGAAAGCCAGCGAGCCCATGACGACGGTCTCCGCCCCCGCGCCGCGCAGCAGCGGCACGGTGTTTTCGCGGATGCCGCCGTCGGCTGCGAGAACGATCCGCTTGCCGGCCTCCGCTATGTATCGGCCGGCCTCCCGCAGGCGATCGGTGGCTGTGGGATCGAGCCCCTGCCCTTTCACGCCAATCGCCGTGCCGAGCAAGGTCAGGAAATCGACGCGACCGAGAAACGGCCGGGCAGCGGCGACCGGCGTCTCGACACGCAGCACCACTCCGGAGGCAAGCCCATGCCCCTTGATGCGCGCCAGTGCCTCGCCGGCGTTTTCGTTCTCGGCATGGACACTGATCAGATCGGCTCCCGCCTCGGCGAACTGCTCGGCCTGGTCGAGGAGAATGGCGTCGGCAACCATCAGATGGACATGGATCGGCAAGGTCGACGCCTTGCGCATGCGGGCAACGAGATCGGGAAAGAACAACAGCGCTGGCGCGAAATGCCCGTCGGCCACGTCGATATGGAGCACGTCGGCATGGCTCTCGATGCGCTTCAGGTCGGCGGCGAGATGGATCAGGTCAGCCGACCACATGGAGAATTCGGCAAGCAGGCGATTGCGCGACAGGTCGGCGAGCCAGTTTGGGCTTGGCATGGTCAAAAATCCTTGAGGAAAGCGAGTAGCGCCGCTTGGAAATCGGCGAGATAGGCCGGTTTGTCGACGCCTTTGGGCGTCAGGGTTTTCAGGACCGCGCCCGGGATGAGCTGCGCCAGCAGTTCGGCGTGGCCAAGCGGATGAATGAAATCCTGCCCGGTTGCCAACACGAGCGTCGGCACCGACAGATTTGCCAGGTCGGCCTCGGCGATTCCCGGTCCGTCGGGGGAAATCGTGGTCAGCAGCGCCGATGTGGCGACGAAAGGCTGGCGCTCGAAGAAACCGAGCAGCGAGGCCAGATTATCCGGCGCTTCGCGGGCAAGCAGGGCGTGCGTGGGGCTCGCCTCGAACGCCGCGCGCGCTTCGTTCGGCGACAATCTCACCAGCAGCTCGCCGACCTCCAGGTTCGGCCGCATGTTGGCGGGCGCCGCTTCCACCACCCAGGCGGGCCGCGCAAGCACCAGTCCGCGCACCAGTTCGGGGCGGCGGACGGCGATGCGGCTGGCGATCGCCGCACCCATCGAAATGCCGCCGATGACGACGGGCGGCAGGCCGAGATGGTCGATCAGGGCGGCAACGTCTTCGACAAAGGTGGCGATGGAGAACACGTCCCCGACCTGCGAAGCGCCATGGCCGCGGCATTCCAGCGTGATCAGCCGGAAGACGGCATCATCGGGAAAGGCTTCCGCCGTCTGCCGCGCGTCTCCGCAGAGACCGTGCTGGAACACGACCGGTTGGCCATCTCCGCCGGAATCATAGGCGGCGAGCGCCAGCCCGTCGCGGACAAAGTCGAAGCGCCGCAGCCGGTCGAACCTCATCGCAGCAGGCCGCCCAGAAAGGCCGCCACGCCCGGCGCCTCATGCGCGGCGAGGCCATGGGTCACCAGATCGCCGGTGAAGCCGATGGCGCGCATACAGCCGAGATAATGGGGATAGTCGAGCACGCCCTGTCCCGCCGCTGCAAACGCGCCCGACGCCGCGCGGTCCTTGGCGTGGCCCATGCCGATGCGGTCGGCCAGCAGGTCGATCGCTTCGGCGACGATGCGGCGCTGGTCGGACAGCTCCGCTTGCTCGAAGAGATTAGCCGGATCGAGCACGATGGCGAGGACCGGGCTTCCCATCTCGTCCAGCAGCCGGCGGGCTTTTGTGGCGGTAGAGACGATGTTGGCGAGCTCCGGCTCGATGCCCAACCGCAGCCCATGCCGTTCGGCTATCGCTATCGCCTTCTCCATCTCGGTACGCATGTCGCGCCAGGCTTCGGGCGAACCGTTGTCGGGGTGGCCGCGCCACTGGTCGTCGGGATCGCGCGTGCCCGTGCACAACGTGACGAGGCTGGTGCCCATCGCGGCGCAGGCGGCGGCGATCACCTCCAGCCGGCGCAGCCCGTCGGCACGCACTGCCGGATCGGGGTGAGCCATGTTGTATGTGCCGGAAACGGCGCAGAGCGAGACGCCGTTCTGTTCCACGGCATCGGCAACCGCGGCGGCAACCTCCGGCGGAATTTCATCCGGCATGGGCGGCAGGCCGGAACAGGCCATGTTGTATTGCGCCGTGGCGAAGCCGGCCGCCTTCACCTGCGCCAGAACGGTGTGCGGATCGGTGCCAGCAAACGTCTTGGCAAAAATGCCGAGGCGCATCAGACCTCTCCCGACACTTCGTCGAGGCGAACCGGCCTGTCGCTGCGCACCGACTCGGCGATCGCCACCATCGCGCGCACCGAGGCGACGCCATCGTCGATGTCGGCCCCACGCATCGGCGCGCCGTCGAGGATGACGTCGGCGAAACCTTCGAGCTGGCGGCGGTAGAAATGGCCGTCGGCGCCGAGCACGCGGCGCGACCCGCCTTCGGATTCGTGAAAAATGTCCACTTCGCTCGACTTGTAATACCAGGGATTAAAAGTCTTTCCGAGGATCGAGCCGTTCTCGCCGTAGATCTGAAAACCCTCGTGCCAGTCCATGCGCACTGCCACCGTCAGGTCGAGATGGCCGAGCACGCCGTTCGAGAATTCCACGTCGATGAACCAGCAGCGCATGCCGCCGCTTTGGCTTTGGCGGGCGGCGACGGCGACCAGGTCACCCCCGAAATAACGCGCGGTATCAACAAGATGGCTGCCATGAGCGAGCATATAGTAGCGATCGAGGTTGCTCTTGGGGTCGACGGAAGGCCTTTTCGCCGCCTTGCTGGTTACCATCAGCGGCTGGACCGCGTCGGTCATCGGATAGCGGTGGGTCGAGTCGCAATACCAGGCTTTTAGCGCCACCATCGCGCCCATGCCGTTGTCGATGAAGTCGCGCGCCGCCTGCAGGCCGGGGTCGAAGCGCTTCATGTGGCCGACCTGAAGCACGAGCCCGCTCTTCTCCACCGCCGCCTTCAGGTCCTCGACGGCCTCGACGCTGGTGGCGACGGGCTTTTCGCACAGCACGTGCTTTCCGGCTTCCAGCGCCCGGATCGCCGCCGGAACGTGGAACGCATCCGAAGTGGCGATGATCACCGCCTCGAGGTTGGGATCGGCCAGCATGGCGTCATAGTCGGCAAAGCTCTTTTGCGGCGCGTGCGTCGCCGCCATGCGATTGCGCAGGTCGTCGGCAACATCGCAGATCGCATAGAGGTCGGCGTTGCGCGCCTTGGTGCAGCTTTCGAAATGCGCCGCCTGAGCGATCGGGCCGCAGCCCAGCACGCCGACGCGCAGACGCCGATCCTGTTTCACTGGCACGACGACCTCCTGTGGAATTCCATTCGATCAATCCCCGGCCGCCGCGCGGTACTTGCGCACGACGTCGCCGACCATGGTTTCGATGATGTCGCGCGGCAGGTCGGCGGGTTCGCCCCGTGCCTCGACCAGACGGCCGGTGAACTGCGCCACCAAGCCCGGCTCGGGCCGAGCCGCTGCGATGTTCTCGTAAAGCTTCGTCAGCGCCGCCTGGATGGCGGGGCGCGGCCAATAATAGCGGACGCGGTCCGACAGGCCGTAGAGCATCATGGTGGCCTCGCGGTCGTCGGCGGCGACGTAAGCGCGCCAGTCGTGCGGGTTGGCGCGCATCTCGGCTGTGATAACGTCGAGGATGCGGGAAGGCTCGGCGAGGTTCAGCGCGGCCTCGATATGCGCCAGCGCCGTCACCGCCTGGCGGAAGGCGAAGGTGAGTTCCGGCCCGACCTTGAGGATGGCGAAATGCGCGGCAACCAGGTCGGACAGCGCTCCCTCGGACTGGTAGTCGGTAGAATGCGCCTCGAAGACGAGGCCCGGCAGCGCCTCGACCGACCGCGACAGGGTTTCGGCCTTTTCGGGCGCGAAGGCAAAGACCTGGGCATTGCCGAAATCGACGCCGGGCTGGACAACGATGCCGACGACACGCTCGAACGCAGCACTCAGGCCGCGCGCGGCGAAGGCCTCGCGGTGCAACTCATGGGTCCGGGCAGCGGCCTCCGGCGCGGTCACGCCGAGCGTATGCAAAACTTCGGTTTCGCCACCGGGAATCGGCACCTCGGTGCCGATAACGTAGCAGAGATCCGTCTTGGCTGACGCTTCCGCCACCGCGCAAAGCTCGGCGGCCCGGGCGGCCATCGTGGCATCGTCGAGCGCAACGTCGTCGGCACAAGCTATAGAGGCGTCGAGGTGGATTTTCGTAAAACCCGCGGCGACGTAGGCCGCAACCATGTCGCGCGCCTTCGCCATAGCGACTTCGCCCGGCTCGCCCTTCCACGGGTTCGGGCCGAGATGATCGCCGCCCAGGATCAGGCGCGTCGGGTCGACGCCTTCCCGCTGCGCCAGATTCTTCACAAAGCTCCGGAACTGCGCCGGATTCATGCCGGTGTACCCGCCGAACTGGTTGACCTGGTTGCAGGTGGCCTCAATCAGAATCGGCGCGTCGTCGTCGCGATAGGCGGCGAAGATGGCGCTCAACGTCTCGGGATGGGCGGTGCAAAAGGACGGGATGCCCCGCCGTTCGCCGGCTCGGTTGGCGCTGACGATGTCGCCGAGCACATTCATGGCCGGCTCTCCAGGAAAGCCTCGATTTCGACGAGCGTGCTGTTGCCTTCCATCGGGCCGATCCTGCCGACGGCCAGCGCGCCGGCCGCATTGGCCCGCCGCAACGCCTCGCTAAAGGAAAAATTTCCGGACGTGACGAGCGCGACGAAAGTGGCGCAGAAACAGTCGCCGGCGCCGGTGGGATCGACGACCTCGACCTCATGCGCATCGAAGGCCTCGGCCGCGCCTTGCCTTTCCACACCGATGCAGCCCTTCTCGCCGCGTTTGAGAACCACGTAGCGGGCCCCGCCACCGAGGAGGCGGCCTGAAAACGTGGCGAAATCCTCGCCCGGAAACAGCACCTCGGCATCTTCAGCGCTCGGCAGCACGAAGGTCGAGATCGCCAGCAGTGCGCGTACGGTTTCCATATAGGACGGGTCGGTCAGCAGTTCCTTACGGATATTGGGATCGAAGGAGATGGCGACGCCGGCTTCGTGCAGCGCGCGGCAGATGCCGAGAGCCGCCTTCGCCATTGCCGGATCGCCCAGCGTCGAACCCGAGATGTGAAAGGCGGCGAGCCCGAAGCCACGCAGCGTTTCGATCGCGTCCGCATCCCCCGGAAAATGCGAGGCGGCCGAATGTGCGATGTTGAAGACGAAGTCTCGGCTGCCATCGGTATTGTAGCTGACGAAGGCCGAACCGGTCGGAACGCCCGGGACAGTCCTGATAAGCGTGTTCGACACGCCCGCTTCGTCGAACCGCGCGCGCAGCACGTCGCCGAAGGCGTCGTCGCCGACCGCGCCTGAAAAGATCGCCCTGGCGCCGACGCGCGCAGCCTGATCGATGAAGATGCCGGGGGCGCCGGAGGCGAACGGTCCGACATAGGGCGCCGCGCGGCGGTTGTGGCCGTCCTTCCCGGTGCAGACGAACTCGACCAGCAGTTCGCCCAGCGAGCCGATCCCGCCGCGGCCGGATTCTTTCCCGCTCATTGCCGGCGCTTCCAAATGTTGTTGAGGTATGTAAACATACTGGTTTTCGCGCGCTAACTCATATTAGAATTGGTTTTTGCCGGCCGGCAAGATTGCACGTTACGAAGACTGAGCGCGAGGCAAGCCGATGAAGGAAAAACCGGTCCGGACGATGGAAGCCTTCGCCGAGAGCGTCGGCCTGTCGCGACCGACGGTGTCGAAGTATTTTCAGGACGCCGCGTCGGTTCGTCCAAAAGTGCGTGAAAAGATCGAGGCGGGGCTGAAGGCGACCGGCTTTCGCCCTAATCTTTTTGCCGTCAACCTCAATCGCCGCCGCTCGAAGATTCTCGGCGTCATCTTCCCGACCTCGCTCGATTCCTTCTACATGGGCCTGCGCCGCCGCATCGAGACGGAAGCCACGGAGAGCGGCTACCTGCCTTTTGTCTTCTCCTCCGACGGCAAGGCCGAGCTGGAAGCCGAGGCGCTGGAAACGCTGACCTCGCTCAATGCGGCGGGCGTCATCATGGTGCCGGTCGGGGGGGACGCCGCGCACCGCAGCAAGGTCAAGGCGCTGGCGCGGAACATCCCGGTGGTCTTCATCGACGCGCCCTTCGACGAGGAGGAGGCCTTTGTCGGCACCAACAACGAGCAGTCGATGGCGCTGATCACCGACTATCTTACCCGGCTTGGCGACCGGCCCTGCTATTTCGACATGCCCTGGGTCAATTCCAACGCGCAAGGGCGGCGGGAAAGTTATATCGCGACCATGCGCCGGCGGGGACTGGAGCCGGTGGTGATCCCGGTCCAGCATTCGACGACCTGGGATTTCGAGCGTTATGCCTTCGACGAAGCCAACCGCATCCTGCGCGAGGGCGGCTTTCCGACCAGCATCGTGTTGTGCGGCAACGACCGCGTCGCCTTCGGCGTGCTTGCCGCCATCAACCAGGCCGGCAAGAAGGTCGGCATCACGCCGGATTGCGATCTCAGGGTAGCAGGCCACGACAATCAGCCCCTGTCCGAATACATCTGGCCGCCCTTGACCACCGTCCAGCAGAACACGGCCGAGATGGGGAGGCTGGCGATCAACCTTCTGCTTTCGCGCATCGACAATTCGCGGACCTTCGACGAGCCGCGCGCGCGCGGTGAACATATCCTGGTCAACGCCGATCTGGTCCTGCGCTCTTCCGCGTGAGAGGTTGTCTCCGAGCGCCCTCAGCCGCCGACCATGAGCTTGACCACCTCGTCATGCGTCGTCTCGGAAATCTTGCGTTCGCCGGCGGTCACGCCGCGGCGAAGCACGATGATGCGGTCCGACACGGCAAAGATGTCCTGCAGATTGTGCGAGATGAAGATCACCCCGCGCCCCTGCGCCTTGAGTTGGTGGATGAGCGAGATGACCTTGCGCTGCTCCGGCACCCCGAGCGCGGCGGTCGGTTCGTCCATGATCAGGATCTGCGCGTTCCAGTAAACGGCGCGGCCGATGGCCACCGCCTGGCGTTGACCGCCGGAAAAGTTGCTGACCGGCGCCTCCATGCGCGAGACGTGGAAATCGAGCAGCGCCATGGTGTCGCGCGCCGCATCCGCCATCTTCTTGCGGTCGAGCACCGGCAGGAAGCCGAAAGCCTTCTTCATCGGCTCGCGGCCGAGGAAGATGTTGGCGCCGATCGACAGATTGTCGGCGAGCGCGAGGTCCTGGTAGATCGTTTCGATGCCCCGGTCACGCGCCTCCTGCGGCGTCGAGAAGCTGACCGGCTCGCCCTTGAGCCGGATCTCGCCCGACGATGGCCGATAGACGCCGGAGATCGCTTTGATCAGCGTCGTCTTGCCGGCGCCGTTGTCGCCGGCAAGCGCCACGACCTCGCCGGGACGCACGACCATGGAGAAGTCGCGCAGCGCCTGCACCGCGCCGAAATGTTTCGAGAGATCGTTGATCTCAAGAAGGGGCTGGGCCGCGTTATTCATCCACCCGACCTCCGCTGAAGCGACGCTGCGCCTGATCGATCAGCACCGAGATGATGATGACGACGCCGACGCTGATGAACTGCCAGAACGGCTCTACATTGACGAAGACCAGGCCGTACTGGATGACCGCGATGACGAAAGCGCCGGCGACCGTGCCCAGAATGGTGCCCGAGCCGCCGAACAGGCTGGCGCCGCCGATCACCACCGCCGCCACGCAGTCGAGCAGCAGCGGCTCGCCCGCCTGGGCCGCGCCCGCATTGAAGCGGGCCGAATAGAGCACGCCCGCAAGACCGGCGCAGCCGGCGGACAGGATGTAAAGCCTGAGCAGGTGCGCCTTGATATCGATGCCGGCGCGCCGCGCCGCCTGGACATTGGCGCCGATGGCGTAGTTGTGCTGGCCGAACCGCGTCTGGCTGAGCACGTAGTGCATGATCAGGACGAAGACCGCGGTGATGATGACAATGTAGGGGATGCTGAGGAAGCGGCCGTTGCCGATCACCGCGAAGAACGAGTTGCTGACCGGAACCGTCGTGCCGCCGGCAAGCAGGAAGGCCACGCCGCGCGCCACGCCGAACATGCCGAGCGTGCCGATGAAGGGCGGCACGCGCAGCCGCGACACCAGCAGGCCGTTGATGACGCCCGGCACAAGGGCGACAAGCACGCCCACCAGGAATCCGAGCAGCACGGCGAACGGTATGCCGAGCGAAGGCGTCACCGCGTTGATGACGTGTGCGGCGACTACCGCCGCCAGGCCCATGATGAAGCCGAGCGAAAGGTCGATGCCGCCGGAAATGATGACGAAGGTCTGCCCGGTCGCCAGCAGCAGCGGCGCCACCGCGAAGATGGCGATCGACTGCAGGTTGAACGGATTGAGGATGAAGGTGCCGCCGAAATCGAAGCGGGCCCAGGCCTCGAAGACCAGGATCAGCCCGGCAAGGAACAGCCAGGCGCGCAAATCGGCGATGCGCTGGACCAGCGTCTTGGCGCGATCGGCGTGGTCGGCCTGCGGCTTGGGATGCGTGTCAACGACCAACGGGTCGGCCTTTGTTGCGGTCATGGCTGCACCTTGTCGGCGCCAGCCCAAGGGCTGGCGCGCAAGAATTGGTCAAGCGGAGAAAATCGGCTCCCCGGATACGCCGGGGAGCCGGCTCACGCTCAGTCGGAATAGACGTATTTGGCGACGTTCGGGTCGGTGACGTTGCTCTTGTCGATGACCGTGAAACCCGTGCCGATCGAGACCGGGATGGACTGGCCGCTCAGATGTGCAAAGGCCGAAACCACGCCGTAATAGCCGATCTCGGCCGGATGCTGGGCGATCGCCACGTCGACGAGACCGGTGTTGATGTTGTCGACGATCGAGGTCGGCGCGTCGAAGGCGACGACCCGGATGGTGCCGGTCTGGCCGGCCTGCTGCACGCCGTTGCCGGCGCCGAGCGCCGAGAACAGGTTGGCGCCGAACACGCCCTTCAGATCGGAATTGCGGGCGAACACGGCCTGCAACTGGCTCGCCGCCTTGTTGGCGTCGTTGTCGTTGAACTGCGTCTCGAGCACGGTGACCTTCGGGAATTCCGCGGCCATGGCGGCCTTGAAACCTTCCTCGCGCTGGTCGGTGGTCGAGATGCCCGGCTTGACGTTGGATACGTAGACCTTGCCCTCGCCGCCGATCGCGGCGGCCAGCGCGCGGGCCGCCATCTTGCCGCCAAGCACGTTGTCCGAAGCGATGTAGGAGAGCGGGAAGTCGGCGTCGCCCGCGCCGGTCTGGTACATGCCGGTGCCGATGAAGGTGTCGACGGTGATGACCGGAATGCCGGCGTCATTCGCCTTGCGCAGCGGCTCGACCAACTGGGTCTTATCGGTCGGCGCGATCAGGATGGCCGACGGCTTCTTGGCGATCACTGCATCCAGCACCGGAACCTGGGTGACGGGGTTGAAGTCGGGCGCGCCCTGGAACACCAGTTCGACGCCGAGCGCATCGGCGGCGGCCTGGGCGCCCTTGCGCATGGTGATGTAGAAGGCATCGGTGGTCAGGCCCGGAATGAGGGCGATGGTGTACTTCTTGTCCTGCGCATTGGCCGAGACTGTTCCCAGCCCGATCGCAGCGGCGACACCCACCAACGCGGTGGCCTTCAGAATTGAACGACGCTCCATGGTTTCCTCCCTGATGAGCTGTTCTGATCGATTTTCACTGAGCGTCGAACCCGTTCGCTCAGTGGACATGATTGGTTTCGACTTGGCCTGCCGTCAAGTGCAATTTTTTGCAGAAAGCAATTTCATATGGCGATCGGCTTGAAATCGCAAGCCGAAAAAGCCCGCCGTCGTTCGCGCTGCTTCCCGCCCTCCGCGATCCCGGCGTTCGCGTAAAATCCCCTCCTCGTTCTCACTCCCATGCCTCCTCCAAATAACATGCCTCGGCCATCGGACTGTCAATAGATTTATGCGCGGAAATCTGAATTTTTCCGCGAAGAAAGATTTGACGCGCGTGACCTATGCCCGATCGAGGATCGCTTCCGCCGTGCGCGTGTCGGTCACGACGGCCGAAACCAGGCCGGCGCGGGCCGCGCCGACGATCGCCTCGGCCTTGTTCTCGCCGACCGCGACGCCGATCACCAGCGGCGCGCGCCGAAGCTGTTCGGGCGACGCCGCGATCATGCGGCCCTCGCCCTCCCAGTCGATCAGCCTGCCAGCGGCGTCGAAATAGTGGCGGATGACGTCGCCCGCCGCGTCGACCAGCGCCTGCTCGCTCGGCGTGGCGGCGCTGGCGTCGGGCGTGTTGGCGCCATGCGGCAGTCCGACGCCGACAACCGCCGCGTCGATGCGATCCCACAAGGCCGTGCTGTCCGCGATCACGGGATCGGCGAGGAAGGCGTCGCGCGAAGACGACGAGGGAAGATAGGGCGCGTGGACGAAGTGCGGCACGCCGCCGGTATGCTCCGCCGCCAGCCGCACGAACTCGTTGACCTGGAAATGCGGCTGATGCTGCTGCATGCCGCCCGTCGCCGGCACGACGAAAACGCCGGGGATCGCCGGCAGGCCGGCCTCCACCACCGCGCGCACCGCCCGGCCCCAGCCGATCGCCAACACAGAGCCTGCAAGCAGCCCGGCCTGAGCGAGCATCGCTCCCAATGGCTCCGCCAGCGCCGGGAGAATGCCGGCGCTTGGCGCCTCGACCACGGCAGCACGCTTGAGCCCGAGCTTGCCGATCAGATCGCTGGTCAGCGCATCGGGAGCGGCCAGGTCGCGGATCTCGATGCGCACGATACCTTCGGCGCGCGCCCGCTGCAGCAGCCGCGAGATCGTCGCGGTCGACACGCCGAGACGCTTGGCGATGTCGACCTGGCTCATCTCGCCCTCATAGTGCAACTTGGCGACCGCATGCAGCGTGGCGCGCGAGTTTATGTCCGATGTGGGTTGCGCAGGCAGCTTGCAATTCCTTTCAGCAATATGTTACAGCGTAGCGCCAAGAACCTCGCTCCGCAAGGACCAATCCGTCGGCAACGATGCCAAGCATCGCTGCCGCTTGAACATAATAGATGGAAGAAGACGCCCATGGCACGCATGACCACAGCAGAACTGCGCGGCTACCATCAGATTTGCGGCAGCGACGGCGCCATGATGGTGATTGCCTGCGATCAGCGCGGCAGCATGCGGTCTTTGCTCACCAGCGACAAGGACGAACAGGCGAAGATCAGCAACGATATGCTGGGCGACGTCAAGGCCGATATCACCCGGTATCTAGCGAGCAAGGCGTCCTGCGTGCTCGTCGATCCGGTCTGCGCGGTGCCGAACCTCGTGGACAAGGGTCTGATCGACCGCGGCACGGCGCTCCTGATCGGCATCGACGCCTCGGGCTGGGACACTTCACCGGAGGGTTACAGACTGTCGAAGCTGGTCGACGGCATCACGGCGCGGCGGGTGCGCGAGCTTGGCGGCACCGGCGGCAAGATCATGATTTATCTGCGCTCCGACACGCCGGCGGCCAATACCCACAATATCGACATCCTCGACCGGGTCGTCGCCGACTTCGCTAGGGAAGACCTGCTGCTGGTGGTCGAGTTCCTGACCTACGCGCTGGAAGGCGAAAGCCCCGAGGCCTATGCGGCGAAGATACCGGAACTGATCCAGGGCGGCTCGAAGATCTGCCTCGACCATGGCGCGAAGGTGCTGAAAATCCCCTATCCCGGCTCCGCCGAGTCCTGCGCGGCGGTGACGGAGATGGCCGGTGACGTGCCGTGGGCGGTGCTGTCGGCCGGCGTCAACCACGAGACTTTTGTGGGCCAGGTCGACGTCGCCATGGCGAACGGCGCCTCCGGCGTCATTGCCGGGCGCTCGCTGTGGAAGGACTGCATCTCGCTCGACCGCGCCGTCACCAGGCAGAGGCTGGAGACGATCGCCGTGCCGCGCCTGCGCGAAATCCAGGCGGCGATCGCCCTGCATCGCGCGCCGGCCGTGAAAGTCGCCTGACCGCGACGCCATGGGCAGGAACGCGATAGGCGTCGACATCGGCGGCACGCATCTCCGCGCGGCGCTCGTTTCGGACGACGGCATGATCCAGAAACGCGCCAGGGCGGCGAGTTCGCCCGATCCGAAAATCGTGCTCGAACGGATCGGGGAGCTGATCGCCGGACTGGACAGCCCGACGGTCTCCGCGATCGGCATAGGCGTCCCCGGCCGGGTCGATTTCGCCAGCCGAAAGGTCTTCTCGGGAGGCTTCGTCAATCTTTCCAGCGTGGCGCTGGCTGAGCGGATCGAAGAGCGGTTCGGTCGTCCGGTGACGGTCGACAACGACTGCACCATGGCGCTGGTGGCCGAAGCCGCGTTCGGCGCGGCGAAGGGTCTTCGAAACGTCGTCATGCTCACGATCGGCACGGGCATCGGCGGCGCTGCGATCGAGGCCGGGCGCGTCGTGCGCGGGCGGGCGACGGCGGGCCAGCTCGGCCACATCGGCATTGATCCGAACGGGCTGACCTGCGCCTGCGGCAAGCGCGGCTGCGTCGAGACGACGAGTTCCGGCACAGCGCTCGGCCGGCACATCCTTGAGGCCGGGCTTCCAGCCGGCACGACGGCGGCGGAACTGCTTGCGCGCCGTGAGCAGGGCGACGAGGTCGCGGTGAAAATCCTGCATGCGTGGGCCGCGCCGCTGCGCCTCGCCATCGACAACCTGGTGACAACTCTAGATCCCGACATCGTCGTGCTCGGCGGCGGTCTCGGGGAAGCCGCATGCGCCGCACTTGCGGCGGTACCGGAGGCGAAGTCGTGGTTCAGCAGCCATGTCGTTCCGGCGACGTTAGGCGATGATGCCGGCGTGATCGGCGCCGGCATCGCGGCGTTGCGGGCGGCGGCGCCGGCCGGCAAGCGGCTTGTGATGGTCAACGGCGTGCCGGCTAGCGGCAAGAGCCGGGTCGCGCGAAAACTGGCTGAAGCGACCGGCTGGCCGTTGCTCTCGCTCGACACGGTGAAGAACCCGTTCCTCGAAGAGATCGAAGGGGTCGACAGGCCGTTCAACCGCAAGCTCGGCCGGGCAAGCCTGAAGGCGATGTTCGCGGTGCTCGCCGAGGCGCCCGCCGGCACCACCGTCATCATGGATGCCTGGTTCGGATTCCAGCCGCGCGAACTGCTGGCCGAACTGATCGCCCAATCCGGGATCGACGCCCTTGCCGAAATCTGGTGCGCTGCGCCTCCAGAGCTGATCGGCGCGCGTTATGGCGCCCGCGTCGGCAAGCGCCTGCCCGGCCACCCCGGCGCCGACTACGTCCCGGAACTGATCGCGCTCGCCGGGCGCGCCGAACCGATGCGCTTCGGTCCGGTGCTGACCGTGGATACGACGAAGAAAAAGGTCAATGCCGAAGCATTGCGGGAGTGGCTCGGCGAAGCGCTGACCTTAGCGTCCGCCAAGCAAAGTCACTGATCCATTCCCGCGCAGGCCGCGCGTGACGCTGCCGTTCGCCGGGACGAGCGGGATCAGGCAGGCCTGGAAAGCGTGGTAGAGGTCCGGCTTGCCAACGAAGACGCGGCTGATCGGCTTCAGTTCGCTGTTCAGCTCCGGATACCAGCCGCCGCGTTCGTGATCGATGAAATGATCGGTCACAAAACCCCAGATGCGGCGATACCATTCCTCGAATCTTGGATCTTCGTCCACCGACCCCAGCACGGCTGCCGCGCCGATGCCTTCCGCGCAGGGCCACCAGAAGCGGTCGGACTGGTCCGGCCTGTCGTTCCAGTCGAGCGTGTAATAAAACCCGCCCGTCCCGCGATCCCAACCGATCGCCGTGGTGGTGAGGAAGAGCTGTTTCGCCGCCTCCTTCATCCAGCCATGCTTACGGCCGCCGAGTTCCCAGAGCTGGACGAGCAAACGGCTCCACTCCAGCGCGTGCCCGGGCGTCGTGCCCGAGGGCCGGAACATCGGGTCGCCGATGTAGTTCCGGTCGACCTGCCACTTGCTGTCGAAATGTTCGGCGACGCGCCAGCCCTGTTCGCGCGCATGACGGCCGATGATCAGCGAAGCAATGCTTTCCGCCATATCGAGATAGGTCCGGTCGCCGGTCGCCTCAAAGGCGGCCATGGTGGCTTCGGTCAGATGCATGTTGGAGTTCTGACCGCGATAGTCGCCGAGCGGCTGCCAGTCGGCGGCATATTCCTCGGTCGTCGCACCAACATTCTTGTCCCAGAAGCGCGTGTGCAGGACTTCGGTGATATCGGCGAGGAGCCGGTCCGCATCCGGATGCCCGACGACCTTGGCCGACGAAGCGGCCAGCAGCACGAAGCCGTGACCATAGGCTTGCTTGCTGGCGTTGGTCGGCCGCTCGTCATCGACGCCCCAGAAATAGCCGCCCGACTGTTGATCGCGATGGCGCTCCCACAGGAACGCCATGCCGTGGTCGATGATACGGTCGGCGCCGGGGAGGCCAAGCATGTGGGCGATGGCAAAACAATGCACCATGCGCGTGGTATCGTGGATCTGCCGTTCCACCCCCGCATGGCCGGACTTGGGCGGCAGAGGACGCCCAAAATCGTCAAGCGGGAAGAAGCCGCCCGCCGGGTTGAACAGGTTGCGGCTGAAGAAGTTCAACAAGGCCTGCGCTTGCCCAAGCAGCCAGTGCCGATGCGCCGCGCGCTCGACGAACCTTGGGCCGGAGGTCCCGACCCAGCTCCCCGCATTTTCCGTCTCCGGCATCGCTCTGTCTCCCGCTCGCGGCCTGGCAACTCAGGCTTCTGACGCTCTCTAGAGGATGATAGAACTGACGGGAAGCGTCTCCCGGCGCAGCTTGGACGTCTTCGACAATTGTCTCAAGAGAAACGGCCGGCCCGTTCGCCGCTGGATCAAAATTCCGTCGCAGGTCATCGTCAGGCCATGCAGGACCGGACAAAGCTGGCACGACACCATTCCAATCGTATGTCGGCGAAGATTTGTTATCCTGTCGGAAGGCCTGCCAGCCTCAACCCGTCGACGAGCCGTTTTCGAACTTCCTTTTCCTTGATTGGGATACCACTCAACATCCAATCGACGATCGCACGGTCGTCAGGACGATTGCCCGCCCATTGCGCTCGCGCTCCAGCAAGGAAGCCCTCGGCCGCCCGGCGCGATTCTTCCGCATTTCCCATCAGCGCCAGCGCGGCCGCTTTCCATACATGTGTGTCGTGCATACTTCCGGCACCCAAGTTTGCCGCCTCGACGGCACCCGGGTAATCGCCAACGATAAATCTGATTCCGGTGAGGTATTCCCATTGGAAAGGTGTGACAAACGGGGTCAGGCCGAGCGCCAGGCGTGCCAGTTCGCTTGCCCTCTCCGTTTGTCCGGTGAAGGCGAATCCGTGTGCGCAGGAAAGCAGCGTCTTCGGATTGTTGGGATTGAGATCGAAGGCTAATTCGTAGTGGATGTCCGCCTGCTCAAATCTTTCCGCCATCAGATATGACCACGCCAGGGTCAAGTGCGCGCGGGTTTCCAGCGGGTCGATCTGCACCGCCTTCTGCGCCAGCTTGAGCGCTTCAGCCTCGAGCGCGGGGTCACGATGGAAACCGGCAACGATGATGTGACGGACGTTGTAGATACTGGCGAGGCTTGAATAGGCTGGAGCAAAGCGCGGCATCTGCTCGATAACCGACTTGAAAAGACGCTCGGCCTCGATCTCGGCTTCCGGCTGCCAGAGGGTAAGCAGGTTTTCCCCGCGCAGCCAGTTATCATAGCTCGCCAGCGACCCGTCCCGCGTGCCGGTACGGCCACCCACGCGTTCGGCGGATAGATAGATGTCAAGCACGGCTGCGGTCTTGCGCGCAATTCCGCTGGGAGCTGTCCCCCACTCCTGCAGCTCGAGGGGGAACCGTTCGCTCCAGACAACACGATCGTTGGAGCAGTCGACAAGAGTGAACCGCACGGTCTCCCCCGAAGTGGACGACTGCATGCGGGTCTCGAGGCGGTAGTCTATCTTGACGTTGGAACTTGCGTCGGGCAGCCGCTGCCCGTCGTGCTCTTCGACGATCACCCAGTCGCGGAACTTGATCAGGCAGAAGATCACTTCGGCGCGAAAGCCCTCGAGCAAATGGTCCTTGCCGTCTTTCTCGTCAGCCGCGACGAAGGGACGGACCACGATCACCGGAAGTCGCCCCTCAAACGCCATGGATGCCTGGATTACCTCGCTGCCGGCCTCGTCGAGCGGCACCGGTTGGCCGGAGCGTATCTGCTGGATCGTTTTCTGGGTTTCGGCCGAGGGTTCGATGCCGAAATCCCTCGCCAAAACCTCTCGCAGAGATTCGTAAACGCGGATAGCGGCTGCGGTCTTGCCCTCCTCGCCATGGACCTTCATGAGCATTCGCGCAGCAGGCTCATGCGTGGAATCGATGGAAAGCAGCGCTATGGCGGCATGTTTCCTGGTCAGACTGTCTCCCAAGGTGCGGTCGAGACACGTTTCCAGTTGCTCGATCAGCCGGTTGCGCCAGCGATGGCGAGTGACCCTGAGCCAGGCATCGAATACCTGGTCGGTCCGGTCGAGGTCTGCCATGATCTGTTCTGGAGACACCCGGCCTTCGAACAGCTCAGGCGCCACCAGCCCTTCATCCAGACTGTCGCTGATCGTGAGAAGATCGACCCGCAGCGCAGACAGGGTCATGCGCACATCGTTGGCATTCGAATGGAAGGCATCCGACCCTGCTCTCTGGAATGTGGTCTGGATCTGCCGCACCACGGAACGGTACTCTTGCTGAGCGAGATGGATGTCCTGGTTGCTCCACAGGAGACCGATCACACGCTCCCTCACCTCCTTGTGCTGGTTGCCGAGTATGAGATAACCGACCAAAGCCCGCGCCCTGACGGATTTCAACGCAAGATCGGTGCCCTCGGCGTCGGACAACGAGAGCCTTTCGATCAAGCAGATTGAGATCTCGCCCGGCGCTATCCCTTGCCCTTCGGCGGAAAGCACATTGCTGCGGTGGACGCGGTAAGCGACAATGGGCTGTGGAATATTTTTCAGGCTGCGTGGACCGAGGCTACCGTAAGCCGCGGGCACAGCTTGGCGGACCTGTTCGAACACGGTCTGGGAAATACAGATGCCACCCGGTTCAGCCAGGTGTTCCAGACGCGAGGCAACGTTGACGATGTGGCCATAGACGTCGCCATCGCGGTGCTTCACTTCGCCAAGATGGATGCCAATCCGGAACCGGATCTGATGGTTTTTGGGTTGGCCGTCGGCGAGCGACCTCAGTTGCTCCTGAGCGGCAAGTGCGTAGAGAACCGCCTCGGTCGCCGACGTGAACTCGACCAGTGCGCCATCGCCAGTCGTCTTCAGCATCTCGCCGTCATGCATGGGAGCGAGGTCGCGGAAAGTGGCGAAGCAGCGCTGCATGAAATCCAGCGTTGCCTGCTCGTGGGAGTGCATATGCCTCGAATAGCCTTCAGCGTCCGCGAATAGGATGGCTCGCAGGGCAGACTGGGTTACGTTCGAACGCATGTGCCGGACCGCCATAATTCAACGGTGCTAGATTACACCCACTTCGTAGCTGCCGCAAAAGGAGCCGAGCAATGGCGAAACGTCAGGCGCAGTCTCGAACAGTCTCCATTTCTCCGAGATTTTCGGCTCGATAACGGAGACTTGTCGGCTCTCCCATGTTGTGCGATAATTCACCTACATTAAGCTTGAGTGCCAAATAAAACGGTGGGCAGCCGCCGGCGCGATGTATTTGCCCGCAACAGCGAGGCAATCGAGGGGGCGCAGCTTGGTCGCTAAGCATGGGCGCTTGATCTACGTCGTCGATGGCGAGCCCATCGTCAACAAGGACGCGAACCCCTCCGACCGCTTTCTCGATACGCAAGAGCCATTGGACTCGCCCTTTCGATTCACTCGGATGTTCGAGGAGCAACGGGAGCAGCCTCCTGACCATCTTCTGAGGTGTCTTGGAGAGAAGATGGCCCGGGATACGAGCGATGCGCAATTGGACGGCCCAATTCCAGCTGGATACACCTACCTGGGGCAATTCATCGCACATGAGATAACACACAACGGATCGGAATATAAGAAGGCGCTCCAAAATATTGAACAATTGACTTCGCCTAGCGTGAATCTAGGTAGTCTCTACGGGGATAAATTATATCTCGGGGACGAAGACACGTCGTACTACCTCGAGATAGGTCAAACCAAGCTGGATGATATCAACGTTGAACTTCCACAATTTCTCAATGACCTACCCAGAACAGACGGGCAGCCAAAGATTAATGAAAAGCGCAATGATAACAATCTTAACCTCGCTCAGATTCACGTAGCGATGATTCGATTTCACAATGCGGTGGCTTCCCGTCTGTCACAGAGCGGGGAGGTCTCGGCTAAAAAAATTCGGAAAACCGTGATACAGCATTTTCAGTCTGTCGTTCTGAATGATTTTTTACGGAAAGTCGTCAACGAATACGTTTACAGCGATGTAATTGAGCATGGTCCGACTTTCTACCGACCGGCGCGGAGCCCCGAGAATCCTTATCCAGCAATGCCGTTGGAGTTCGCAATGGCTGCGTTCAGGTTCGGACACAGCATGGTGCGAAGTAAATACACTCCTGCCTGGAACGGCTATCACCATCCAGGGCTGGACACGCTGCTCAGACAAACGAACAATGTAGGTGGGATAGACCAGCTGCAGAGCAGCTGGGTCGCAAATTGGTCTCGGTTGTTCGACTTCCGCGAACTGGGCATTACCGTTGAGCAGCCGCTTTTCGCCCGGCGGATCGACACCAGAATAGCGCGAGCCTTGGGTGACCTTCCCGCTGGCGCCTTGCCCGCTCCGGCGCCGTCAGCGAACCTGCCCATCCGCACGTTATTGTTCGGCGCGGCAGCGCGTCTTCCGTCTGGAGAAGCCGCGTCTCGTCAAATGAATTGCGCCTTGTCGCGAGCAAGGCGGAGGATCGAACCTATACCCGTCCTTTCCGAGGATGAGATCACCGCGGACGAAGACGAAGACGTCCGATGCATTCTGGAAGATCCCAGAATGAGGGGAAATACACCGCTCTGGTTCTACATCCTGAAGGAGGCCCAGCTTCGGGAATGTGGGGAGAGACTTGGCCCGCTTGGCGGTCGGATTGTCATGGAAGTGCTCTACGAACTGATCGCGAACAGCGACTACTCGATTTTGCAGGAGAAGAATTGGAGACCAAGCTTGCCGTTCAGAAGTGGCAAGGAAGGCTACGTCATGACTGATTTGCTGGCTTTGGCTGGTGATATCGATCCGTTTCCACAACCTATATGTGCGTAAGTCGGGAGAGGTGATATGGCACAATCTAGCAACGGAAGTTTGAGAATTGTTCCCAATGCGGGATCGACAGCGATACACCCGCAGGGGTATATTGAATTAACAGAAGACTATTTTGCAATTACAGACAACAATCTGGAAAAAATTGGGAAGAAGAATCAGGCAGCAATTGAATTTCTGAAAAGAAACGGCGCACGCATCGTTAAAGATAAACTAAATAGAATAATAGACAAGTCGACAAACAAAATTAAGGTTATGATCGATGAAGACGACGACGAAGATGGAAAGACACGGACTCACGTATCTCTTCCATCTCAACATCTTACTAGTGTAGGTGATTTGGCGTATCTCGACGATTATATAAACATAATCACCAATTTTGCTGATGGAACGACAGCGGGTTCAGAAAAGGCCCGAAAATTCCTGTTCGGGTTGATGATGATCACCAAGTGCAGGTGACTGTTCCTGTCGCAGGGAAGGAGACTCGAAGCAAGAAGAAAGTCCTTTCTTGGGTGAAGACTCAGTCACGGAGCCGAGCAACGATGAAGACATGGTCAAGATCGGATGGCTATAACAGATTGGTTTGGTGCCCATTTGGTGACACCTTCGTCTTTCCCGGCTCACCTTGCGGTAGCCATCCCGGCAACCGGGGAGGGTAGCTGCGGAGCACACCTTCCGAGAGCCTCACGAGTTGAGGCGGGCCGTGTGGCGTCCGGGCGGGGGGTGACGATCGAGCAGGCTCGGGCAAGCTGTATGGGGGAGGCCGCCGAACTGGCCAGTGCTTGCTTCTGGGGCAATGAGGCGAGGGTTCGGGCTACCTACGGCGAGGTGGCGCCAAGTGGAGTGCACCCTGCCTCTCTGCTTCTTCTGAGCGAAGACCAATATCGGCAGCGGCAAGCTTCCAATGCCGCGCACGGGGTGGTCGACTGGATACCCACTCGCTTCGATGAAGCCCTTCCTGTCGACTGGGTCGCGGCGAACTCGCCGGATGGAGAAGATCGCGCCCTAGTTCCTGCTGCCTGCGTCTACATCGGCTACTTCGAAGTCGGTGACGAGGGCGCATTCGCGGTTGCGGACAGCAATGGCTGCGCGACAGGCGCCACGCTGGACGATGCTACCGCTACCGCTTTCCTCGAGCTGGTCGAACGCGACGCCACCGCAATCTGGTGGTATGGCCGCCACGTCTGCCCTAACTTCAACCTTGGCGCCGTGGATGGCGAGGAAAAGCTCGTTGCTTCGCTCGAGGCCCGCAGCCGAAGTTTCCACCTTTTGGACTTGACGACGGATCTGCGCATTCCAGTTTGCGCCGCTGTTTCGGCCGAGCCGGGAGGCGGCGCGGTCGCTGTCGGCGTAGCGGCGCATTTCGATGCGTCCCGCGCCGCAATCGCAGCGCTCACCGAAATGCTCCAGGTGGAGTTCTCGATCGCGGTCCGATGCCGGATGGCACCGGTCGACGATAGCGATCGCCTCGGCTTTTGGCTCCGCCGCGTCTCGCTCCATTCGATGCCCCATCTTCAACCATCCGGGGAGAGTTCCGTGCCCCCTTCTGGCACCGGTCCTGCTGGGGTCGCGGAATGTCTTCGGGTCTGCCGCGAAGCCGGCCTGCGGTTACTTGCTGTCGATTTGACGCGGCCGGAAATCGGAGTGCCGGCCGTCCGAGTCATCGTTCCGGGACTACGGCCGCTGCAACGCCGTCTCGCGGCTGGACGACTGTTCGACGTTCCGGTCAGCCTCGGCTGGCGGGATGCGCCAATGGCTCCAGAGGAACTGAACCCGATTCCGATGTCAGCATAGGAAATTCACGACAAATCAAAAATACTCTCGCAAAATCCACCATGCCGGAAGAGTATCCATATCTGCTAAAGCAACGGAGAGAGAACATGAAGGGAATCTGCGCGGCAGCAACTCTAACCATGGCTCTAGCCTTCAGCAGCGCGGCGCGAGCCGAACCCGTCAGGGTGGGCTTCACCCCGGAGGCCTACCCGCCCTTCTTCTACTCCGACGCATCCGGAAACTGGATAGGGTGGGAGATCGAGATGGTCGAGGCGATCTGCGCCGAAGCCAAGCTCGAATGCGTTCTGACGCCAACCGCCTGGGACGGGATCATTCCCGCTCTCACTGTCAAGAAGATCGACATGATCGCGGCATCGATGTCGATCACCGAGGAGCGGAAGAAGACAATCGATTTCTCCGACCGCTACTACAAGACCCCGACGGTCGTGGTCGCGCCGAAGGGATCGAAGATCGACCCGTCGCCGGATGGCCTGAAGGGCAAGGTGATCGGGGTGCAGGTGTCCACCACCCATGAAGATTACGCCCGAAAACACTTCGCTTCGGCTGCTGAGATCAAGGCGTACCAGACTCAGGACGAAGCGTTCCAGGACCTCGCCGCCGGCCGCATCGACGCCGTGCAGTCCGACGGGATCGCTGCGGACGGCTACCTGGCTTCGGATCAGGGAAAGGCCTGTTGCGAGATCAAAGGCACCGTGACAGACGACCCGGAGCTACTCGGCCTCGGCGCCGGCTTCGGGTTCCGCAAGGGAGACAACACCCTCAGGGAGAAGATCAACACCGCGATCAGGGGCGTTCGAGAGAACGGCACCTACGCAGAGATTTCGAAGAAATATTTTACCTTCGACATCTACGGCGAGTGATGGTCAGTCCTTTGACCCGATGGGAAGGACCCTAAACTGCACCAATGCCGATGTTTGAGCTCGACCGCTCCGCAGCTAAGGAGGGGGTCGTTTCTCAACAATCACACGCAGATTTCACAGGGCGTCGCATCACCGAGCTTGTCATCCGCCGGTAATCGTCGCCTCAGAAATGCAATTCCGGTTGTGCGATTTCAATCGCTTCAGAAACACAAAAGCCGCGGAGTTCCGCGGCTTTGAGTGGTTGGGAAATTTGGAGCGGGCGAAGGGATTCGAACCCTCGACCCCAACCTTGGCAAGCCATTGATTCTCCTTACCTTTCTGTCCCGTCTCGTAACCTATTCATCCCAAAATTGATTGTCGTAGCTCCGGGGAGCGGACACGATCAGTCCCATAGGGTCGCTAGGAAAACCGCCACTTGCGGCTCCCCGTGGAAACCCTCGGAAGATCGACCCAACCCAACCCATGACAGCGGGGGAGCGATAGCTATGACGACGAAAAAGCGCCTGACCAACCAAGTTCTGGAGCGAATAAACCCGCCCAAGTCGGGTCGGCTGGAGATGGGTGACGAACTTTGCCCTGGGCTTGTGCTACGGGTGACGGAGCAGGGCGCCAAGTCGTTCTCCGTCATCTACCGGGTGCTAGGGGAAGGTGGGGAATCTGACAGCGGTCGGCCGCTTGCAGGCAAGCAGCACCGTATTACCCTTGGAAAGTGGCCGGTAGTGAGCCTTGCCGGCGCCAGGGACCGAGCCAGGGCGATCATCGCAAAGGCCAACGAGGGCGTCGACCCGAGGGGGGAACGAATTGAGGCGGTAAAGGAGCGCCGAGCCAATACCTTCTCCGCCGTTCTCGACCGTCACGTGAAACAGGACGCCATGCGGACCATCTCCAGTTGGCAGAACGTTGAGCGCGTGCTTCGCCTGCATGTCGTGCCGCGTCTTGGCGACCGACCGATTGCCGATATCCGCCGTTCAGAGGTCCACGAGATCATGGACGATCTCGTCGCCAGCGGCCGAGTCGGCACAGCGCGCGAGGTGCGCAAGCAGATGTCCCGCATCTTCAACTGGGCGGCTGACCGCGAGATTATCGAGAGCAACCCCCTTTCGGGCATGAAGCGGACGGACCTCGCACGGAACACGGAAGCCGGCCGCGCGCTTACCGACGTCGAGCTACGCGCGATCTGGAAGGCGGCGGAAGAACTGCGCTACCCGTTCGGCTCGCTGTATCAGACCCTCATGCTGACCGGACAAAGGCGCGCCGAGTGGGGTTTCTGCAAGCGGTCCGAGATTGACACCGACAACCGTTGGCTCGACCTTGGCAAGGAGCGCTTCAAAAGCCGGCGCGAGCATATCGTGCCGATGTCGGAGTTTGTTTGGACGCTGTTCGAGGCTTTCCCCGTCTGGGCGGGTCGCAACGACTATTTCGTGTTCTCTTCGAGGCATGGCCGGGTGCCGGTAGCCGGGTTCTCGCAGGGCAAGCGCGCGCTCGATGCTGGCGCTTTGAAGCATCTCCGGCAGGAAACGGGCAACGACGCGGCAACCCTCCAGCATTTCCGCATTCACGATTTGCGAGTGACCTGCGAGACGCGGCTGGCCAATCTCGGCTTCAATCAGGAAATTCGTGACGCGGTGCTGGGTCACGCACGGCCTGGCTTGCAAAAAATCTACAACAAGCATGATTATCTGAAGGAGAAGCGCGAGGCGCTTCAGGCCTACGGCGCGCACCTGATGGACATCGTGCGGAAATGAATACGCAGGCCGGACTGAACGGGCCGGAGCCCAAGCTCGATGAGGAGACGCTTGGCTATCTTATCGGTCTGCGCGACTACGGATACGAGCATGTGCTTCTGCCGAAAATCGGCCCGCTGAGGGACTTTATCGCCGCAATTGAAACAGTGATAAACGGCTTAATGGACCCCAGCATTGGTCCATACGTCGGTGATGCGCTCCAAGAAACCGACGAAACGAAAGATATTGGCAGTCGCGTGTCCGATTTAGTGGGCGAGTTGGAATCGGTGCGACACGCTGTTGCAGATAGCGGCGCGGCCACCCGGCGAGGCAGACCACGGTCGCCCGCGAGCGACGAGTCGGTGGCGCGAAAATTGATCAGCTTCTATCGCAGCAGGACAGGCGACATCTCCGGCCCATACTTTGTGCTCGACGATGCGCACAAGCCGGGTAACGCGTTTACCAAGTGGTTCTGTGCCACGCTTCCGCTCATCCTCCCTGCGGTGAGTGCTTCGACTTGTCAGACCTTGGCGAGGCAGTTCGGACAAAAAACCGGAAGATAGGCAGCCGATTTAAAACCCGTGCGCTGCTTGTGCCGCCCGGCCATGTTCCTTCGAGTTCTGCGTTACTTGAAGGGAATCACGATGAGCGACCGTTTCATATCTATGGACGAGGTTATCGACCGCGTCTCCTTTTCCAAGACCCATATTTACAGGAAGATCGCCGACGGCACTTTTCCGCGACCGGTACCCTTGGGGCTGCACAAGGTCGCCTTTCTAGAACGTGAGATAAACGATTGGGTTGCTGGCCGACTTGACGCACGAGAGCGCGGCGAAGGGGCAGAGGCCCGACGCACCCATGCGCGCAAGCTTGCGTCCCGGCTATCGAATACCGGCGAAGACGGATCACCTGCCTAAGGAAAAGACGCCTCGGCTCAGGGCCGAAGGCGTCTTCCTTTTGGCCGCCAGTCGCAGGCAGCGGGTCGCAACCATGAACATAGAGAACGGTACCTTTGTCCAAGAGGCAATCAACAATTGCCGAGCGGAACAGGCTGTCGAGTTTCTTCATAAACTTGCACCAGACGGCCCCTGGGTTCTCTGGGCGAAAGAGGCGGACGGGCCGTTTCTTTGCTGCAGCCGCGCCTATTACCCGGGCGACGAAGCGGAGGTTGCGGCTTGGATAGAAGCTCACGCCGCTCGGAATCAGTATTTCCATCTCAATCCATATCCGGATGTTCGGCGCGATGGCGCTAGGAGATTCACCAAAGCCCGAAAGGTTGACATCCCCGAGGTCCGGTATCTTCACGTCGATGTCGATCCGCGCCCGATTGATCCCAACTCGTCCGACACCCAAAAGGCCGATCACCTGGAGTCCGAGCGAGAGCGCATCCGATTGCAATTGGAAACGCAATCTCCGACGTTTCTAATCGACAGTGGGGGTGGATATCAGGCGCTATGGCGCCTGGAGGAGCCAATGGTCCTTGATGGCTCCGAGGCATCAGCGGACCGCGCTAGCGCCTACAACTTTGCCCTGGCGAATCAATTCGAGGGGGATATCGCTGCACGCGATGTGAGCAGGGTTTTGCGCCTACCAGGCACCGTTAACTGGCCCGACGCCAAGAAGCGCGCGAAGGGACGCAAGCATGCATTGGCGCGTTTGGTCCATTCAAACGACCAAAGCTTCCCGATCCGACATTTTGAAATGGCCGAACGGGTGGACGCTCCGCCGAGCATCCAACCTCAAGCTAGTGAGGCGCCAAAGTCCGGCATCGCTGAGCAGGTTTGGAACATTATCCGCGCGGGTCACGATTCCAAGAACCCGAACCGCTGGCCGTCGCGGTCGGAGGCTGTCTTCTATGTCTGCTGCGAACTGATCAGAGCAGGCTACGACGACGCTGCGATAGCCGATGTTATCACCAATCCCAGGCACGGCATCAGCGAACATGTCCTCGAACAGGGACATCCGCAGGCCTATGCAATGCGCCAAGCGGCGCAGGCGCGCGCAAGGCTGGACGCAGAGCCGCCGTCGTTAAATAGTGGTGACCCCTTGCGCTCAGCGCGCGAGTTCATCAGGCGTCGCCGCCCGACTTTGATGCGTTACAACCATGACTGGCTCGCGCATGATGGCGCCGCCTATATCGATGTCGAGGAAGGCACAATAAAGTCCGAACTATATGGTTTCGTCGCGGCAGCCATCGAAGCGGCGCCTGATGGAAGCCCTCGCCCCTTTTTGCCGACCAAGGCAAAGGTGGCGAATATCATGGACGCTTTGGACGCCTGCGCGCATACCCCGCGAGACACATATGCACCACCCTGCTGGCTCGATGGTGATGGACCCCGGCCAAGCGAGATCGTCGCATGCCGGAACGGCCTCCTTCACCTTCCTTCCGGCCAGTTGCTGCCGTCGACGTCGCGCTTTTTCACGAGAAATGCGCTATCCTTTGACTATGACGCGACGACCGCAGAACCGACGCACTGGTTGGAGTTCCTAGCATCCATCTGGCCGGGCGACGCCGAGTCAGTTGCCACGCTTCAGGAAATGTTCGGGTACCTATTGGTACCTGATACCTCGCTACAGAAGATTTTTCTGCTGGTTGGCCCGCCCCGTTCAGGCAAGGGGACCATTGGTCGTGTCCTCATGAGCCTGGTCGGCGACCGAAACGCGTGCGCACCGGCCATAAACAGTCTCGGCAACCCTTTTGGCCTTCAGCCACTGATCGGCAAGCAGGTTGCGATCGTCAGCGACATGCGGCTTGGGCGCAAAACGGATCATGCCGCCCTCGCGGAGAACCTGCTCCGCATTAGCGGCGAGGATATGGTGACCGCCGACCGGAAGTATAAGGAAGCCTGGACGGGTCGCCTAGCCGCAAGATTTGTGATCATCACAAACATCTTGCCAACATTTGCGGATGCATCCGGGGCGCTTGCCAACCGATTTATCCCACTGGTCATGACTGAGAGTTTTTGCGGTCGGGAAAACCCTAACCTGTCGAACCAGCTCCTCCTGGAATTGCCCGGCATTCTCAATTGGGCGGTAGCCGGGTGGAAGCGGCTTAAGGAGCGAGGATATTTCGTCCCTCCACCGGCGGCGGCCGAAGCGATGGCCGATCTCTCCGACTTGGCATCGCCTGTGGCGGCGTTCGTTCGGGAAGAATGTGACCTCGATCCACAAGGCATCGTCTCAAAGCTAGAACTTTTCGATGCCTGGCGGAAGCACGGTGAACGGCGGGGCCAGACACATTGCGGAACCTTGAGCACGTTCAGTCGCGATCTCTTGGCCGCGTTCCCCAAAGAGATCAAGCCGGCAAAACCCCGCCAAAGCGGCGAGCGTGTGCCAAGTTACCAAGGCATCCGGCTGCGGTCTTCGCCGTTCTGAAGCGAAGTGGAATACCAACTACCTGGCTCATTCGTCGAACCGGTCCGACCGGTCCGGGTCTATGACATATGTGTTTTGATCGGGCTTGTTGGTCGAAGCTGTTTACCACGCGTACAAAAGAGTTGGGTTAGGGTCGGACCGGTCGGACCGGCCGCGTTCATCCACCGGATCTTCGGCGGGAATTATCGCTGGCACGAGGGTCCTTCGCTCCCCTGCCGCTCCCCGACTGCCGGTTCGCCTTTATCAAGGTGCTGGAAATCCAGAATTTTTCGCCGAGCACCCTTACCCTAAGGAGAGAAGGGTGCCGCCTACGCGCCTGGCCGGCCGGGCATGGCCGTGATGCTGTAGCCGCGCCGTCGACGAGGCTGCTCCCGCCAATCGGCGCTCCACCGGCTTCGCCCTGATGTCGGCCGCCCGAGCGCGACGGCCATCCCCGATGACGACAACCCCCCTCCCCCAAAAAAACCTCCCGGGAGGCCATTTCCGTCGTGGCAGGCGGGTCAACTGCGGCAGATAGGACGGCTTGTCGCCATTTGGGCTATGTGGACCGCTCGCGGTCGCGCGCGAAGCGCCAGCGCCGCCGCTGGCGGCCAACGGTTGAGCACTCACGCTAGCCACTGCCCTTTTTCTGTTTGACCGCGATCTGTCCGCCGCATCATGGCGCCCCACCACCAGAAGACCATCGCGACCGGCAGAAATCATCTTCTGCACCAAGACAAGTAGTCCCGGTTAGAAGGACGCCTAGGCCAGAACATCTCCATCCACATTTGCCATCAAAAACACGTCGCAATTCGCGCGACAATCTTTGGTCGCGATGTTGGTTTGGCACAATATAGTTTACAGGCGTAACTTCGAGACTTGGCGGGTGCCAGGCGAGAAACGCAGTCTGAAAGCGGTCGGCATCCAATTAGCTATGTTAAGAGGCAGAGGGGGAGGGATAAAGTGCGCGCATTGGTGGCAGTGCTGGGAGGTTTAGTGGGTGCAGTTTTCGGCGTCGCTAGCACGTTGGCTTTGGCCCCAGCCTTGGTCGCGCTGACAGGTAGAGATCATGGAGCGGGTTCGCTCTCGTGGCTGGCCGTTGTCTTGGTCGGCGTGCTGTTGGGTGCTTCTGCCCCCACGATCCGCCGGATTTTCGGTCGCGGCTTCCTGCTGCTCGGAGCAAGCGTCTTCCTGCTTCCGCTCTCGACAATTCTTTTCTCCGGGTGTGAACCGGCGTGCAATTTTGACCCCTTAGCTGGGAGGATCGGCGTCCAAAATTGACCCCCCTCATTCAGTCGATCTGCGACCATCCGTTTGTTTCGGCAAGCGGATGGAGAGGGGATGAAGTCAG
>NZ_JBIRCY010000024.1:0-109498 GCF_044326205.1 Mesorhizobium sp. IMUNJ 23232
CCGACGCGGAAAGCTCAAGGGGCGCATCGCAAAAGTGGGAACACAACGTATCTGGCTCGTCAGCCTATCCCACGCCTCAACAGGAATCCGGACAGGAGAGTCATCATGAAAACACGATCGAGATGGCTTTCGCCAAGCTCAAACATTGGCTGCGCAAGGCCGCAGCCCGCACCTACGACGATCTCTGGCGCGCCATCGGCAACGTATGCGACCTCTTCACACCGGACGAATGCTGGAACTATCTCAAGCAAACAGGATACGTTGCGCATTAATCGCCTGACGCTCTAGGCCGAAAAGAAGCGCGTTGCCGACCGTCGGCTTCGGGGCTGAAGTCGTGTGAAAACGCTTCTTACGCCTAAAAGCGTAAAATTCTGTTCTCAAAATCTGTTGTTGGCAACGCTGGATTAGCATTGACCTGCCACTGAGATTTTCCTCCACTTGGAGTTAGAGTCCGGCCTTGATTGAAGGACGGACGAATGAAGCGGAAGCGGTTCACGGAAGAGCAGATTATTACGGTCCTGCGCGAGCATGAGGCCGGTGCGAAGGCGGGCGATCTGGCCCGCAAACACGGGATCAGCGAGGCGACGCTGTATAACTGGAAGGCGAAGTATGGCGGGATGGACGTGTCCGACGCCAAGCGCCTGAAGGCTCTGGAAGACGAGAACGCGAAGCTGAAGAAGCTGCTGGCGGACCAGATGCTGGAAGCGGCGGCGTTGAAGGAGCTTCTGTCAAAAAAATGGTAGGGCCCGCCGCCAAGCGCGAAGCCGTCGCGCATCTGCAGGCCGTCATGGTCTGTCGGAACGGCGGGCCTGTTCCATCGTCGGCGCCGATCGCAAGATGATCCGCTACCGGCCCTGCCGACCGCCGGAGACGGAGCTGCGCGGTCGGCTCCGGGATCTCGCCAACGAGCGCCGCCGCTTCGGTTATCGTCGGCTGTTCATCCTGCTGCGGCGGGAGGGTGAGTTGTCAGGCATCAACCGCATTTATCGGCTCTACCGGGAAGAAGGGCTAACGGTGCGCAAGCGCCGGGCACGACGACGAGCGGTTGGCACACGTGCTCCGATCCTGGTTGAAGCGAGAGCGAATGCGCGATGGTCGCTGGACTTCGTGCATGACCAATTTGCCTGCGGGCGGCGTTTCCGGGTGCTGAACATCGTCGATGACGTGACGCGGGAATGCCTGGCCGCAATCCCCGACACCTCGATCTCCGGCAGGCGTGTTGCTCGTGAACTGATCGACCTGATCGCTCGTCGCGGCAATCCGGGGATGATCGTCTCCGACCACGGCACGGAGTTCACATCGAACGCGATCCTGGCATGGTCAAAGGATCATCGCGTCGAGTGGCACTACATCGCGCCGGGTAAGCCGATGCAAAACGGCTACGTCGAATCCTTCAACGGCCGGATGCGCGACGAGCTTTTGAACGAAAGTCTGTTCTTCGGCCTCGACCATGCCCGCAGCGCCATCTCGGAATGGGTGGAGGATTTCAACACCGCGAGACCGCATTCCTCGCTCGGATACCAAACCCCGGCGGCTTTTGCCGGGCTTCTCACCGCAACCGGTAATCCGGTTGCTCAACCCGCGCCCTACGGCGTAACAGAAACGGCCGAGGCTCTAATCGACGCTGGATGACAGTTCAGTGGCAGGTCACCTTCTGCGTTCTAAGTCTGTGTCCCGTCAGGAACGACATTCTCGTGCGCAAGGTCCAGGCCGAGTTTTCACACAGCCTCGGACCGCAAGCGGACTGTCTGTTCACCGTATGGTACGACCGAGCAACGGACGGAAGCGCCGAGCGTCGTGCACACCGCCCTTTTCCCGAACCAGTGCTCGGCAAGCCGAAGCGTCAGGAGGTAGTGTGCGGAGAGTTCTGCAAATTCGCTGAGAGACAGGCGGTCATGGCAGGCTGGTGATGTTCAACGTCACCTGATTCCCTGGAAGGAACGCCACCATGACCAAGATTGAAGGTACTGCCGCGAGCGCTGCGGTCAAAGAGATTCTGCTGTCGAACCCGGATGGACTTCGCGATGTGATCTGCGCCGTGATGCAGGAAGTTCTTGAGGCCGAGATGGATGAGACGCTTGGCGCGTCGAAGGGGGAGCGCACGGCCGAGTGGGTTGGCTACCGCTCGGGTCATTACGGCCGCACGCTGATCACGCGGGTCGGCAAGCTGGAACTTCGGGTTCCGCAGGATAGGCAGGGCCGCTTCTCGACCGAGCTGTTCGAACGCTATCAGCGCTCGGAGCGGGCTTTGGTTGCGACGCTTGCGGAGATGTATGTGCAGGGTGTGTCGACCCGCAAGGTGATCACCGAGGAACTGTGCGGGCACGCCTTCTCGGCCTCGTCGATCTCGGCCATCAACAAACGGCTTGATGAGAGCCTTGCCGCCTTTGCCAGCCGCCCGCTTCATGAGCCCTTTCCCTATCTCATCCTTGACGCCCGCTACGAGAAGGTGCGCGAGGCCGGCATTGTGACCAGCCAGGCGGTGCTGATCGCGGTCGGCATCGATTGGGACGGAAGGCGCCAGATCCTGGGCGTTGAAATGGCCAACCGGGAAAGCCGCTCTGCCTGGAGGGACTTCCTCGTCGGCCTGAAGGCGCGCGGCTTGAAAGGCGTCGAACTGGTCGTCTCCGACGATCATGCGGGCCTGGTCAAGGCGATCGGCGAGGTCGTGCCGGAAGCCGCCTGGCAGCGATGCTACGTTCACTTTCTCAGGAACGCACTGGACTATCTGCCCAGAAAGCACGGCGACGACTGCTTGTCCGAACTGCGCTGGCTCTATGAACGTCGCGATCTCGCTGAAGTGCGCGCCGATCTCGCCGCGTGGCTGGCCAAATGGTCCGCCCGCTATCCGCGCCTGACCGACTGGGCCGAGCAGAACATCGAGCGCACGCTCACCTTCTTCCGGCTGCCGCGCCAACATCACAAGCACCTGAAGTCGACCAACATGCTCGAGCGGCTCAACGAGGAAATCCGACGCAGGACCTATGTCGTGCGCATCTTTCCCAACGCAGAAAGCTGCCTGCGCCTCGTCAGGGCGCTCGCCGTCGAAACCCATGAAAACTGGATGGAGGCAAACCGATACATCAACATGGACGATCTACGCGAACACAAGAAAGCCGAAATGCGCCAAGCCGCATGACCGCCTTTTTGCAGAACTTGACGCACACAACCCGTCAGGACGGTGGTTGCAACGCCTGATCTCAGGCCGGTACTGAATTTGTCGCCGTTCAGGTGGCCTTCCTGGAAGGCGGCCTATTCGTCGGGCAAGACCCTTCCCGAGGTGTTCCGCGCCGGTAATGAGGTGGAAGGCGAGCGCGAGATTTCGGCGTCTTGCCGCCTCCGAGGCATTGGTTGGCGCCCCCTTTGGAAGCACAAAAGGTGCGTCCCGCGTCGAGAAGCTTGTCGGCGGCTCCTCAGTCCTGCGTCACCAGGAAGTCCGAGACGGTGCGGATGCAGAGTTCCCGCTCCTCGACATGGGGCATGTGGCTCGAATGCTCGAAAACGACCCATCGAATACCTGGAACGCGCTCCACATAGGGGCGCACCACCTCGGGTGTGGCCTCGTCATGGCGGCCGGAGATCAACAGCGTGGGTGCAGCGATGTCGCGTAGCCGATCCTCGATGGTCCAGTCCTTCATCGTGCCGATGACATGGAATTCGGTCGGTCCGTTCATGTTGCGGTAGACCGTATTGTCCTCATCCATGACGGCGAAGGTGCGGGCCACCTCGGGCGGCCACGGGACGACGCGGCAGACGTGACGGTCGTAAAAGACACGCGAAGCTGTGACGTACTCGGGGTCGGTAATGGTTCCGGCCGCCTCGTGGCGCGCCAGGGTCTCCTGTACGTCGGCCGGCAAGTCGCGGCGCAGACGATTGGCCTCGGCCACCCAGGTATGCATGCTGGCTGGCGAATTGGCGACGACGAGGGCCTTGAGGCCCTTCGGCCTGCGGACCGCATGCTCGGCCCCGAGCATGCCGCCCCAGGACTGGCCGAGCAAGGCATAGCGGTCCTGGATGCCCAGACCTCGGAGCAGCGTGTCGAGTTCGGCAAGGAAGAGATCGACCGTCCAGAAGTCAGGCCCCTTTTCGGGCAGCCGCGTCGAGTTTCCGTTGCCTAACTGGTCGTAATGGATCACCGCCCGGCCATCGAGCGCTGCGATATCCTTGAACGCGTCGACATAGTCGTGCGTGCAGCCTGGCCCACCATGCGCGACGACCAGCGGCAGCCTGGGCGAATCCAGAGGCCCGGTAACCCGGTACCAGGTGCGGTGATCGCCAAATGTGATGTAGCCCTCGGTCTCTTCGGTCAAGAACGGCACTCCTCGTTGCTGTCGCCACCATAAGGCAGTCGTATTGCCGGCGGCAGCTATGAGAAGTGATAGGCGCGCAAGCGGCCGATGCCCATGCCGGCGGTCAGGTGTCCAGCAGCCGGAAATGGGCGGCGCGCACGACGGCCTGCGTGCGGTTTCGGGCGCCGAGCTTTCGGGCGGCGGCGCTGAGATGCATGACGACCGTCGGCACCGAGCGCTTGATGATGCGGGATATCTCCTTGGCCGAGAAGCCATGTGCTGAGTGACGAAGGCATTCGCGTTCGCGGTCGGTCAGGGCCGGCAGGCGCGGGCTGAGGGCCGCGCGGTCGTAAAGAGCATAGGCCGCGTCGTGGAAGACATGCGCCAGCAGGCCGAAACGGGCGACCGTCCCGGCATCGCGCACAATGTCCTCGCTGGCGCCGAAGCGGATGCCGGTCACGGTGGCGTAACCGCCGCGCGGCATGTGGATGGGAATGGTCAGGCCCCTGGTCAGGTCTCGCTCACGCAGGTAGCGCGCCACCGGCTCGGTCTTCTCGTTCAGCAGCGCGCGGATCTCGGTGTCGACGCCGCTGTCGTAGCTCCAGCCGAACGGGGCAGAGCTGCGCGCAGCGACGATCTGCACCGGATCGATGCGGAAATAGCCGCGGTCGCACCAATAGTCGTGCATGTCGTCGTCGATATTGCGAAGCTTCAGCATCGACGGGATCATGATGGTGCCGTCGAGGTCGAACGGCACCGGGGTGTAGTCGTAGATCATGGCCTCGAAGCCAAGGCCGCGCACCGTCTCGAACGCGGCGTCGATGCAGGAGTCCAGCGTCCCGCGCCCGGCAAACCGCCGTTTGATCGTAGTGAGTTCGTCCAGCATCCCGACGCTCCGCGATCGACCTCCCAAGACGATCCTATCACTTCTTATAGCTGACGCATCCGCGACATTCCGCTAAAAATATGAGCATGCTTGGAGCAGTGCACGCGGAGTGACCAATGTGGCGTGAGATGGCGGCCGACGACCGCATCGAGGTCGATGTCGACGGCTTCAAGGTTGTCGCCTACAGCTTCGGCTGCGGCAGCGAGACGGTATTCTGCCTGAATGGCGGTCCGGGCCTGCCCTGCGACTATCTGCGCGAGGCGCATTCCTGCCTGGTCGACCAGGGATACCGCGTCGTCGCCTTCGACCAGCTCGGCACCGGCGCCTCCGACCGGCCGACAGACGCCGCGCTCTGGACGATCGGGCGCTATGTCGAGGAGACCGAGACCGTCCGCAAGGCGCTGGGGCTCGGCAAGGTCCACATGCTCGGCCACTCTTGGGGCGGCTGGCTGGCGATCGACTATGCGCTGACCTATCCCCAGCACCTGCGGACGCTGATCCTCGAGGACACCGTCGCGGACATGCCGCATCTCGTCTCCGAACTGGAGCGGCTGCGCGCTTCTCTCGGCCCCGAGACGGTGTCGATGATGCAGAAGCACGAGGCGCAGGGCACCTACAATCACCCCGAATACCTGGCGGCAGTGACGATCCTCAACTACCGGCATGTCTGCCGGCTGCCGGAGTGGCCGGCCCCGGTTCGCCGCTCGCTCGACGACTGGAACATGGGCCCTTACGGCACCATGCAGGGGCCGAACGAGTTCCTTTACATAGGCAATCTCAAGAACTGGAACCGTGTGCCGGACCTTCCGAGGATCACGATGCCGGTGCTGATCACCCATGGCGAGCACGATGAACTAACACCGGCTTGCGGCCTTCGCATGAAGCTCGGCCTGCCGAATGCCGAACTCCACATCATCCCGAATGCCAGCCACATGCCTTTCTACGAGAACCCGGCCGTGTATTATCCGATCCTGACCGGGTTCCTCGCGCGCAGCAAGGCAAGCTGATGCAGGCTGACCGCATGCGGCAGGAAGCGGACGGGAAGGCCCGTCACCACCATGCATCGCTATAAATTCGTCCTCACACGGCCTCTGCAGTTCCTGCCGGTGCTATTCGGCATCAGCGTGATCACCTTTATTCTGGTGCGGCTTATCCCCGGCGACCCGGCGCGCGTGCTGCTCGGCACCCGCGCAACCCCCGACGCAATCGCCCGCATCCGCGAGCAGTATGGCCTCGACGAGCCGATGGTCGTTCAATACGGCTACTTCCTGCGTAACCTTGCCAATGGCGAGATGGGCCGCTCGATCCTCTACAAGATCGACGTGCTGAAGCTGATCCTGACGCGCATCGAGCCGACGCTGATGCTGGTGCTGTGCAGCGTGGTGCTGTCGGTGCTGATCGCCGTGCCGCTGGCGGCGATCGCCGCACGCAACCAGGGCCGGCTGGCCGACCAGGCGATCCGCATCGCCTCGACCTTCGGCATCGGCTTTCCACCCTTCTGGCTCGGGCTGATGCTGATCATCCTGTTCAGTGTCGAGCTCGCCATCTTCCCGGTGTCGGGTTACGGCGAAACGCTGCCCGACAAGCTGGCGCATCTGGTGCTGCCGAGCCTGACCATCGCGCTGTCGCTGTCGACGGTGCTCACCCGCAGCCTGCGCGCCGCCATGGTCGAAGGATTGAAGTCGGACGTCGCCACCGCCGCTAGAGCGCGCGGCATGCCGGAAGGCATCGTGTTCTGGCGCCACGTGCTGCCCAATTCACTGGTGCCGACGGTGAACCTGCTGGCGGTCAACATTGGCTGGCTGATCGGCGGCACCGTTGTGGTGGAGACAGTATTTGCCCTGCCGGGCATGGGGCAGCTCCTGGTGCGCGCCATCTTCTCGCGCGACTATATGGTGGTGCAGGGTGTCGCGATGGTGTTCGCCTGCGCCACCGTGCTGATCAACTTCCTCGCCGACATCGTGACGGTGGCGCTCGACCCGCGGGTGAGGCTATGAGCGAACCCGCAGCCATCGCCGCATCGGGCACGAGGCCGCGCCGCGGACTTCGCCGGCAGGGAACGCTCGTCGCCGGCGCCGCGCTACTGGCGACCTTCGTATTCCTCGCCTTTGCCGCCCCGCTCGTCGCGCCTTACGACCCGATCGCGCAGGATGCGGCGGTGCGCCTGCAAGGACCGTCCTTTCTGCATCCGTTCGGCACTGACAATTTCGGCCGCGACATCCTTTCGCGCGTCATCTGGGGCACACGCATCGACCTGCAGATCGCGATCATCGGCGTGATCTTCCCGTTCATCATCGGAACGACGCTTGGCACGGTGGCGGGTTTCTTCGGCGGCATGGTCGATGCCGTTTTCATGCGGCTGGTGGACATCATCCTCGCCTTCCCGTTCCTGGTGCTGATGCTGTCGATCATCGCCATCCTCGGGCCGGGACTCTCGAGCTTCTTCATCGCCATGGCGCTGGTCGGCTGGGTGTCCTATGCGCGGCTGATCCGCGCCCAGATGCTGGTCCTGAAGAACCACGATTATGTCGTGGCGGCCGTCAGCCTCGGCTTCAGCCGCACCCGCATCATGTTCCGCCACCTGCTGCCCAACACCGTCGCCGGATCGGTGGTGTTCGCCATGTCCGATGCCGTGCTGGTGCTGTTGAGCGGCGCAGCGATCAGCTATCTCGGACTCGGCGTGCAGCCGCCGACGGCCGAATGGGGCGTGATGGTGGCGGAAGGCCAGCCCTTCGTGACGACGGCCTGGTGGATCACGTTGTTCCCCGGCCTTTCGATCGTGACGCTCGCCTTTGCCTTCAGCATGCTCGGCGACGGACTTGCGGACCGGTTCGGGGTCCACGAATGAGTGCGCCGCTGCTCAACGTCACCGACCTCACCGTCGTCCATGACGCGGAAGAAGGGACGCGTACCCTGCTTGACGCCGTGTCGCTCGAACTGGGCGCCGGCGAAGTGCTCGGCCTGGTCGGAGAGAGCGGTTCCGGCAAGAGCCTGCTCTGCCGGTCGCTGGTCAGGCTGCTGCCGTCAAGCCGGCTGCGGATCGCCTCCGGTTCGGTCATGCTCGCCGGACGCGAGCTGACAAGCGCCTCGGAAGACGAGATGCGTGCGGTGCGCGGCGGCGAGATCGGCATGATCTTCCAGAACCCGACGAGCCATCTCGACCCGGTAATGAAGATCGGCGGCCAGATCGCCGAGGGAATCCGCTTCCACCAGGGGCTCGACGCCAAGGCGGCGCGCGCAGCGGCGGTCGATATCCTGGCGCAGGTCGGGTTCCCGGACCCGGCCAGGGCCTATGACAGCTATCCGCACGAATTTTCTGGCGGCATGCGCCAGCGCGCCATGATCGGCGCGGCACTCTCGAGCAACCCGAAGATCCTGATCGCCGACGAGCCGACCACCGCTCTCGACGTGACGATCCAGGCACAGATCCTGTGCCTCCTGATGGACATCAGAGCCAAGCGCGGCCTCTCGGTCGTCCTGATCACGCACGACCTCGGCATCGTCGCCCAGGTCTGCGACCGCATCGCGGTAATGCGCAACGGCCGCGTGGTCGAGGTCGCCGAAAAACGCAGCCTGCTTTCAGCACCGACGCACGCCTACACGCGCTCGCTTATTGCCAGCCATCCTTCCCTGCCGGATGACCAGGTGACGGCGGAGGGGCCGAGACCACAGGCACCGGGGGCCGTGCCGGTGGTCGACATCGAAAAGCTGCACGTCCGCTTCGCCGGCGGCGGGCTGTTCAAGCGCGGCAGCACGGTGAACGCGGTCGACGGCGTCAGCCTGCGCATTATGCCGGGAGAGACGGTCGGCGTCGTCGGCGAATCCGGCAGCGGCAAGAGCACGCTGGCGCGCACGATCCTCGGCCTCACCCCTGCCACATCAGGCACGATCCGCTTCGACGGGACCGATATCGCTTCCGGTCGCAGCGCGCTGGCAACGCTGCGGCGCGAGACCGCCATGGTGTTCCAGGATCCCTACAACGCGCTTAACCCGCGGCTGACGGTCGGCAAGATGCTGGCGGAAGTGATGAGAGTGCAGGGCAAGGTCGAGGCAAGCCGCATCCCGGCGCGCTCCGCCGAGCTTCTCGACCTCGTCGGGCTCGGCCGCGAGTTCCTCGACCGCAAGCCGCGTTCGATGAGCGGCGGCCAGTGCCAGCGTGCCGGCATCGCCCGCGCGCTCGCAGTCGACCCGAAGCTGATCATCGCCGACGAGTGCGTCGCGGCGCTCGACGTGACCATCCAGGCGCAGATCGTCGAGCTTTTCCGCGAACTGGTGCAGCGCATGTCGCTCACGCTGATGTTCATTGCCCACGACCTCGCCATCGTGCGCCATCTCTGCCAGCGCGTGGTGGTGATGTATCGCGGCAAGGTCGTGGAGGAAGGCCTGTCGGCCGAGGTCTTCGCGCGGCCGAAACACGCCTATACGGCCTCGCTGATCGCCGCCATCCCGCATATCGATCCGGACAAGCCGCTGCTTGCGCCGTCGAAAACGCCGGCTTCCGCATTACGCCCGGCGACTGCCTGAACGAGAGACAACAACCAGAAGGGAACGACAATGTTGATAAGCAAATGGATGCGGATCGGACTGGTATCGGCGATGACCAGCCTTTCCTTCGGCGCGACGCTGGCCGAGGCGGCCGGCGTGCTGACGATCGGCCGGCGCGAGGACTCGACCACCTTCGACCCGATCAAGACGGCGCAGAACATCGACCTGTGGGTGTTCGCAAATGTCTATGACGTGCTGATCCGCGTCGACAAGACCGGCACCAAGCTGGAGCCCGGCCTGGCCGAAAGCTGGAATGTCAGCCCGGACGGCCTGACCTACACGCTGAAGCTGCGCGACGCGAAGTTTTCGGACGGTTCGGCGCTGACGGCCGACGACGTGGTGTTCAGCCTTACCCGCATCCGTGACGACGAGGGTTCGTTGTGGAGGGACCCGTTCAGCGTCATGGAGACCGTCGAGGCGACCGATCCCAAGACCGTCACGATCAAACTGAAACAGCCGACCGCGCCGTTCCTGGCGACGCTCGCCTTCCCGATCGCCTCTATCCTGTCCAAGGCAGGGTTCGAAAAGCTCGGCCCTGAGAAATATGCCGAGACGCCCATCGGCTCCGGCGCCTTCACCATCACCGAGTGGCGGCGCGGCGACCGCGTCATTCTCGCCAAGAACCCAAATTTCTGGCAGGCCGACCGCGTCAGCCTCGACGGCGTCGAGTGGATCTCGGTGCCGGACGACAACACGCGCATGCTGAACGTGCAGGCCGGGCAGCTCGACACGGCGATCTTCGTGCCGTTCTCGCGCGTCGCCGAGTTGCAGAAGGACCCCAACCTCACCGTCCATCTCGACCCGTCGACGCGTGAGGATCACCTGCTGATCAACCACGAGCACGGCGCGCTTACGAAGAAGGAAGTGCGGCAGGCGCTCGACATGGCCATCGACGAGCAGGCGGTGGTCGACACGGTCACCTTCGGTTATGGCGAGGTGGCGAATTCTTACGTGCCGAAGGGCGCGCTCTACTACTACGCCGACAATCTGAAGCGGCCCTACGATCCGGAAAAGGCGAAGCAGATGCTGGCCGATGCCGGCGCCTCCGATCTCACGCTGAATTATGTCGTGCGCGCCGGCGACGAGATCGTCGAACAGACCGCCGTCCTCCTGCAGCAGCAGCTCGCCAAGGCCGGGGTGACCGTCAACATCCAGAAGGTCGACCCCAGCCAGGAATGGGACATGCTGGTGGCAGGTGACTATGACGTCGGCGTCAACTACTGGACGAACGACATTCTCGACCCAGATCAGAAGACGACCTTCGTGCTCGGGCACGACGCCAACATGAACTACATGACCCGCTACAACAACGAAAAGGTCAAGGAATTGGTGGTGGCTGCGCGCATCGAGATGGACCCGGCCAAGCGCGAGCAGATGTATGTCGATCTGCAGAAGATGTCGAAGGACGACGTCAACTGGATCGACCTATACTACAGCCCGTACATCAATGTTTCGCGCAAGAACGTCGAGAATTTCTACCAGAACCCGCTGGGCCGGTTCTTCCTCGAAGACGTCGTCAAGAACTAGTCCAGCCAATGAAATGCGGGACGCCGCCAGGCAGCGTCCCGTACGGTCTTGACGACATGCTTGGTGTCCCGGTGTGCAATGCCGCCGGGACGCTTATTCAAGATATCGATATAGTGGCACCGATTCTGAGCGGGGCGGTGATGTTCGAGTGGAAACAACGCAGGCTGTCGCGCCGGGCGCGCCCGGCATCGTTGCGCGCTGGACATCGAGCGCCAAGAGCGGCGTCGGCACCGCGCTTTCGCCGGCCTGCCGGGTCTGGTTCACGCTCAGCCACGGCATTCTGAACGAAGTCTACTATCCCCGTGTCGATCATGCCTGTACCCGCGATCTCGGGCTGATTGTCTGTGGCCCGGCCGGGTATTTCTCGGAAGAGAAACGACACGCCGACCATGCCGTTGAGCTGTTTGAGGATGGTGTGCCGGCCTATCGCCTCACCAACACGGCAATCGACGGCGCCTACAGGATCGAGAAGCAAATCCTCGTCGATCCGGAGCGGCCGACAGTGCTGCAGGCGATCACGTTCACCGCCCTGAAGGGGCAAGTTGGCGACTTCCGCATCTACGCCCTGCTCGCACCCCACCTGGTCAATTCAGGTGCAGGCAACACCGCCTGGATCGGGGAATACAAGGGACAGCAGATGCTGTTCGCAACGGGGACCGGCGGTGTATCGCTGGCGCTCGCCTCATCGTTGCCCTGGGCATCCAGTTCCGCGGGTTATGTCGGGTTTTCGGACGGGTGGCAGCAACTCAGCAAATCGGGCCGTCTCGACACCGATTGTCAACGCGCCGACGACGGCAACGTCGCGCTCACCGGGGAGATCGGCTTTTCGGGCAACGCACCACGAGCCCTCCTTGCCCTGGCCTTTGGTCCGAGCCCACAGGAAGCCGCCTATAACGCGCGGGCCAGCCTCATGGCCGGCTTCGATGCCGCGGCCAAAAATTACGTCGCCGGATGGCGCGACTGGCAGAAAACCTTGCTTGCGCTCGATCGCAAGGGCGCGTCGGACTTGAACACGTATCGTATCAGCACGGCGGTTCTGGCTACGCACCGCCCGCTCGGCTTTCCAGGCCCGGCCGTGGCAAGCCTTTCGATCCCATGGGGCTTCAGCAAGGGCGACGAGGATCTTGGCGGCTATCACCTGGTTTGGCCGCGCGACCTGGTCGAGACCGCGGGTGGATTCCTGGCCGCCGGCGCCGGCGCCGATGCCTTGCAGATACTCGCCTATCTCCGGACAATTCAGGAGGCCGACGGCCATTGGCCGCAGAATGCGTGGCTGGATGGCACAGCCTACTGGGATGGCATCCAGATGGACGAGTGTGCCTTTCCGATCTTGCTGGCGGATGCGCTCATTCGTGAGGGCCAACTTCTCCCGGAATCGTTGATGACATTTATTACGATGATCGAGCGCGCCGCATCGTTCTTGGTGCGCAACGGTCCGGTCACTGGGGAAGACAGATGGGAGGAGGACGCAGGCTACAGCCCGTTCACTCTTGCCGTCGAGATTGCCGCTCTTCTTGCCTCGGCGGACATGCTCGACACGTCAGGCAGGAGCGATGCCGCGCGCTATCTGTGTGAGACCGCCGATTGCTGGAACGAACAGATCGAGCGCTGGACCTATGTGACCGACACGGACTTATGCGAGCGATATGGAGTGAAGGGTTACTACGTCCGCATCGCGCCGCCGGATGTTGCGGACGCAGCCTCGCCGAAAGACGGTTTTGTGCCGATCAAGAACCGGCCGGCCGGCGAGGCCGATCAGCCGGCGCAGGCGATCGTAAGCCCCGACGCATTGGCCCTTGTCCGCTTCGGCCTGAGGGCCGCCGACGATCCGCGCATTCTGGATACCGTCAGGGTCATCGACGCCGACCTGCGTTGCGACCTGCCGCAGGGTCCGGTCTGGTATCGATACACCGGTGACGGTTATGGCGAGCATGACGATGGCGCGCCGTTCGATGGTGTCGGCAAGGGCAGGCCGTGGCCGCTGCTCGTTGGAGAGCGTGCTCACTACGAACTGGCGGCCGGGCGTATCGATAGGGCGCAGAGCCTGCTGGCCACCCTGGAAGGCAGCGCGGGCCCGGGCGGCCTCCTTCCCGAGCAGGTGTGGGATGGCGACGACATGCCCGATCGCGAGTTGCGGCGCGGCGGACCCACCGGGAGCGCCATGCCCCTGGTGTGGGCTCATTCGGAGCATATCAAGCTTTTACGCTCGCTCCGCGATGGCAAAGTCTTCGACATGCCGCGGCAGGGCGTGGAACGTTACGTCAAGGGAAAGACCGGCTCGCCCATCCGGTCATGGCGTTTCAACAACAAGATCCGGTCGATCCCCTCCGGCAAATGCTTGCGCGTGGAAGTCCTGGCTTCCGCGCTCGTTCACTGGAGCGTCGATGACGGGAAAACCTATCAGGACAGCGAGACTTGCCAAAACGTGTTTGGCATTCATCTCGTCGATCTGCCGGTTGCCGGTATCCAGCCGGGCGGCGCCATTATGTTCACCTTCTTCTGGCATGAGGCGGGGCATTGGGAAGGTACCGAATTCAAAGTCGAAATTACCGCTGGAGAGGTTGGCTAAACCGGCCCGTCTTCGGCTATCCTTGCCGACGGTTCTTCCGGAGGCCGGAAGCCGCCAGGGGCCACGGATGCGTCTAGGAATAGGTCGATCATGACGGACGGACGATGCGACGCGTTGGTGCTGTTCGGGGCAACAGGCGACCTCGCGCACAAGAAGATATTCCCGGCGCTCTATTCAATGGTTGCGCGGGGCGGGTTGAGCGAACCGGTCGTCGGGGTCGCGCTGGACGCTTGGGACGTCCAACAACTCCAGGCTCGTGCCCGCGATGGTATCGCCAAGGCCGTCGGCAATGTCGATGAAGCCGTCTTTGCAAAGCTGGCGGCCCTGCTGCGCTATGTCAGCGGCGACTACCGCAATCAGTCCACCTTTGATCGATTGCGGGATACCCTCGGGCCGGCTCGGCACCCGCTTTATTATCTTGCCATTCCGCCAAGCATGTTCGAGCCGGTGGTCCAGGGGCTGGAGCAGTCCGGCGGGTCCGACGGTGGGCGGCTGATGGTCGAAAAACCGTTTGGCCGCGATCTTCAATCGGCGCGCTGGCTCAATCGGGTCTTGCAGATCGCCTTCGAGGAGAAATCGATCTTCCGCATCGACCACTATCTCGGCAAGGAAGCGATCCAGAACCTGCTTTATTTCCGCTTCGCCAACTCGTTCCTCGAGCCAATCTGGAACCGCAACTATGTGGAGAGCGTCCAGATCACCATGGCCGAGGATTTTGGCGTCCAGGGGCGCGGGCGCTTCTATGACGAGGTCGGCTGCATCCGGGACGTGATCGAAAATCACCTTCTCAACATTTTGCTTCTGTTGGCGATGGAGCCCCCCATCGGGCGTTCGGCCGACGATCTCATCGATGAGAAGGTTCAGGTGTTGAAGGCAATCCGGACGCTGACGCCCGGCGACGTCGTGCGCGGCCAGTTTGCCGGCTACCTGCAAGAGCCCGGCGTCGCGCCGGCGTCCACGGTCGAGACATTCGCCGCCGTTCGTTTTTTCGTCGACACCTGGCGCTGGCGGGATGTGCCATTCTTCATCCGGGCAGGAAAGTGCCTGCCGGTGCACGTCACCGAGGTGGTGGTTCGGCTGAAACGGCCTCCGATCGACGTATTCGACGAGATCAAGGGCGGGGATTCGAACTATGTCCGCTTCCGCATCGCTCCCCAGATGCTGATCGGCATCGGCGCTCGCCGCAAGGCGGCGGGTGACGAGATGCTGGGCGAGCAGGTGGAGCTCGCGGCGGTTGACGATGATGTCGGCGACATGGAGCCGTATGAGCGGTTGATCGGCGACGCTATGAACGGCAACGCCCAACTCTTCACCCGGCAGGACGCGAGCGAGATAGCGTGGCGGATCGTCGGTCCTGTGCTCGACGACAAATCGCCGCCGGACATCTATGAACCCGGCACCTGGGGGCCGGCCAGCGCCACAGACACGCTGACGCCGCCGAATGGCTGGATCGATCCCGAACAGTAAGGCGAACGGAGAAAATGCGGTGAGCACGGCCTCAAAGGCATCCGATATCCATGCCAACCCGGTGGTGCTGGCCATCGACGTCGGTGGCTCGCACGTGAAAATCTTGCTGAGTTCAGGCGGAGAGGAACGGAAAACGAAGTCCGGGCCGGACATGACAGCGGGGCAGATGATCGGCAAGGTCAAAGCACTGGCGGACGGCTTGCAATTCGACGTCGTCTCGATCGGCTATCCGGGGCCCGTACACCACGACAAGCCCCTCATCGAGCCGGCCAACCTCGGCAAAGGCTGGGTCGGCTTTGACTTCGTCGCGAGCTTTGGCAAGCCAACGAAGCTTGTCAACGACGCGCTGATGCAGGCCATCGGCAGCTATGAAGGCGGACGCATGTTGTTTCTGGGACTCGGCACGGGTCTCGGCGCGGCGATGATCGTCGAGAACGTCGCGCAGCCGATGGAACTCGCGCACCTTCCCTACAAGAAGGGCCGCAGTTTCGAAGACTATGTCGGAGAGCGGGGACTGGAAAAACACGGCTCGGAGAAATGGAAGAAATTCGTATTCGACGTCGTGGATAGACTGCGCGCGGCGATGGAGCCTGACTACGTGGTCATCGGCGGCGGCAATGTCGAGAAGCTCGATGAATTGCCTCCCGGTTGTCGCCGAGGCGACAATCGGAACGCGTTCGAGGGTGGGTTTCGGCTCTGGCGGAATAAATCGCTCAGGTTCTGACAAGGCCGCATGGCAGGACAAGCTACCGCCGGAAAGGCCACGTCTGTAAGGTCTACTCTGAGCCCCAAAAAGAGGCGAGTGGAAATTCTGCCGGCAGACGAGCGCCCTGAATTATCCGTCTCGCCAGGTCGAGGAGGGTGACAACCAAAGCTCCGTCATGCGCCGCTCAAGACCGGCGCTCTCGGCGGCCTGGTTCTGCGGGGGTTCAGCCCCCGATGAAGTCGTCGATCGCTCCCTGGGATGCGAGGCGGTACTGGCCGCTCCGCCCCGCGGCAACGCCGGTGATGCGGTGCGTGGCGACGACCATTTCCGCCATCCGCACGGTCGCCGCGATACCCTCCAGCACGGCGGCGCCATTCACGGTGAAAGGCTGCATACCCGAAAACAGCAGCATCGGCATGCCGCCCGAGGGGTGATGACGTCGGTGCCGGCCGCGACGAAGGGCGCGACCTGCGCCTCGAACTCGCGTCTGATCTCCTCGCGGGCTTCGGCGTCCTCGAAGGCGCGCATGAGGCGTTCCACATCGGCCTCGATAGACCTGACGCCGACCACCCGCTCCCGCAGGCCGTGGGCGACTACTTGCGCCTCGTGGATGGGGACGAAGACGGGGTTGATGGTGACCAGGCCGATCCGGCGGCCCATCATGCATCCGTACAGCAAAGCGGCCTCCCCCAAGGCCGAGGACCGGAATATCGACGACGCCCCGACACTCCTGCAGACCTACTTCCGGAAAATGGCCGATCACGAAGGCATCGTAACCTTCTTCTCCAGCGCGTATCGCGTTGCGGATCGTTTGCGCGGCCCCGCGGAACTCGGTGACCGGGTGGAAATGTCGGTCGGGCGGCGTCATGCCATGGATGTCAACCGACGTGGACGCCGACTTCACGCTGTCGATATAGGCGCGCAGCCGCCTGAAATACGGCGCCTGCGCCTCAATATTGATGAAACTCTGATACCAGATTCGGATCGGTGCGGCGGGGTCCTTCACCTCGGTCTCCTCCTCGTTCCCGGCGCTCTACCTGGCGCGCGCCACGCGTTCTACATGTCGAAGTTCAGGCGCAGCATGACCTCGGGCCCTCGCACCGAGGTCGATGATCGATCGACGAAGACGCCGATCGCCACGTCGCTCAAGCCGGCGGACATTGCGCTTTCCTCGTTCAGGTCCTCGCGCGCCGCAGGGGTCGGCAGGAACAGCGGCAGAGTGCTGCTGCGTCGAAAAGGCCAAGCGCGGCGGCGGACACGCCGGCGATCATGCCGAGCAGCGAACACACCAGCCGCCCAATGCCCTTCCCCACACCGCGAACCCAACGCATACCGCGAAGGTGAGGGTCGAGACGGCGATCGTGGCGAGGAACAAGTCTGTCCGCTCGCCGCTGACGTCTAGGCGTTCTGCAGGCCAACGATGCCGAGCTCGAAGGCGATGATGCAGATGGTCAAGCCGCTGATGGTGGGCTGTATGACGATGCGCAGCCGGTGCAGCACGCTCGCGATCAGCATCTCGAACAAGCCGGCGCACACCGTCATGCAGACCACCGCCGGCAACCCTCCGTCCTTGGCGGCCAAAATCGACGGCCCGAGATAGGCGGCGGAAAATACAGGCGGCGCCAGGAAGCCGGAGCCGACCGGCCCACGCGGCAACGCCTGCAGCACGGTCCCAACCGCCGACGCGATCATGGCCATGCTGACCACACTGCGCGCCGTCTCGGGTCCGGCGCCGGCCGCGCGCACGACGATGACGACCAGCACCAGATAGACGGATAGCAGGAACGCGTACTGGACCGACAGAAGCGTGAACTGCACGAGCGGCGGGTGCTGGTTGACCCCGATCGTGATATTGGCGGGCGGTTGCGTCTTCATCGCTGCTGCAGCCCGCCTCCACCTCAGACGTTTAAGCTGTATCTCGTCATATTCGTAACCTGCGGCCGCGTTGTTATAAAGGGCGCACTTAATGCAAAATCGGCCTTTCATCGACCTTGAACGAAATACCGAGCGGACTTTCGATAAGCTTTTTAGGAGCGCAACCGTATTGAGAAATACTCTAAATTGGACAAGCAGTTCAGGCGCGTCGCAATCGATACGAAAAGCCGCGAGCCAACGTCGTGGTCTTCGTAAACCCCGCTGCAATCGCCATCTGGCTGAGCTCCCTTAGATTGTTGCTACAGTCTGGTGCAGATGACCGCTTTTGGTAGTCTGCTATTGCGGCCTCTACGACCGAGTTAGGCGCATTACCGACAGACGGCTTTGACTCATTCGTGCTCTTGGCAGCCGTCGATCTTTGGCCTGCTGCCGGTTTCGTGGATACAGAGATAAGGTGTTTGACGGAACTGGAGGCAGGGAAAGCAGAGAAGGAAGTTCAGCCGCGATTTCAAGCATGAGACGCGAAGCGGATGTATGCTTTTTTACTGTGAATGAAGAGCGTCGTCAGATGACGGTGTGCCTCAGTATGCTCAATCCAATCTCAACCCGAGCGGCTCCAGTAGGAGCCCTGACGGCGCTTCCCACTTCGCAACTCCCCGCAGGCACAAGCTCCGGTTGCGCGGTATCGCGCCAACGTTGCTACCCAAAAGGAGGGTAGCAACGGAAGCGAGACAGCTTGTCAGGCCGCAGCTTTTACGCTGCCGGCAATAGCACCGTGCCGAATTTCCGTCCCGAGCACCTTCAAGCATTCGCGCATAAAGGCTGCAAGACCAGTCCAGCCCTTGGCCGAGACCATCGTGCCGTCCACATAAGCCTCAGTCGGCTTCACGTCGATGTAGGTACCGCCAGCGAGCCGCACCTCGGGCTCGCAGGCTCCGAGTGCCGCGACCTTCTTGCCCCGCACGACGCCGTCCACGGCGACAAGGATCTGGACGCCATGGCAGATCGTGAAAATCGGCTTCTTGGCGTCGTGAAAATGCTTCACGATCGCCTGAATGCGCGTGTCGGTGCGGATGTATTCGGGGCCGCGTCCACCGGCGCAGTAGACCGCGTCGTATTCTTCCGGCTTCACCTCGGAGAAGGTCTTGTTGATGTCGGCCAAGTGGCCATAGCGCTCGATATAGGTCTGATGGCCCTCAAAATCGTGCAGCGAGGTCTGGATCTTGTCTCCTGCATTCTTATCGGGGCAGATGACATGGACTGTATGACCGACCGCCTCCATTCCTTGTTGGAAGACAAAAATCTCATATTCCTCGGTAAATTCCCCCGTCAGCATCAGTATCTTTTTGCCGGTCATTTCGTTCCTCCGTTGGTTAGCGTGGGGCAAGCCCCCGGGTTCATTCATTGATCAACCTTCGTCGATCAGGTCCACTGCCTGGGCCTAATCATTCAAATGCCGGCAACAGCCGATCGCGTGAATGCTCGATGTGTTCGCGCATAGCCTGGTTGGCCGCCTTGCCGTCTCCCGCCTCGAAGGCCGCAAGCAACGCCTCGTGTTCATCGAGCGCCTCTTCGGTGACCCTGGAATGGAACATGAGGCGGAAGATGTGGAAATGAGTGTGCTGATGCGCGAGCGTCTGCCGGATCAGGTCGTTGCCGGCGAATTCCAGTATCCGGTCGTGAAAAGTAGCGTCGAGGCGGGCGAAGGCAGAATAGCGAACACGCTCATCACCGCCCTGACGGCGCGACATAACGCCGGCGAGTTCCCTCAACTCGGCAATCTTCCGCTCATCCATTTGTCGTGCCGCCCTCGCCGCTGCGTCTGGCTCCAATAGGAGGCGAAGTTCGTAGAGCTCGTCGAAGCGGCGGCGTGAGATCTGCCGTGCCGCGCTGTAGCCGATCAGATGTGTCTTGATCACCAGTCCTTCGCCCTCCAGGCGGCCGAGAGCCTCGCGGATAGGCGTCTGCGAGACATTCAGCTCACGCGCCAGATTGTCTACGGTGATGCGGGAACCCGGGGCGATCCTCAGGGCCATGAGTTGGGCGAAAATCGCCTCATAAGCCTCTTCGGCAAGGCCGTGGTGCCTATTGATGGCTCTGATTCCGGCCGCGGCGCGGGCATCTTCCAGGACGTCAGGCAGAAGCTGGCTGTTCATGTTTGCCTCTTGACAGAGCCGACCCATACCGCGATGGTCCGCCCTCGTCAATCCGATATCCTATACGATTTTATATGGGGAACACTTTGAGCCTGTTTGCGGCACTGCGACTTCCCAAGGAGATTCTGTTCGGAAAAGGTCTTTCGAAGACCACCGGCGCCGTCACAGCGCGACACGGTTCCCGCGCCCTGATTTGCACCGATGCACGGTTCGCGTCGACACCTGCCTTCGCCGGTATCGTCGACGTATTAAAGGCATCCGGACTTCACACTTTCATTCACGACCGCGTAGCACCAGATGTGCCCTATGACAGCGTTGGCCTTTGCGCCGAGGAAGCCCGCTCCTTCAGCCCGGACGTCGTGGTAGGGATTGGTGGCGGAAGTTGCATCGACATGGCCAAGTGCGCTTCGCTTATGCTGACGCATGGCGGAGTGCTGCGGGACTACTACGGAGAGTTCAAGGTCCCGGGTCCAATATTGCCGGTGATCGCTGTGCCAACCACAGCCGGAACCGGGTCCGAGGCAACGCCGGTTGCCGTGATTTCAGACGCCAGCCGCGTACTCAAGGTCGGTATTTCCAGCCCCTACCTGATTCCGGCAGCCGCCATCTGCGATCCGGATCTGACGATGACCTGTCCCCCCTCTCTTACGGCCATTGCCGGCGCCGATGCGCTGACCCACGCCATCGAAGCCTTCACCGCGGCTCGACGGGGCATCGACCCCGAATTGGCACAGAAGCATGTGTTCATCGGCAAGAGTGCGCTCAGCGACCATTTCGCGCTGCTGGCGATCAGGTTGCTTGGCAGGAGCCTGGTGCGCGCCTTCTCGGATGGAACAGACGAGGACGCCCGGGCCGACGTCATGATGGGTGCGCTCGCGGCGGGCTGCGCTTTCGGTACGGCCGGCACAGCAGCGGCTCATGCTGTCCAGTACCCTGTCGGCGCCCTGACGCACACGCCGCATGGTTTGGGTGTTGCGACGATGCTGCCGTATGTCATGACCTATAATCGCCCGGCTGCACAGGCGGAGATGGCAGAAATAGCCGATGCGCTCGGCCTCGAGGTCGCCGGGTGCTCCACGCAAGAAAGCGCCGATGTGGCAATCCGCGAGGTGACGCGGCTTTTTGCTTTGATCGATATCCCGCCTACGCTGGCGAAACTCGGGCTGCCAGAAGAGAAGCTCGACTGGACAGCCGAGCAGGCGATTGGCGTCGAGCGCCTGATTAAAAACAACCCTCGTCCGCTCGATCTCGCCTCCATGAAGCGTCTGGTTCGCGCCGCCTACGACGGCGACACGAGTGCCTTCTGAACTGGTTGGAACCATCCGATGAACATCATGCAGCACAACATTCTAGACGACGAGGACGACGTGAACTTCCAGAGCTTCTCGCACGGACTTTTCATCGGCGGAAAATGGGTAGAGGGCGGCAGCGGCCGCCAGATCCGGGTGATAGACCCTTCGACGGAAGCAGTCATTTCAGCAGTGCCGGACGCCACTGCTGACGACGCACTTGCCGCAGTCGAGGCTGCCGCCGCGGCAGCCAAGGGCTGGCGCAAGACACCTCCCCGGAAGCGCTCTGACATCCTGCGGCGCTGCTACGAACTGATGATCGAGCGCGCCGAGATGCTCGCGATGCTGATCTCCCTCGAAAACGGAAAGGCTCTGCGCGATGCTCGGGGCGAGGTCGCCTACGCCGCCGAGTTCTTCCGCTGGAACTCTGAAGAGGCGGTGCGCATTATCGGCGACTTTGGCATAGCTCCGTCAGGCAGCAATCACATCATCGTGGAATATCAGCCGATCGGTGTTTGCGTGCTGATCACGCCGTGGAATTTCCCAGCAGCAATGGCGGCCCGCAAGATCGCACCGGCACTGGCCGCGGGGTGCACAGTGATACTGAAGCCTGCGACGGAAACACCGCTGACAGCCTATGCGCTGGCGGCGCTCTACAAGGAAGCGGGGGTGCCGGACGGCGTCGTCAACGTCATCACCACGACGACGCCTGGGCCTGTTACAAACGCCATGCTCAACGATCCGCGCGTCCGCAAGCTCTCATTTACCGGCTCCACCGCGGTTGGCCGTACACTTCTCGCTGAAGCATCGAAGACCGTGCTGAGCTGCTCGATGGAACTTGGGGGCAACGCGCCGCTCATCGTGTTCGACGACGCCAACCTCGAACCTGCGGTCGAGGGCGCCATGGTTGCCAAGATGCGCAATGCTGGCGCAGCATGCACGGCGGCTAACCGCCTTTATGTACAAGCGGGTATTTACCCCAGATTCGTGGACGCGTTGACCCGGCGCATGGAAGCGCTCTGCGTTGGACCAGGAACCGATCCTGCCACGGAATGCGGTCCTATGATCACGGCAAAGGCGGTCGCGAAGATAGATGGCCTTGTAAAGGACGCCGTAAGCAGGGGCGCGAAGGTGCTGTGTGGCGGCGAGAAGCCCAGTGTCCGCGGGTTCTTTTACCCGCCGACGGTTTTGGTCGATGTGCCGGCCGACGCCGCGATGGCCCATGAAGAGATTTTCGGGCCTGTTGCGGCAATTACCCGGTTCGACACTGAGGAAGAGGTGATCGACAAGGCAAACGATACTGAATACGGATTGGCCGCCTATGTCTTCACGAAAGACATAAGCCGCGGCATGGAGGTCTCGCGTCGGATCGAGGCGGGTATGGTTGCGCTGAACCGAGGGCTGGTCTCTGACCCGGCGGCACCCTTCGGTGGCATGAAGCATAGCGGCTTGGGCCGCGAGGGAGGCTCGCATGGCGTGCTCGAATTCACCGAGCCTCAATATCTGGCTTTAGGCCGGTAGGCAGGGCGAAGTTCGCCGATCTCGTCGATGTGACTTACCACAGGCTCTTCAGCGGTATCGCGCCTGGTTCCACCTGTGACCGAGTAGTGACAGGATGATGATCAATCCGTTGAAGAATTGGACATAGAAGCCGCTGAGGCCCGCTGCCACGACGCCGGTTTGAATGAAGGAAACAGTGACCGCGCCGATCGCGCCGCCGAGCACGGTGCCGACACCGCCCCAGGTCGGCGTGCCGCCGACGAACACCGACGCCAGCACCGGCAGCAGATAGCCGTCGCCGGAGGTCGGCCACCAGGTGAAGTTGATCATCGTCGAGAAGGTGCCGGCGATGGCGGCACCTATGCCGACGAAGACGAAGACCTTCACGCGCACGCGCTTGACGTCGATGCCCATCTGCTGCGCGCTGTCGGGATTGTCGCCGACGACCTTTACCTGCGCGCCGAAGCGGTGGCGGTTGAAGAGCAGCGCCCCGAGGATGACGAAGGCCAGCGCCCAGAATATCTGCACCGGAATTCCCCAGACCTGGCTGGAAAAGATTGTGTAGGCCCAGCTCTCGTTGAGCGAGGTGAGCGCGGTCGACCTGCCTTCATTGATGATCTGGATCAGGCCGCGCAGCAAAAAATTCATGCCGAGCGTGGCGATCAGCGACGACAGCCCGGCATAGACGACCAGCGAGCCGACGAGGAAGCCGAGCACCGTGCCGGTGACGATCGCCGCGATGATGCCGAGGAACGGATCGTAGCCGGCCTGCACCACCAGCGCGAAGACCCAGGACGCAAATCCCATCGTCGCAGGAAAGGACAGATCGATCTCGCCGGAGGTGACGACGAACACCAGCGGCACGACGACGAAGAGCGCGACCGGCAGTGTGGTGAGCACCGAACTGTAGAGATACCAGGTGGTGAATACCGTCGGGTTGGCGATCGTAAAAATCACCATCATCACGATGAAGACTGCGAGCGTGCCGAGGGCTGCGCGGTTGTCGAGGATCAAGCCGCGCAGTAAGCCTTCCGACGGATGCTTCCAGTCGGTTTCAGCGGGGCGGCTCAGCGGCATGCCGTCGGGACGACCGGATTCGACCATGTTGCTCATTGTGCGGCGTGCTCCGTCGTTGCGTCGCGCAGACCCGCCAACCCGCCCGGATGCGCCACATCTTCCATGAAGTTGATGAGCTGTTCGGCTGATTTGACGTCGCGCTTGTCGGCTGTGAGCGCCACTTTGCCACGATCGAGCACGACAAAACGGTCGGCGATGTCGAAGACGTGATGAATATTGTGGCCGATGAACAGGATCGAGCGGCCGCTCGCCTTCACCTGCCGCACGAAGTGGAAAACCTTGGCGGTTTCGGTGAGCGAGAGCGCGGTCGTCGGCTCATCGAGCACGATCAGGTCCGCCTGCTTGTAGATGGCGCGCGCGATGGCCACGCCCTGGCGCTCGCCGCCCGAGAGCTGACCAACGATCGACTGTGGCGTGAACACTTTTGAGGTGAAGCCGATCTCGCGCATGAGGCGACTGGCCTCGCTGATCTCCTTGCGGACCTTCAGCCAGCCCATGAAGCCGCTGAGTTCGCGGCCCATGAAGATGTTGCGCACGATGGTCTGCTGAACGGCGAGAGCTCGATCCTGGAACACGGTCTCGATGCCAGCCTCGCGCGAGCGTGCTGCATTCCACCCCGTCACCGCCTTGCCGCGGATCAGGATTTCGCCGCCAGTTGGCTTGACGACGCCCGACAGGATTTTGATCAGCGTCGACTTGCCGGCGCCATTGTCGCCGATCAGGCCGACCACCTCGCCACGGTCGACGGTCAGATTGACACCGCCAAGCGCATAAACGTTGCCGTAGGACTTGGTGATGTCACGCAGTTCGATCAGTCGTTCGCCCATGGCAGACCTCGTGAAGGACTGCCGGCCGGGATCTGTCCGGCCGGCCGGGAGGACACGGTCAGCGAAGCGCTTGCTTCGCCAACTCGGCCACGATCTCGTAGTTCTGCGGCGTGACGAAGCCGGCGCCCGTATCGACATTGATCGGCGCGAGGCCCAGCACGACCTGCTGGCAGAGGCTGGCAATCGGCAGATAGCCTTGCAGGAAGGGCTGCTGGTCGGCGGTAAGCTGCACCCAGCCGCCCTTGAAACCTTCGACGATCTGCGGGCTGGTGTCGAAGCCGAAGTTGAAGATGTCGCCCGCCTTGCGGCCGGCTGCCTGCATGTAGGTCGGCACGTTGCCGAGCATCTGTCCGCCCGGATAACCGACTGCCTTGACGTCGGGATTGTTGAGAAGTGCTGCGGTGATTACTGGAATAGCGAGGTTGGGGTCGGATGCCCATTCGCCGCTCGGCGGCGAGGAGAGTTTTATCACGGTCACACCAGCCTCCTCGAGCGCGGCAACCGTGCCACGCTCGCGCGCGCCGCGGTTCTCGTTCTCGAACGGGCCTATCATGATCGCCTTGTCGCCGGCCTTCATCCCGGCAAGCTTGAACGCCTCGGCGCCCAGAGCACGGCCCTGCTGCTCCTGCTGTGCGCCGACATAACCCCCGCCGAACGCGGCGACGACCGTAGCCACCGGCACGTTCTGGTACATCATCTTGATGCCGTCCTTATGCGCCTGCTCGGCAAGCGGCATGATCGCGGCGTCGCCTGGATGGCCCATCATGGCGATGCCCTGGGGCTTCACGGCGACGGCCTCGCGCAGCTGCTGCACCATCTTCTCGGAGTCCCATTGTGAGAAGATGTAGTCGACCTTCGCCCCAAGATCGGCTTCCGCCTGTTTGGCGCCGTTGTAGACGATTGTGCCGAACGCATCGCCTTCCGCGCCGCCGACGAAAAAGCGGATATGCACGTCCTTGCACCATTTGCCGTCGAGCGCTTGCGCCGGCAACGTCCCTAGGGCGGCGACGATTCCCATGGCCGCCGCCGCAAGGGCCGAGCGCCGCAAAATCCTTCCCATTCCGATGCTCATTGCACTTCCTCCCTTTCTTCCTCGCTATGCGAGGGCTCAAACTGGATTGGCCACGAATTCTCCTCCGCCGCGGCAGTCCTTCAGGTAGTGCAGCGACCGTACCTGCCCGGTGATCTCGAGTGCGCCGCGGTAGACCGGGTCGTGCCAGCCTTCGATGTCGATCGCGCCGCGATAGCCGGCGAGGCGCAGCTCGCTGATCACGCGCGTCCAGTCGCTGTCACCGAAACCCGGCGTGCGCATCTGCACGAAGGGATGCTTGCCGAAGACGCCGTGCTCGCGCACCACGTCCCAGCGCACCGTAGCGTCCTTGCCGTGCACGTGGAAGATTTTCGGCGCCCATTTGCGGATCTGAGGGATGGGGTCGATTAGATAGACGAGCTGATGGCAGGGCTCCCATTCGAGGCCGAGATTGTCGTCCGGCAACTCGTTGAACATCAGCTCCCAGGCGTCGGGATTGTGCGCGATATTCCAGTCGCCGCTCGACCAATTGCCGTCCATCGCGCAGTTCTCGAAGGCGATGCGTACGCCCTTGTCCGCCGCGCGCTTGGCGAGCCTGCCCCATACCTCACGGAAGCGCGGCAGGCTGTCGGTGAGCGGTTTGCCGCGAACGCGTCCGGTGAAGCCGCTGACGGTGTCGGTGCCGAACAGATGCGCGTTGTCGATGACTGTTTCCCAGGCGGCGAGCACCTCGCGGTCGGTGTCGCCGTTCTCCAAGGGATTGCCGAACACACCGATGGAGCTGATGATGACGTCGGCATCGCCGATCGCCTCGCGCAGCTCGCCGGCTAGCCGGGACAGGTCCTTGCCGCCAAGCGTCTGCCAGAAAAAGGGCTGGATGCTCTCGAAGCCGAGCGGCAGGATCTGCCGGACATAGGCGGCCGGGTCATCGAGATTGGCCCGCACCATCGTGCCGATCCGGATGTCGAGAAGCGGGTTCGGCATGGGTCATGTGTCCTGCGTAATGTCGACTCGACGCCCGGTCTCCGCACTTTCGATCGCGGCGAAGACCATGCCGAGGCTCTTGATGTTGTCGGCGCCGCGCGTTTCCGGCTCGGTGCCGCTTTCGACGGCACGGACGAAATCCTGGATGACACCGAGATGGCCGCCGACCCGCTCGCTCTGGTCGAGCGGCGGCACCTCGATCGGTTCGACTCGGTCGAACAGACCTTCGCGCTCCGACCGCGCGACCTCGGCTTTCAGCCCATCGAAACCATTCCAGACGAGGCTGCCGCGCTCGCCAATGATGCGCCAGCCGGCCTCCCAGCTCGAGCGGAAGCCATCGGCGCACCAGCTTCCGCGATAGGTGAAAACCTTGCCGCCGCCGAACTCGAAGACGGCGGTCGCCGACGAGCCGTGCGTGTACCAGGAATTGGCGGGCTCCCATTCGAGGCAGAAGGCGCGCTTCGGGTCGCCGTTCACCATGTATCGCGCGGCGTCGAAGGTGTGGATCGCCATGTCGAGCAGCAGCACATGGCGCATCTCCTCGCGAAATCCGCCGAAGTGCGGCGCGACGAAGAAGTCGGCGTGAATGCTGGTGGGGGCGCCAATCGCGCCGGAATCGAGAAAGCGCCGGATGCGCCGGACATTGGCGACATAGCGGCGGTTCTGCACGACAGCGTGAACACGGCCCGCCTGCCGCGCGCGTTCTACAATGGCGCGGGCGTTTTCGGGACTGTCGGCGAGCGGCTTCTCGGTGAGCAGGTGGCAGTTGTGCGAGAGCGCTGAGAACGCCACTTCGCGCCGCGCCGCTGGCACGACCACGTCGAACACCGCCTGTGGCTTGGTCCGGTCGAGCACCGCGTCGAGGTTCGTGCCGATGACGACGCCGTTGAGCTCATATTCGCGGGCACGCGCCTTCGCCCGGTCGGCGTCGAGATCGACCAGGCCGACGACAGCTATTCCGGGAACCTCTCTGGCGGCATCGAGCCAGGCCTTGCTCATGGCTCCGCAGCCGACGAGGACGACATTCATCATCCCAACGCTCCTCCCGCGCGGCCCCTCCAGGCCGTCATTCACGGCTTTCCGTAAACGTTTTCCCGTAAACGTTTTCCCGTAAACGTTTTCCCGTAAACGTTTACGACAACACACCTCATGCCGTAGAATGTCAATCGGTTTTTGCGAGTTCGCATAAAATCGACTTGGCCGGAACCTCCGCGAATGATAGCCGGAATCCGAGGAGTTTTACCTTTGGCGTCCAGCATTCACGATCTTGCGCGACACCTGAACATTTCTATCGGCACGGTTTCGCGCGCGCTAAACGGCCGCGCGGATGTCAACGCTGAAACGCGGCAGCGCGTGCTCGATGCCGCGCGCAAGTTGAACTACTCGCCGAACCAGTCGGGCCGCAATCTCCGCCGCGGCGCCACCCAGTCGATTGCCTTCATGCTGCAGCCGCATCCGGGCGATCAGCAATATGGCGAGCCGTTCTTCATTCCGTTCCTCACTGGCTTGCAGGCGAAGCTTGCCGAACACGGACTCGACCTGATGGTCGTGATGGGCGCGCCTGGCGACTACCAGCAGGAGCGCCTGCGCCGCGTGGTGGAAACGCGCCGCGCCGACGCCGTCGTGCTTGCCGCGACCCGCCGCGAGGATGACCGCATCGACTATTTGACCGAGGTGGGCTTCCCTTTCGCTACGCTCGGTCGCAGCAAGTCCGGCGGCCGGTCCTATCCGTCCCTCGACCTCGACTTCGAGAAGGCGGGGTCCGATGCGGTTGATCGCCTCGCCTCGCGCGGTCACACACGGATCGCAGCCGTCCGCCCGTCGCATAATCTGAATTTCGGCTATCTCTTCATGGCGGGCTACCGCAAGGCACTGAAGCGGCATGGCATCGATTTTAATCCCCAATTGACAGCAGCCGGTTCCATCAACGAGTCCGGCGGCTACGCGGTGACGCCAGACCTGATGCGTGCCAAAAAACCGCCGACCGCGATCATTTTCAACAACGATGCGATGGCTCTCGGCGGTTGCCGGGCATTGGTCGAGATGGGCTTGCAGCCTGGCAAGGACGTGGCAGTGGTTGTCATCGTCGACACGGCGCTCTGCCGCTATTACTCACCATCGCTCACTGCCTTCCGTCCGGCGCTGGAGCCGCTGGGCCGGCGGCTCGCGGAGATGCTGTTGCAGTCCATGCCGGCCTTCGCGGGGCCTGAGGGCGCAAAGATCATCCGCGAGGTCTGGCCGCTGGAACTCGTCGTTCGTGATAGTGACTAGCCGGTCGCCTTTAACAGTTTGCGGCCTGAAGGCCGCAAACAAACCGCTCGATGCTCGAAGAAACCGCGGACGCAAAGGTTAGAGGCCCAATCATTTTGCCAACGATCGCAAGAGGGTGTTGCGCGCCGATCGCAAGTGCTTTCGGCACGCGGATTCGATCAAGCGACGGTTTCTGGACTGGAGCGCTTCAATATAGGCCAGATGCTCCATGATGGCGGCCTTGTTGCGCTCCTTCTCGTCCGCCTTGTTCCACTGGTAGTGGTAGTGGAAGATGAGGGTGATGATATCGGAAAAATCGTCGATGAACCGGTTTGGCGAGCTTTCGTTTACCAGCCGGTGGAAGCGGTTATCGAGGCTTGAAAAGTCGTGGTAGCGCACCTCGATGTTCTCCAACAGGTCAATATGCTGGTGCTTCAGCGCATCGAGGCGCCCCCACAAGGGCGATTCCCGTGGCAAGCTGGCAAAGAGGCGCGCGGATCGCAGCTCAAACATCACGCGTATCTCGAACAGCTCCAGCGCGAAGTCCTCCGTAAATCCCTCGAAGAGCCAGCCTGAATTCCTCTTCTTCTCGACGAGGCCGAAACGGCTGAATCGTATCAGAAATTCCCGAATGCCATTGGTCGCTACGCCGAACAGTCGGGCAAGTTCCAACTCGTTGATCAGTGTGCCTGGCTTGATGCCGCCGCGCAGCATCCACTCCATGAACTGCTGTTCGACATGCTCATTGCGCGGTGTCGTTTCAGGTCCGCTATAAAGATCGTCCTTACCGACCGGACGGCCTGGAATCTTTGTGCCGTCCTCCTGAACGACAATGCCGCGCCTCGTAAGTTCTCGCAGAACCTTGCGCACCGTGGTGCGGCTGACGCCGATCTTGCCCCGCAGCAGATTCTCCGACGGTAGTCCCGCAGCAAACTCGCCGTTGCCGAGCAATTGCAAGGTCGCGTTGAGCGCACTCTTGTAGACGGTATCCGGTTTCATAAGGGTGACTCGGGCGTGTCTTTTCCTGAAGACTTTTATGCATAAAAAACAACTTGACGCAAATAGTTTGGACGTTGTCTTTTATCGATACAAAGCAATGACAAGAAACTTGTTGTGGTGCTGAAACCTTTGGGTTCGGCGGGGAGAGAATTTGTCCGACGCTGGAGAAAGCGCTGGAGTAGGCATGAAGGCGCCCGTGCCGTCACGGAGTGTCGCGTCTGGCTCCTATTCCGGTCTCGACCTCGGATTGAGGCTGCTTGGGATTGGCCCGGCGCTTATCCTGATCACCCTGATTATCGTCCTAAGCTTTCTGTCTCCGGTCTTTCTCACACCGCGCAATGTCAGCAACATCCTGGCGCAGACGGCGGTCATCACCGTCGTGGCGATGGGGCAGCATCTCGTCATCCTGACGCGCGGTATTGACCTGTCCGTCGGATCGAACCTTGCGCTTGCGTCTGTCGTGGGCGCGCTGTTGTTTCAGGCTGGCGGTTCGGCGACCGCGGTCATCATCGCGATGATCGTATCCGGTGCGCTCGTCGGCGCGGTGAACGGGCTGTTCTACGTCTTTGGGCGACTGCCCCATCCATTCATCATCACGCTGGCGACGCTTAGCATCTGCAAAGGCATCGCACTGCAACTCGCCGACGGCCGCGCCATTCCGGGCATGCCGGAAGCGATCCGGGTGCTCGGCCGCAACGCCGTCTGGGGCCTGCCCGGCTCGGTTTTCGTGGTCATCGGCGTCGGCCTGCTGCTCCTGGTCCTCACCAGGACGATGGTATGGGGGCGCTGGATCTACGCGGTCGGCGGTCGGCCGGAAGCGGCCATGGCGATGGGCATCCCAGTCAACTGGGTCCTCGTGTCGACTTATGTGATCTCGGGCACCTGCGCCGGCATCGGCGCGGTCATCCTTGCGGGCCGCACCGATGCCGGATCACCGCTGTTCGGCAACCTGCTCGAACTCGACACCATCGCGGCCGTCATCATCGGCGGTGCGAGCTTCCTTGGCGGGCGTGGCCATCTCGGCCACGCGGTCATCGGCGCCATCATGATCGGCGTCATCCGAAACGCGCTCAACCTGCTCAACGTCGACATCTTCTTCCAGCTCATCGTCATCGGCGTCGTCATCGTGATCGCAGTCGAATCCGACGTGCTGCGTAACTATCTGGAGGGCCGCGTCCGGGTCGCCCAGGCGGGGAGGGCGCAATGAGCGCCGCCGTTCAGCCGCTTGCGGCCGCGGCCGAAAGGCCGGTCCTGTCGGTGCACGGCGCCGTCAAGCGCTTTGGCTCTGTGCTCGCCCTCGACGGCGTCGATCTGCAGGTGCGGCGCGGCGAGATCCTTGCGCTGCTCGGCGACAACGGCGCCGGCAAGTCGACGCTCATCAAGTGCATCAGTGGGCTGCACCATCTGGATTCCGGCTCGATCCAGCTCGACGGCCTCGAGACCGCGATACGCTCGCCCGCCGACGCCCGGTTTGCAGGCATCGAGACGGTCTATCAGGATCTTGCCCTCTTCGACAATCTGACGCCGGCCCAGAACTTCTTCGCCGGCCGCGAGATCGCTGGCCCGGCGTGGCTGCCGCGCGGGCTGCGCTTCCTCAGCAAGCGAAGCATGGACGCCGAGGCCAGGCAGGTCATAAGCCGGCTCAAGGTGACGCTGCCCAAGCTGGATGTCGTGGTGGCCAAGATGTCGGGCGGCCAGCGCCAGGCGATCGCGGTGGCGCGCTCCACGGTATTTGCCCGCAAAGTGGTGATCCTCGACGAGCCGACGGCGGCGCTCGGCCTGCGGGAATCGCGGCAGGTGCTCAATCTCGTGGCGACGCTGCGCGACCATGGCAACGCGGTGATCCTGATCACCCACAACATGGAACATGTCGTCGAACTCGCCGACCGCGCCATGGTGCTGCGGCAGGGACGGAAGGTCGGCGAACTCACACCGAACAGCAACAACAAGCAGGATCTGGTTGCGATGATCGTCGGAGCCTGAGCCTGAAGGGATTGCGGGCGCATCCGCGCGCGCAACTGGCCGACACGGCTTCCATCGGAAGGCGGGCCATTATCCAGGGAGGTGAACATGAAACTGAGACATGCACTTTTGGGAGGCCTGGCGGCCGCGGCTGTGCTCGCGTCGCCTTCTTTCGCGGCCGACAAGCTCAAGGTCGGTCTGATAACGAAGTTCCCGGTTCCGTTCTTTTCGACGATCGAGGACGCCGCGAAGAAATACGCGGCTGACAACAATGTCGAGTTGGTCGTCGGCCAGGGGCAGTCGGCCACCGACATCGAGGGGCAGATCGCTCTGATCGAATCCATGGTCACCCAGGGCGTGCAGGGCATCGCCATCACGCCCGTCGATCCGACCGTGGCGCCGGCGCTCGACAAGGCAGTCGCGGCGGGAGTCAAGGTGGTGCTGATCGACAACAGCATTCCCGACTGGAAAGGCCAGACGGCGCTGGTGTCGACCAACAACCTCAATGGGGGTCGCATTGCCGGCGAATATCTGAAGACCGTCCTGAAGGATGGCGACAAGATCGGCATCCTCGAAGGCGTGCCGGGCGTTCCGGCGCTCGACGACCGCGTCAACGGCATGAAGGAAGGCCTCGGCGGCCTGAAGGTGGAGATCGTCGGCAAGGGCGCCACGAACTGCACGCAGGAACTCGGCACCTCGGTCGCCGAGGACATCCTGACCGCCAATCCCGACCTCAAGGCGATCTATTCCGCATGCGGTCCGCCTGCGGCGGGTGCCGCGCAGGCCATCGCCAATGCCGGCATCGCCAACGACAAGTTCATACTCGTCGGCTTCGACGCCTGCTGCGGAGAGCTGGAGGCGATCAAGTCCGGGGTCGAGGATGCGACCGTAGCGCAGTTCCCCGCCAAGATGGGTGAACTCGGGATCGACACGGTCGTCAAGGCGATCAAGGGGGAAAAGGTGGAAGCAAATGTCGACACCGGCGCCGGCCTGGTGACGGCGGCCAACGTCAAGGACTTCGAATAGTTCGCCCACCGGCCCGACGGCGCCGCCGCCGGGCCGGTTGGTTCGACAACCAATGCATCGCAGGAGGGGACGCCGCCCACATGAACGCCAGCGTGAACATCGTCCGATGCGTCGCCCCAGGAGAGCTTGAGTTCACCGCCCACTCCGCGCTCGGCAGTCCGCCGGAAGGATGGGCACTGATCGATGTCGCCCATGTCGGCATCTGCGGCACCGACTATCACATCTTCGAGGGCAAGCATCCGTTTCTGGCCTATCCGCGCGTTATGGGCCATGAAGTTTCGGGCATTGTCTCCGAGATCAATGGACCCGCCGCCGTGTCTGTCGGACAGGACGTCATCATCAATCCCTACCTGTCGTGTGGAGCGTGTGTCGCGTGCCGCCAGGGGAAGCCCAACTGCTGTGTTTCGATCCAGGTGCTCGGCGTGCATTGTGACGGTGCCATGAGCGAGCAGATACTGGTTCCCGTAGCGAACCTGCTGCCGACCGGAGGCCTGTCGCTGATCGAGGCCGCGACGGTCGAATTCCTGGCTATCGGCGCTCACGCGGTGCGCAGGTCCATGGGCGTTCCGGGGAGTCGCGCGCTGGTGATCGGCGCCGGGCCGATAGGTCTTGGCACAGCGCTGTTCGCCCGAATCGCGAAACAACAAGTGACCATCATGGACGTTAGTACGGAGCGGCTGGCCTTTGCCGCGCGGCAGCTCTGTTTCCTCGTCATCGACGCGTCGAAAGGGCAGGTTCTCGAAAACGTAACCGAGCGAACCGTCGGAACGGGTTTCGACGTCGTCTACGACGCAACGGGGAACAGCCGTTCGATGCAGGCTGCCTTCGCCTATGTCGCGCATGGCGGCGTCCTGGTCATGGTCAGCGTCGTCCAGGACGACATCACCTTCTCGGACCCGGAATTCCACAAGCGGGAAATGATGCTGATCGGCAGCCGCAACGCCACAAACGCCGATTTCGAGCACGTCGTCGCGTCGATCCGCGCGGGCAAGATACCGGTCGACCGGCTTGTCACGCATCGCACGACGCTGCGCGACAGCCCGCGCGACATCGCACTCTGGGCACATGAAAAGGACGGTCTGATCAAGGCCATGATCGATGTCCGAGGCACGCGCTGACGGATGCCGGCACTGTTTCTCTCGACGCGCTGGGCATTTGCCGGCGCGGCGTCCGCAACGTGCTCGCCCATTTCGGTATCCTGCCGCCCACGGGCAAGCCGCGGCAGGCAAAGCCGGAAAACATCCTGCGCATACCGGGCCATGACGGCTATGTGCTGGCGACGAGTTCGGGCGTGTTCGAGCCGTTCCATAGGCTGGGCACGCCGGTGCGCGCCGGTCAGGAGGCAGGGCGTATCCACAATCTCGGCGATCCGGCGCGCACCGGAGACGCTCCACTACGCGGCGGACGGGATCGTGTATGGCATCCGCGCGCCGCTTTCCGCATCGACGGCAAGGCGCGGGCCGAATTGTGACGAAGAATGGAGTTCGATGAATCGTTCCGCGGTGTCGGGACCACACCGGATCAGAGCCTGTTGAGATTCAGGTCAGGGCGAGGCGAAAATGGTGCTTTTCGAGAACCGGAGCGGAGTGTACGTGCTGGTACATGAGCACCGGAAGCGCAGAAAAGTGCCATTTGCAGCCCGCTCTGGCCTGAATATCAACAGGCCCTAGAATGTGCCTCCTGCATTCTATTCATCGGCCTGAACCACCTTGATATCTGCACCGGCCAGGAATGCTACGATATCGTCCCGGCGCAACGCTGCAGCCATGACTTCCGGAAAGAGGTCTGGCGTGCAGGTGAAGACCGGGACGCCCAGGCCGGCGACGAGCCCGGCCATAGAGGCGTCATAGGCGGGTCGCCCCTGGTCGGTCAGCGCCAGAAGCACGATGACGTTGACGCCCGAGCGGACAAGTGCGGCCAGCCGGCGCAGCATCTCCTTGCCGGTGCCGCCTTCGTAGAGGTCGGTGATCAGGATGAGATGCGACTTCGTCGGTCGCTCGATGCGGTCGGTGCAATAAGCGACGGCCTGGTTGATGTCCGTGCCACCGCCGAGCTGCACGCCGAACAGCACCTCGACCGGATCGGCGAGATCGTCGGTCAGGTCGACGATCGCCGTATCGAAACAGACCAGCTTCGTCTTCACCACCGGCAGCGAAGCCATGACGGCGGCGAAGATCGAGGCGTAGACGACCGAACTCGCCATCGAGCCCGACTGGTCGACGCAGAGCACGACTTCGTCGAGATCAACCAGCCGCCGTTGCTTGCGCATGAAACCGACGAGTTTTTCCGGAACGACGGTTTTGTGCTCGGGCTGGTAGTGGCGGAGGTTGGCCTGGATGGTGCGCCGCCAGTCTATGTCGCGCTGGCGCGGCCGGTTGGTGCGCCGCGACTTGTCGAGCGCGCCGCGGATCGCTTCCGCCGTCTTGCGCTCCAGCCGTTCGATCAGTTTTGCGACGATGTCGGCGATCAACCCGCGCGCCAGATCCTTGGTCTTGGACGGCATCACGTTGCGCAGCGAGATCAGGTCGGCGACAAGATTCACATCGGCCTCGATCGCCTTCAAGAACTCCGGCTCCATCAGCATCTGCTTCAGGTCGAGCCGCTCGAAGGCGTCCTTCTGGATAATCTGCACGACCTGCTGCGGGAAGAAGGAGCGGATGTCGCCCATCCATTCGGCCACGCGCGGCGCCGAGCGACCGAGCCCGCCGCGCCGCTTGCGCGAATCCTGGCCCTTGTCCTCGCCGTCGCCGTAAAGCGCGTTCAGAGCCGCCGAAAGCCGCCGGTCCTCGGACGAGAGCGCCGACGATTGCGCTCCGTCGGCGCCGACGGCGAGCCGCCAGCGGCGCTCGCGCTCGGCGTCGGGGGAAAGGTGCTCCGGCGTTCCGGTTTCGGTCGTGTCATCCATTGGCCGCTCCGCCAAGCAGGGGTTGCAGCGCCGCCAGATGCCTCCGCCAGCCGGCGCCTCCGTCGGGCGCCGGCGCCAGTGTCGCCGGCAGCCGTCCGGCGCGCCCGAGCACGGCCTCGATCAGGCGCTTGCGCTCCATGCTGTCGAGGCTGGAGAAGACGCGCCGCAGCAGTGGCAGGTGGGCGGTGAAAGTCTCGCCGTCGAGGCTTTTCAGCCACGCATCGACAGCGCCGCGCAAGGCCTCGTCATAGATCAGCCGCCGGCCCGCGCCACTGAAAAACCCTTCGAAGAAGCCAGCGGCGTCGAGCGCCGGCGTCCCGGGCGACAAGCGCCGCTCCAGCAGCGCGGCGGCTTCCAGCGCGCTCAGCGCTTCCGCCTCGTAGAGCAGATGCGCCGCGCATCCGGCGACCAGCGGTGTCGAGCGGGCATTGTCGAGAACATCGGCAAGTCCCTTGCGCCACACTTCCAGGACCGGCTCTCCGGCCTCGACCAGTTCGATGCCGCTGTCGGCGGCCCGCAGCGCTGCGGCGAGCGAGCCGGCGGCATCGGTGTCGAGATCGCGGGCGGCATAAGGCAGCGCGATCGCCGCCTCGATCGTCAGGCGCTCCAGCAGTCCGGCGAGACGCCCCGCATCCGTGCGCCGCGCCTCGCCGTAACGCGTGATGTCGGCCAGCGGCGGGATGGCGGCCAGCATCTCCTGGCAATTGCTGCTCAGGGCCGCGCGTTGTTCGAGCGCCGCCAGTCCCGCCATTGACGCCTCAGCGAGATCGGCGGTGATTGCGCCCTGCACCAGCTTCGCCAGTACGTCGAGGCTGTCCGCCGTACCGAGCATTTGGATCAGCCGGCCATTGGCCGCCTTGGCGATGGTTGGGCCGTGGATCAGGTTCTCCACCAGCCGCACCGCGTATTCAGGCTCCCAGCGCAGCGTCCAGCGCTCGCGGAACGTGCCGCGGCTGCGGCCGGCATCGGTGATCCGGCCCCACGGCACGCCGAGCACGTTCAGCCGATGCAGCAAGGTCGAGCGATAAAGTCCGCTTTCGGAGCGCAGGTCGACGGCCAGTTCGCGCTCCAGCGCCTCGGGTTTCAGCCGCGCTTCCTTCTGGCAACGCTGCAGATCCTCGATAAGCGGCGCCAGCGGGACGTCCGGCGGAATTTCGCCGACATCGCTGCCGAGCAGAAGTTCGGCCTCGATGACTTGCCACAGGATCGCGTCGCCGTTGAACAGCGCCGCAATCGCCGCGTCGCGCAGTTCCTCGAAACCGGCATTGGGCCGTTCGCGGATCGCCGCCAAGGCGCGGGCCAGCCGTTCAGCCTCGATCAGCGACGCGGTCGAAATCAGGTGGCCTTTCGCGCGCAGCACGCCGGCGATCCTTGCCAGCCAGACACTGGCGGCGTCTTGGCGCCGGCGCATCTGCCACAGATGCTTGCTCCAGCCGGGCGCCGTCACGCCGGCGCCGTAGCCGTGGGCGAAGGCGAGGCGTGGACCTGTCCAGGGCGCCCAGGTCATGGCGCTCTTCTTGCGCGACATGCCCTTGAGCAATGTCTGATCGTCCTTCCTGGAGGCGGCCGATTTCAGCGCCGGCACGTGCCAGGCGCCGCAGACGACGGCGATTGGCCCATCGAATTCCTTCTCGGCCGCCGCGATTGCCTGCCGCATATGCGCCTCGCGCTTGGCCTCAAGCGCCGGAAGATAGGTCTCGCCCTCCCGCAGCGCGCTCATCGCATCGGCGATCGCGGCGAAGATCGGCCCGGGCGCCGGGTTCTGCTCGATGACGTCGGACCACCAGCTTTCGCCGTCCTCATAGCCGGCGGCGCGCGCCAGCGTGCCGATCGGATCGCGCATCTGCAGCGGCTCCTCGGCGACGTCCTCGCCGAGATGCCGCGCCTCGGCGGCATCCTCCGGATTGGCCGCCAAGGCTGTCCCATCGTCGGGCTCGCTGTCGGGTGCCGGCCGCCGCTCCTGCATCGAAGCGAACCGCTCCGACGAGGGCAGGTCGATGAAACGGACCGTCGCGCCGTTGCGTACAGCCCACAGGACGGCCTGATACTCCGGCGAGAATTCCGCGAACGGCCAGAAACTGGTCGCTGTCGGGTCGTCTTCCGGATAGCAGAGCAGCGCCACCGGCGGCCGCATCGCCGCGTCGGCCAGCATCGGCAGCAGGCCGGAGGCATCGGCCGGGCCTTCGATCAGCACGGCGGCCGGCCGCAATTCGTCGAGCGCCTTCAAAAGACTGTCGGCGGAACCCGGCCCGTGGTGGCGGATGCCGAAATAGGAGGTTTTCGGCATCGGTCAGAGCGAGTCGTTCAGCGCCTTGTAATAGGCTGCGTAGTCTGGTCGTTTCTTCAACACCGTCTCCAGATATTCCTCCAGCACCGCCTTGTCCTGCACTGGGTCCTTGACGATCGCGCCGACCATGTTCGGGGCGAGCCCGTCGGCGGACAGTTTGCCGCCGTCGAACCATGCCGCCTGGCTGAGACCACCCACCACGGTGGCGATTGCCTCGGCGGTGGAGAGCGACCCGGACGGCGTCTTCAGCGTCACCTTGCCGTCGGCGGTCGCTCCGGACCGCAACTCGCGGAAGATGGTGAGCACGCGGGCGATCTCGTCGCCGACATTCTTTGGCACCGGCAGGTCGAGCCCGCCGGCCATTTCGCCGACGCGCTTCGAGACGATGCGCACCTCCTCCTCCATGTCGTTGGGCAAGGGAAGCACGACCACGTTGAAGCGGCGCTTCAGCGCCGAGGATAGTTCGTTGACGCCCTTGTCGCGGTTGTTGGCTGTGGCGATGACGTTGAAACCGCGTGTCGCATAGACGGCCGAGTTGAGCTCGGGGATAGGCATCATCTTTTCCGACAGCACGGTGATCAGCGTGTCCTGCACGTCGGAGCCCATGCGGGTCAGTTCCTCGAGCCGGCAGAGTTTTCCGTCCTGCATGGCGCGGTAGAGCGGCGTCGGTACGAGTGCCGCCTCGCTCGGCCCCTTGGCCAGCAGCTCGGCATAGTTCCAGCCGTAGCGAATCTGGTTCTCGTCGGTGCCGGCGGTGCACTGCACGAGCATGGTGGAATCGCCCATGATGGCGGCCGCCAGATGCTCCGACACCCAGGATTTCGCCGTGCCGGGCACGCCGAGCAGCAGCAGCGCGCGGTCGGTGGCGAGCGTGGCGACGGCCGTCTCCATCAGCCGCCGGCTGCCGACATATTTGGGCGAGATCACCGTGCCGTCGGCGGCCTTGCCGCCGAGCAGGTAGGTCAGCACGGCCTTTGGCGACAGCGTCCAGCCTTGCGGCTTCTGTGCGTCGTCGTCGCGCGCCAGGGCTTGCAGTTCGGGGGCATGGGCCTGTTCGGCGGGCAGGCGGAGCAGGGCGGTCATCACATCTCTCCAGATCAGCTCTTTGGTTCGCCGAGAGCGGCGTTGAGGCGCAGCAGCGCCAGCGAGGGGTCGGCGGAAGCGAGACCGGCCGCGGTCAGGTCGGCAAGAATGGCCTCGGCGGCGAAAGGCGTCGCCAGAAAACCGAAGGCGCCGAGATCGAATGTCCGCCGGTCGGTGTCGTTGCGGCCGGCGATCGCCGCGCGGATCTCCTTGTAGAGGCGTGAGCCCATCAGCTCGTCGCGTCCAAAGCTGCCGGGCTGGGTCTCTTCGGTGGCGTTGAGCATGGGCAGCATCGTCGCGCCGCCGGCAAGCACGGCCTTCACGAAGCCGCGCCGGGCCGCGTCGCCGAGGCGCGGCAGCAACTGCCGCAGCGACGCCAGGTCGCCGAGCGCCAGCAGCCGTTCGCCGAACTGCGCCACCGCCGTGTCGCTGCCCGAGGCGGCCACCATGCCTGCGAATTCGCGATCGGCGCCGGCCGTGCCGCCAAGCTGCCAGCCGGCGACCAGTTCCTCCTCGCTGGTGTCGAGCCGCGCGGCCAGGTCGACCAGTTGGCAATTTTCGAACAGCTCGGCGCGGCGCTGCGTCTGCGCGTTCGATTTCAGTTCACGCGGCGTGTAGGTCGTGCGCCGGCGCAGCAAGCCCGTCCGGCCCTGCTCGATGAAGCCGGCGAGTTCCGTCGCGTCGGCCGCGGTCTCGCTGCCCGTGCCTGCCTGGCCGATGCGGGCGAGCAGGCGGGCGGCAAGCTGTTTCACCTTGCCGGAACGGTCGGCCGAAAGGCTTTGCAGGTATGGCGCGTCAGCGACGTTCAAATTGACGCGCAGCAGTTCGACCAGGGTAAGCCGCGCCTCCGCCGCTTCCGAGGCTGCCTTGGCCTCCAGCAGCGCCCGCGCTTTCGCCGGGTCGGATCGGCGGATATCGGCCAGCGCGATTCGCCGCGCCGCCGGGTAGAAATCGGCCCAGTTTTCGGTGTTCAATTCTTCGAGGGCGCGCGCCGCCTTTCCGTCGCCTTGCGCCTGCCAGTCGGACCATGGCGCATAGACTGGCGGGGCGTCGAGATCGGAAGCGGCCGGCATCCAGTCGAGCGGGTGGGCGACGAAACCGCGCGCCGCCGCGAGGGCGGCGACCCGCGTGCGCCCGCGCCCATCGGATGCCTGCCGGAGTGCGGCGCGAAACAATGGCCGCAAACATTCGGGAAGCGCTGGCAGCTCCAGCCGGGGAAGGGGCGCGCGGCGGGCAAGCGATTTCGGCGCCGCCGGCCGGAAGGCGACGTCCAGCGCCTGACCGGCGATCGCCAGCAGCAGGCGTTCCCGGTCGTCCGCCGGCGCGGCCGAAACCAAGGCGCTCCATTCGGTCGGCGCCAGGTCAGCCGCCGTCCCGCCGGTGATCCAGCAGTCGCGCATGTTGGCCAGGGCGGAGCGCTCGGCGTCGTTCATCAGAAATCGAGCCTTCCGAACGCGGTTCGCGCGGCGAGCAGGTCGAGCCGCGCGCCGTCCCACAGGCCGGCGGAACCGTCCAGCGGGATGCCGAGCGCCGCCTCCGGCGGGCTGCCCGCGACCGGCAAAGCGATGCCGTTCGACCCGCCGTCGGCCTGCCACCACAGCGCGCCGCGTTCGTCGCGCGCCAGCGATCCGGCTGGTAGAAGCAGCGGCGACTGGCTTGTCCAGGCCGCCGCGTCCTGCCTTGACGTATGCGCCGCCAGCGGGTCGGCTGCGGCTCCCACCGGTGAGGACGGCCATGTCTCGTCGGATGGGCGATCACCGCCGCGCTCGGCCACCAGTGCGCGCATCGGCAGGCGCGCCGGGTAGAAAACCAGTCTGGCATCGAACCGCTCGCCCGGAGAAAAGGCCTGCGAGCGCCGCCCCGCCGAAGCCGGATAATAATCTTGAAGCAGGGCGAAGCGCGGCTCATCCCCTGAGACAGCCAGGAGCCAGGTCGCGTGGCTGACCAGGCCGTCGCGCCGCGTCTCGATGCGCTCGCCAAGCACTTCCCAGGTGGCCGAAACGTGCAGTGCGTCGGCATCGCCGAGAATTTGCTCGCGCGTCTCCGAGGTAGAAACGAGCCGCTTCAACTCGGGATCGTCGGGTGCAGCGCGCCACGCACGCGCAAGCAGCACCAGCTTGCCAAGTTCGCGGATCGCCGCCTCCGGCCGCTCCTCGCTGCGCAGCGCAAGCAGCGTCGCGGGAAACTCGTCGAGGCGGCTGGCGAGCGCGGCGGCCTTGGCGTCGACCAGGCGTGCGGCGATGCGACGGCAGCGTTCCCCGGCTGCATCGACAAAACTCGACAGGCCAAGGCGGAGCTGGTCGGATATCCATTGGTCGAGTTCTTCGAGGCCGGCGGCGATCGAAACCCGAGTGTCGTCGGCGCGCTTCTTCTGCGCGGCCTCGCGGCGTTCGGCCGCTGCCGGATCCTCGGCCTTGGCCTCGATCACGGTCGCCTCGGCTTCGCCGATGCTCTTGCCGGCCGGGCCGGCGGCGGGCGCCGTCGATGCGGCGCCCTTGCGGCGGCGTCCGAGCCAGTCATTGACCCATTCCGGTATCTGGTTGGAGGGGGAAAAATCGTTCGGCTGGGTGGCGCTGATCCACATCAGCGCCAGCGAATGCTTGCAGGGGAATTTTCGCGACGGGCAGGTGCACTTGTAACCCTGGTCGCCGGCGTCGACGACTACGCGGTAGGGATTCGCGCCCGACCCCTGGCATTCGCCCCACAGCAGGCTGTCATGCTTCTCCAGCCGAACCCAGTTGGATTTCCTGGTCAGCTTCGAGGCAGAGTTCAGCGATGCCTGGTCCGGCGCAAGCGCTTCGATGGTCTTGAGATCGAACGTCAAGCCGGTCCTACCTTGGAATCAATCGCACGATCACCATCATTGGCGAGACTTCAAGTCCGGATCTGCATGTTCGGCCAGCTTAAAATAAACTCCGATCCTTTCCGGTGGGATAACGGCTACCAAATGGTTGCTGTCGGCCGCCGAGCAGCGCAACAATATAGGCAAGTCCGATCGTCACCGTCGGCCGCAGGATGCGGAAGCCGCTGGTCAAGGCCTATCGGAGCCGGGCCAGGATGCGGCGTTCATGGTCACGCCGCCTCGGCTTCGGCCCGCGCCCGCACCAGGCGGATCGGGATGCCCTTGAAGGAGGGCGTGAAACTCATCGGATCGTGGGCCGCGAGCGGTACCAGCGGATTGACCTCGGGATAATAGGCGGCGCAGCCGCCGGCGGGGAAGGCATAGGCCACCAGCTTGAAATTGCGGACCACCCGCTCGACGCCGTCGTCCGACACGGTGACGAGGTCGACGCGGTCGTCCGGCTTGAAACCGCGCTTTTCGATCTCCTCGGCGCTGATGAACAGCACGTCGCGCTGGCCGAAGACGCCGCGATAGCGGTCGGAGAGCGAATAGAGCGTGGTGTTGTATTGGTCGTGGCTGCGCACGCTGGTAAGCCACAGCACGTCCTCTGCCTCCTCCGGATCCTCGCCCAGCCCGTCGAACAAAAGGAAGTTGGCCTTGCCGGAAGCGGTCGCCCAGATGCGCTCGCGCGCTGTCGAGGTGAGGTGGAAACCGCCGGGTACCCGGATGCGGGCGTTGTAGCCCTGGAAGAACGGGAACACGGCTTCCATGGCGTCGCGTATGAGGTCGTAGTCGGCGACGAATTTTTCCCATTCCACCACGGAACGCTGCCCGAGCGTGGCGCGCGCCATGCCGGCGACGATGGCCGGCTCGCTCTTAAGGTGTTCGGAAGCCGGCTCGTTCATGCCGGTCGAGGCATGCACCATCGACATCGAATCCTCGACGGTGATGGATTGCGGGCCGGTCGCCTGCACGTCGATCTCGGTGCGCCCGAGGCACGGCAGGATCAGCGCTTCGCGGCCATGGATGATGTGGCTGCGGTTGAGTTTTGTGGAGACGTGGACGCTGAGGTCCAGGCGGCGGAACGCATCCTGCGTGACCTGCCAGTCGGGGATCGCCGCGACGATGTTGCCGCCCATGCCGATGAACACGCGCGCCTCGCCCTTGATCATTGCTTCCAGCGCGGTGACGACGTTGTGCCCGTGGGCGGCGGGTGGTTTGAAGCCGAAACGTTTTTCAAGCCGGCCAAGGAATTCGACGGTGGGGATCTCGGTGATGCCGACCGTGCGGTCGCCCTGTACGTTGGAATGGCCGCGCACCGGGCACAGGCCGGCGCCGTCCTTGCCGATATTGCCCTTGAGCAGGCAGAGATTGGCGAGCTGCTGGACGTTGCGCGCGCCGCGCCGGTGCTGGGTAATGCCCATGCCGTAGACGACGATCGCCTTCTCCGCCTTCATGTAGGCATGGGCGGCTTCTTCGATCGCCGCGCGCGTGAGACCCGAGCGTCGCTCGATGTCTTCCCAGCGTGTCGCCTTAAGGTCGGCGACGAGAGCTTCGATGCCGACAGTGTGGCCGCGGATGAAATCCCAGTCGAGGGCCTCGATCTGGTGCTCGGCGCGCAGCCGCTCGTCCTCCTCGACCATGACCTTCATCAGGCCCTTGACCACGGCGACGTCGCCGCCGACCTTGACCTGATGCAGGCGCGAGCTGATCGGGGTGGATGTCAGCGTCGCCATCTCGATCGGGCTCTGCGGCGCCTGGAAACGCTCCAGCGCCCGCTCGCGGAAGGGATTGAACGAGATGATGGTGGCGCCGCGCCGCGAGGCTTTGCGCAGGCTGGTCATCATGCGCGGGCTGTTCGTCCCTGGGTTCTGGCCGAAGATGAAGATGCAGTCGGTCTTGTCGAAATCGTCGAGCAGCACCGTGCCCTTGCCGACGCCGAGCGACAGCGGCAGGCCGACGCTGGTCGCCTCGTGGCACATGTTGGAACAGTCCGGGAAATTGTTGGTGCCGTATTCGCGCACGAACAACTCGTAGAGGAAGGCGGCCTCGTTGGAGGTGCGGCCGGAGGTGTAGAACTCCGCCATATTGGGATCGGGAAGGGCGGCAAGATGCCGGCCGATAGTGGCGAAGGCGTCCTCCCAGCTCACCGGCAAATAGCGGTCGCTGGCCGCGTCATAAGCCATGGGATGGGTGAGGCGTCCCGCCATCTCCAGCTCGTAGTCGCCCCATGACGCAAGCTCGGTGACGGTGTGGGCGGCGAAGAATTCCGGCGTGCAGCGTTTCGCGGTCGCCTCCCACGCGACCGCCTTGCCGCCGTTCTCGCAGAACTCGAAGGACGAGGTGTGTTTAGGATCGGGCCAGGCGCAGCCGGGGCAGTCGAAGCCGAGCGGCTGGTTCATGCGCAGCAGCGTCGTCGCGCCCTTGACCGGTATGTCCTGCTCGACCAGATGCTCGCCGAGTGCCTTCAGCGCCCCCCAGCCGCCGGCCGGCCCGTGATAACGGCGTATGGACTTCTTGCCGGGCATGTCGGCCTCCTTGATGTTCAGCGAGATGCCGGATGATACCGGCAATGTTCAGCATGATCTTTCCGAGAGGTTCGCTGCTTTCCGATTTGCACGCCGAGCCCTCGGCGGTGACGGGCGGCTGGATGGCGGCGGGTCAGGCCGTGCAGGCAAAAAATACCGGCGCGCCAGATGATCGAGGCGGCGCGCCGGGACGTCAAAAGCCGAAGCTGCTCAGACCGGGATGATCGTCCGGACGCCGGCCGAGGGGCCAGTGGAATTTTCGGTCGGCCGCGGCGATCGGATGTTCGTTGATGCTGGCGATCCGGCGGCGCATCAGCCCGTCTCCGTCGAACTCCCAGTTCTCGTTGCCATAGGCGCGGAACCACTGGCCGCTATCGTCATGATATTCGTATGCGAACCTGACCGCGATGCGGTTTCCCGAAAACGTCCAGAGCTCCTTGATCAGCCGGTAGTCGAGTTCCCTGTTCCATTTGCGGGTGAGAAAGGCCTCGATGGCTTCCCGGCCCGTCACGAACTCGGCGCGATTTCGCCAGGCGCTGTCGACCGTGTAGGCGAGCGCTACCCGGCTGGGGTCACGACTGTTCCAGCCATCTTCGGCCAGCCGCACCTTTTCGATGGCGGTCTGTTCCGTGAAGGGCGGCAGGGGCGGGCGGGACATGGTTTGCATTCCTCCTTGAAACGTACCTGCCTCGGGCAGGTGCCGGCGGATCGAACGCGGCCCGCCGTCAGAAGGTTTGCCGCGTCGATCGATTTGGCTGCTCAGTCGGTCGTCCGGCCGGCCTCGAATAGGAACCAGGTGCGCCGCTCGGCCTCGTCGATCCAGACTTCCAGCAGGCTGGTCGTGGCCACGTCTCCGTGCTCCTCGGCGACGCCATGCGCGGAGCGCAGCAGGCCGGCAAAAGTGCGGTTGTCCTGCGCGAGTTCGGCCAACATGTCGCGCGGCGTCACATAGGCCGCGTCATTGTCGGGGATGCGCTGCTCCCTGGCGATCTGCCCGACGGAGCGCAGCGTCGTGCCGCCGATCTTGCGGCAGCGCTCGGCGATGTCGTCGGTGATGGCGAATATCTGCTCGCCCTGTTCGTCGAGCAGCAGGTGATAGTCGCGGAAATGCGGGCCGGACATGTGCCAGTGAAAGTTCTTGGTCTTGATGTAGAGCGCGAAGGCGTCGGCCAGCAGCCCGGTGAGGGCGGCGGATATGTCCTTGGCGGCGTTCTCGCCAAGGTCGGACGGGGTGCGGAGTTTTGCGGTGCGCAGGCGGGCGGTGTCGGTCATGACGGTGGGCCTCTAGGTTTGGCGGTTGGGTCGAAGGAAGTGACGCGAGGAGAGATTTAGGCACCTTTCGCAACGAGGCGAGCCTCTGTCGCGGATCAGCGTGGCATGATGCCGGGACGGTCGTTGGGGAATTTCGCCAGCACGGCGGGATCGATGTTGAGATGCTGGGCGACCAGTTGCGGCGGCGTGTGCGTGAGCCAGTCGGAAAGGCCGACCTCCTGGTATTCGGCGATCTTGAACACCGCCAGGAAGCGTAGTTCGGTGGTGCCGGTGTTCTGGATGAAATGGCCCTGGCCGCGCTTGACGTAGCCGATGTCCCCGGCGTGGAAGTCGCCCGTCTGGGCGCGCGGGCCGGCGTCGAATACGGTCATGCGGCCTTCGCCCTCGATCCAGTATTGCCATTCGTCGGCGTTGGGATGCCAATGCATCTCGCGCACCGCGCCGGGCGCCAGCGTCTCCAGCGCGGCGGCGATCGTTTTCGACACCTTGAAGGTCGAACTGTCGGCCAGTCGAAGCTTGCCCGACTTGTTGTTGCGGATCGGCTCGGACTGGCCGAGGCGGAAGGTGAAGGGTTCCGGCGGCGTTCCGCCCGAGGCGACGGCGGCCTGGTCGGCTGCGAGGGAGCCGGGCTCCTTGCCCTGGAATATCCAGAGATCGTTCAGCGGGATCGACTTGAAGGTGTCGGCCGGCACGCCGAAATTCAGCGCCAGCACCTCCGGCGGCGTATGCGCCAGCCAGTCGGTGACGAGCAGCGTGTTGTATTCCGACTGGTTGCCCTGGTCGAAGACGATGACGAATTCGCAGCCGTCGGGGCCGAGCCCCTGCAGCGAGTGCGGATAACCCGCCGGGAAATACCAGAGGTCGCCCGCTTCCACGTCCTGCACATAGGCGCGGCCCTGCGGGTCCAGCACGGTGACGCGGCAGCGGCCGTTGGTCATGATCGCCCATTCGGCGGCGAGGTGCCAGTGCATCTCGCGGATGCCGCCGGGGCCGAGCCGCATGTTCACGCCGGAGACGGCCTCGGAGATCGCGAAGTCCGACTGGGTGACCTGGCGCGCCCAGCCGCCGTTCTGGATGCGCTTTGCGGCGGTGTTGAAGGACGACCAGAACTGCGGCATGTCGCCGATGTCGGTCGCCGGCGGGCTGCCGCGCGAGGGGAACTGGCTGTCGAGGACCGGGTTCTTCGGTCCCGGATCGGAAAGCCCGGCGGGATTGGCGTTGATGGCGCCCTCCGCCGGCTGGTCGGGGTTGCCGAAGCTGGCGGCGTGGGCGGTCGCGGCGAGCATGCCGCCTCCAACCGCGCCCAGCGCCAGGACTGCGCGGCGTGAAATCTGGTCCATCGCATTGTCTCCTCTCTGCTCGGGCTCGCCCGGAAATCGGCGTGGCCTCGCGTTCGCTTCGGTCTTGATGCTGTCGATAGTCGCTGAAGGAGGGCTCGAGATATTTTGGGAATGCCGGCCCGGTTTCGAGAATGCCGGGAGAGTTCAGCCGGCGCCAGCGGGAAAAATGGTCGATATGGAAAGAACGGCGCCCGATCCCGTGTAAGGAGCGTTTTGCGCCGGCCGCGAGCTGTGCTGGCGCGCGAGGCAGGCCACGGGGACGATCATGAACCTTCAGTCGCACACCACAACCGGCGAGCCGGCCACGCGGCACGAGGCTCCGCACGATCTGGCGCTGCTGCTCCTGCTCAGCGCGACGGCCGGCGCGACCGATGCGATCGGATTCCTCGGCCTGCACGGCCTGTTCACCGCGCACATCACGGGAAATATCGTCGTGCTCACCAGCCATCTCGTCGCCGGCGGCGAGGCCGGCCTGGGGCAGTTGCTCGCGGTGCCGATGTTCATGGCGGTGGCAGCACTTGCCCGGCTGCTCGGCCTGGCGCTCGATCGGCGCCGGCAGTCCGCGCATGCATTCCTGGTGATTCAATTTGTCTTCCTGCTGGCGTTCCTGCTGCTCAGCCTTCCGCTTGGAGAATCCTACGGCATGAACGCGCCCTGGGCGGTGGCGGCCGGCATGTGCGGCGTTGCCGCGATGGCCGTCCAGACCGTGCTGGTGCAGACCTCGTTGCCGGGCGTTGCCTCGACATCCGTGCTGACCACCAATGTCGGGCGTTTCACCATCGCCGCCGTGGAAGCCACCGCCGGTCCGATGGAGAAACGGGCTGAAGCGCGCGGCAAGGTCGCGTCCACATTCCCCCAGATTTTCGGCTTCATCGTCGGCTGTGCGGCCGGCGGGGTACTGGAATGGCAGGTCGGGCTGTCGGCGCTGCTGCTGCCGATCCTGCTCAGCTTTTTGGCGCTGATCTGGTTTGTCCGCCGCGCGGGCTGAAGGCGCCTGCGCAGGTGAGCGGCTCCGCCGGCGGACGAGCGGCATTTACAGACAGCACGGATCGTCGCCGCGGGGCGGAAAAAATCCACGCGGCCGTCGATCTCAAGCTTGTTACGTCCGACAGGCGGTGTGTCATGACGTATCTCGCCGCGGCGGCTCCAGCGCGTAGAATGCCATGGCATTGGCGTGCGCCAGAATCTCGTCGACCTCGCGGATGTTCTTGCGGCGCGGTGCATCCGGATCGAAGCGCGGCAATCTTCCGCCGGGCGGCCGCCCGCGCCGGAGCGGCGAAAAACGCCGGAACCTGACCGAGCCCTGCTTGCCGCCTGCTGCCGCCGCGTCGCGGGCCGCTCTGTCGCGTTGAAGGGCCGCGTCGTTGCGCACCTTCCAGCGGGCGAAACGCTGCGCTTGGCCGGGAAGATCGTCGAGTGCCTGACCCAGCGCGTCCAGCCTGAGCGTCAGTTTCGCAGCATTCATCGGATCGTCGCGCGACGGCGGCGGCGGCAGGGGCGTGTACCGAGCATCGTCGTCGAGCGACCGGATGCGCGGGAACATAACGGCGGCGGATGCGGAACGGATATTTCAGAGGATCGAGCAGCGAAAGGTTTTGTCCGCGCGGCCTGGCGGCGCGGCGTTCGGCGGCTTTCATCTCGGCTTCGTAGCGGGCGAAGTCCTCGCGCGACAGGTTGACGGCAAGGCCGAGGCGGCGCATGGCGGCCACCGTGTCGGAAATTTTTGGTTTTGGCTTGCGCGGACGAAACGGCGGCAGCGTCACCACCATGCCTTGCGCCGCCGCGATGACGAGCCGCCGGGCGGCGGATTCGGCTGGGCGCAGCATGAGAAGAATGGCGCGGTAGAGGTGGCGCGGCAGGCAAAGCGCCGGCGACGGTTTGTTCCGCCCCGTCCTTCCCGCCCGTCCCGGTCTCGGAGCGACAGCGGCTTCCCCGAGCACCAGCGACAACGGCCTGCCAAACCCCATCTCGGCCATGCCGATGAGCATCAACAGGATATGCTTCAGCGCTGCCCGGTATCGCTCGATTGTCGCACTCGCATCTCCAAACTCCACCGCCGCCTCCTTCGAACACAGGCGGCAGGCATAATAGCACCAGTCAGCGTCCATGTAAATAATCCTAAGAAAATAATCCTATAAGCGGCATGCTCCTCCTGCACAACACTTTGGAAAAGCTTGACTTTTCGAGGTTCAGTGGCTTGCCCTCAGGACCTTCCCGGCCTGGGCGAAAGGTCCGTCGAAAAAGAATGTCATGCTTGTAAAGCCCAGCAGAAACAGAGAGTTGGTGGCAACCCTCGTGGAATTTTGCGTAACAAGCATGACCAAGGCGCTGGCAAGCCCGACATAAGCGGCGTCGGGATGATCATAGAATCCCCGGTGCAGTTTGCTCAATTCCGGTTCCTGCACAGCCGTCGCGGCAGGGCTCGACTCTGGAATTGAGGAATACCCAGTCTAGGTGATAACCCGGAAAACCCCCACTCCGGCCCTTCGGGCCACCTCTCCCCCTTGCAGGGGTAGAGGAAGCCAAGCTGTGGAAGCGCCGGCGTCCCGACCGCACCCTTCCTCTACCCTGCGAGGGGAGAGGTGGCCCGAAGGGCCGGAGTGGGTGCCTGGGAGCAAAACGGGCCGAGATTGGAACCGCTAGTATTACTCCTGGCCGTCGACGCGCCGCAGGATCGCGCGGTAACGGCTGCAGATCGCAGGATCTTTGAAGAAGTCCAGTTCCTTATCGACGATCTCGTCAAGGCTTAGTCCGGCATAGTGTGCCTTGACCTTTGCCAGGAGGTCTTGCGCTTGGCTGATTTCGTCCAGTTCGGAATGGCAGATGGTCAGACGAACGAGTGACCATGATGGCACGGTTGCCATTTTCGCAAAGCAGGCGATCGCCTCGCGGTATCGTTCGGCCGACGTGAGTATGGTGCCACGATAGTCGTCGTACCATCCCACGGCATACGGGTCGCGGCGCTGGGCTTCGGTGATCTCACCGAGCCCTTCCTCGGGCCTGTCCGTGTAGCTGAGGAAAAGAGCGCGGGTGCTGAGAATGAACGGATCGTTCGGATTGAGGGCGACGGCCCGATCGAGACTGATTTCGGCTTGCCTATACTGGCGCAGGAAGAAGTGGGCGAAGCCGGTAGCCAGATGCCCATAGGCCTCGTCGGGATCGAGCCGCAATGCGGTTCTTGCGATCTCCAGCCCGGAATGCAGATGACCGGGATTGTCGTAGTCCCAGTAGAACTTGAAGGACTCCACGAAGCTCAGCATGGCGTGGGCCGCCGCAAACCGCGGGTCGAGCTTGATCGCCTGGCGCAGGAAGGGCTCGGCCTCATGTGCCGTCTCATAGAAGGGCGCGAGTTGCAGCGCCCGCAGGTAAAACTCGTAGGCCGACATGTTGTCGGTCGGCCGCGCCCTGGCGCGCGATGAAATCGCGGTTCTGGCCTGCCGGGCGAGACGTGCCGCGATCATCTGGGTGATCTCGTCCTGGATGGCGAAGATGTCGTCGAGCTGGCGGTCGTAGTGCTCGCCCCAGACATGCGCCATTGAGGACGCATCGGTTAGCTGCACGGTGACCCTGATCCGGTTGCCGATCTTGCGCACGCTGCCGTCGACGACGTACTGGACGCCGAGCTTTTCCGCCACCTCGGCCAGGTCGTTCGCCTTGCCGCGAAACTGGAAGGAGGAGTTCCGCGCAATGACCAGAAACTCCTTGAACCTGCCGAGCCCGGCGATGATGTCTTCGGTGATCCCGTCGCTGAAGAAGTCCTGCTCACGGTCGCCGCTCATGTTGTCGAAGGGGAGAACGGCGATGGACGCCCTGGACGGCGCCGTAGCCTCTGCCATAGCCACAAAGGGCTTGGGGCCGGCATATTTATAGCCGCGGCCATGTACGGTTGCGATCATCTCGGCGGACAGCAGCCGTCGCAGCGCCGAAATGTGGACCTGCAGCGTGTTCTCTTCCACCACCAGGCCGGGCCAGACCGCATCGAAGAGTTCGGTCTTGCCGACCACCTCATCCGGCCTGTCGAGCAATAGGGCGAGGATGTCGAAGGAACGCGCCGAAAGCTCCACCGGCCCGCTCGGGCCCAGCAGCAGCCGTTCGGCGCGTTTCAGACGATAGTTCCCAAACTCCAGGTCCATCGGCAGAGAAACCATCCCTCGTGGGCAAGATAATTCAAGATGACCCTGAAGGCGAACTTCAGGGCTGTTCAGGACTCTTCAGGTCCGCGCCAAGGACCTGACCGGAAAGCGATGTCATCCTCATTATCACAGGAGGACACCATGACCGACATGTCCACCACCACCCCGACCACCATTCGACGCCTTACCCTGCCACGGCCAAGCTTTCCGTGGCTTGCAATCGGCGCAACGCTCGCCGCCATATGCGGTGTAATGGGCAACGCATTCAAAATGGCCTACGTGGACCCCTACGCCAGTCACGGTCGTCAGCCGGTCGTTCCGGACGATGATCTGGAAGGGCGCGATCCCACCTGGTGATCCGCAGGTCTTCAACGCGTGGTTTGGCGCGACCATCCGGTAAGCGCGGGATATCCGTCTTGGGTCATGCGCGGCCCGGTCGTCCGATGGGCGGACGCCAGCGCGTTGGGCGGCAGACCGAACTGTCGGCCGTCACACGGCAGGGCGCTTGCGTGTCAGAACCACGGCCACTGCCGCCACCAGCAGCACCAGCCCCATGATGTAGAACGTATCGGAAAACGCCATGACCAGGGACTGCTGCGCGACGAGCTTGCCGAGCAGGATCTCGGCCTGATGGTGCGCGAGGTCCTGGTCGGAGATGCCGTGCGACAGGAAATAGGCCTGCAGCCTGGCGAGGAACTGCTGGACGTTCTCGCCATAGGGTGTGACCGACTGGCCGATGATGTTGGAATGGAACTGCTCGCGCTTGGTGATGATGGTGGCGAGCACCGCCGTGCCCACCGCGCCGCCAAGGGTGCGCATCATGTTGAAGAGGCCCGCGGCCGCGCCCGACAGCTCCTTCGGAATGCCGGCCGTTGTTATACCGGCCAGCGGCGCGAGCACGACGGCCTGGCCGAACGCGCGCACGATGTTGGTGGTCATGAACTGGTCTCCGCCATTGTCGAAGCTGAGATGCGTGTTCAGGAAGAAGCTGGTGGCGAAGATGACCAGCCCGGTGCAGACGATGAGGCGGGCGTCAAAATGCTTCTGCAGCAGCGGCACGAACGGGATGATGAGCAGTTGCGGTAGTCCCGCCCAGGCCAGCACGAGACCGATCTGCTCGGCATTGTAGCCCTGGACCCGGTCGAGATAGGCGGGCAGCACATAGACCGAACCGAACAACGCGAAGCCGACGGTCACGTTGGCGATTGTGCCGAGCGCAAAATTGCGATGGGCGAGAAGGCGCAACCGAACGGCAGGCTTTTCGATCGTCAGTTCGATGGCCACGAAGATCGCCAGGGCGACGGCGGCGATGATCGACAGCCGGACGATCAGTGGCGACCCGAACCAGTCGTCCTTGTTGCCTTCGTCGAGCACGGTCTGCAGGCAGGCGAGGCCGACCACCATGAAGGCGATGCCCCACCAGTCGCCTTCCCTAAGCAAGGCGAGGTTCATCTTCGCCCGTTCAAGCGTCGGATAGAGGAGGCCCAGCATCAGGGCCCCGGGCACGATGTTGACGAAGAAGATGTATTGCCAGCCATAGTTCTCGGTGAGGAAGCCGCCGATGGTCGGGCCGATGGAGGGTCCGAAGGTTGCGGTCAGGGCGAAGGCGGCGAGCCCCATCGGCTGCTGGCGCGGCGGCAGCGTCGTCAGCACCCGGGTGAAGGCCATCGGGATCATCACGCCGCCGCTGAAACCTTGCAGCCCGCGCAGCACGATCATCTGGCTGAGGTTTTCGGCGAAGGCACAGGCGATGGAGAAGATCAGGAACAGGATGACATTGCCGATCAGGAAGCGGCGGAAGGTGAAGACGCGGCTGAGATAGTCGGTCAGCGGGATCATGATGATCTCGCCGATCAGGTAGGAGGTCGAGATCCATGTGCCGTTGTCGATGCCGGTGCCTATGCCGCCTTCGATCTCTGGGAGCGAGGAGTTGGTGATCTGGATGTCGAGCACCGCGATCAGCGCGCCGACCATGCAGCCGAAAACGGAAATCCAGGCCCGCAGGCTGGCGCCTTCCTGGGCAGGAGGCGCGGCCGCATAGGTGATGTCAGCCATGGCCGTGCTCCCTGCTATCTCGAGGCTGTCTCTACGGGCGGCTTGATGTCGATCGTCGCCGTCACCGACATGCCGGGCAGCAGACGGCCGGCCAGCGGGTCGGTGCGGTCGATGGCGATCTTCACCGGAATGCGCTGGACGATCTTGGTGAAATTGCCGGTGGCGTTGTCCGGCGGCAGCAAGGCGAATTCCTGACCGCTGGCCGGCGCGACGCTGTCGACCGTGCCGCGCACCGAGACGCCGTCGAAGGTGTCGACGTCGATGCTGACCGGCTGGCCCGGCACGACATCGGCGAGCTGCGTCTCCTTGTAGTTGGCGACGATGTAGGCCTGGGCGAGCGGGACCACCGCCAGCAACTGCATGCCGGGCTGGACGTAGAGCCCAACCCTCAGTTGACGCGCGCCGACCACGCCGTCCACAGGCGCGCGCAGCACCGTGTAGCCGAGATTGAGCTCGGCCTGGTCGAGCACCGCCTGATTGTGCTGGAGCGTGGCGTTGGCCTCGGCGAGCTGGGCGTTGAGCGTCTCGATCTCGGTCTGAGCCGCTTGCAGCGCCGCCTTGTCCTTGGCCACAACAGCGTTGGCGGAGGCGATCTGCGAGGCGGCCTGCTGCGCGTCCTGCACTGTTCCGTATCCGGTCTTGGCCAGCGTGCCGAAGCGCTGGTTGTTCTGATCGGCATAGACGGCCGTCGCCTCGTCGGCCTTGATCGTGGCGTTCGCCTCGTCGATCAGGGCGTTCTGCTCGTCGAGCTCAGCCTTGATGCTGCCGATCGCCGCCTGCGCCACGGCGACATCGGCCTTGGCCTGGTCGACGGCGGCCTGGTAGTCGCGCTGGTCGATGACCGCCAGCACGTCGCCGGCCTTCACCGGCTGGTTGTCGGCGACCGAGACGGTGGCGAGGTAACCGGTGACCTTCGGGGCGATGGTGACGACATCCGCCTGGACATAGGCGTCGTCGGTCGATTCCTGGAAACGCCAGACCGTCCAGTATTGCTCGCCGGCATAGGCAATGGCGCACAGCGCCAGCACCGTGGCCGAGCCGAGTAGAACGCGCCGCAGCCGACGCGGACGCGCTTGCACCGGCGCAGGAGGCGCTTGCACGGGCGGAGCAGGAGCTTGCACGGGCGGAGGAGGGGCGAGCGCAACGGCGCCCGTCTTTAGGCTCGCAGGGTGGACGACGACGTTCATGAGACTTCCCCATCGATTGACGAATGCGTGGGCGCGAATGCCTGCGTTGAAACGTGACGCTCAGGCGAAGCGGTTATCCGCGCGCCAGCGGCCCGGCGTGCTGCCGACGAATTTCTTGAAGACGGTGGTGAAGTGGGCCTGGGTCTGGAAACCGACGTCGAGGGCGATGTTGACCAGCGTCTCCTCGGTCCGCGACAGCAGTTCCTTGGCCCGGTCTATCCGCCGCTTCAGCAGATAGTCGTGGGGGCGCTGGCCGGTCGCGGCGCGGAAGCGGGCGGCGAAATACATGCGGCTGAGCCCGGCGGCGCGCGCCAGGTCGGCCAGCGAGACGGCCTCGCCGAGGTTCTCGTCGATATGGGCGAGCACGCGCTTCAGCCGCCACTTCTGCAGGGCCTCGGTGGATTCGGACTGTTCGCTAGAACGCAGCTTGAGCCAGCGGGCGGCAAGCGCCACGCGGATGGCGTCGTCATAGGCGCCGTCGTCATCGCTCTCACCGCTGCCGGAGCGGCCGAGCTGGTCGAACAGACGCTGCATGACCGGATCGGAGGCCATGGCTTCCGAAGTCGCGGGCGCGTCGAAGTCGAGGCCGGCGCCGTTTGCCGCATCGGCCGACAGCGACAGCACGACACCCATATGCGGGAGGCCGACTTTGACGCTGGCCTGGGGATTGCGGGGCAGGGACGGCGTATCGTCCATAACACGGGCATTCGCGGCGAGCAGGCCGGCCGGAGCGGAATGGACTGAAGCGGCCGAGGCGCTGGTGAATGGGCTGATGGGCATGTCCGATCTCCCTCAATGATCCTGGGATGAATTCCCTGGGATTTCCGACCGGGGGGTTTTCGGGGAAAGCGGGCTGGCTTCCTCTGTGAACCCTGTTCGGAAACTCCGGTGATTGCAGTCTCAAGATATTTCCGGGGCTGAATTGCTCAATTATACCGGGGTTTCGTGGCCCATCTGATGGGTTGGAGCACCCCAAACCTTGGTATGGTCGCCGCTCTGCCCAGGTCCATTCCGGACGGGATTCGGTGAGACGTGCCTTCGCGAAAGACGTTTTGCGCCGGGCATCGAAAAAGCAGGCCGAACGCGACGAAAGCGAGCCGAGGCGAGTGCGCCGGCTCGTCGATCCGGTTAGCGAACGATCCCGATCCCGGGAAGGAGTGACCGCCTGTGGCCGCCTTGCGAGATATGATGATATTGCGTTTGTTGAAGGGAAAACGCAGGAAAAGCCGCATGCCTATCCATGTGTCCGCGCACGCCCAGTCGACCGCCAAGGGGGTGGCGGCGATCCTGCTGACGATCGCCATCTTCGTCGTCGACGCGCTGACCCCGCTGGGGATCGCGATCGCGGTGCTCTACGCGCTGGTCATCATCCTCGGCGCAGCGTCGCTCGACCGGCGCGGATTGATCGCGGTATCGGTCCTGTGCGTGGTCTTTACGATCCTGGCCTTCGTGTTCGGACACGGTGACACGTTCGACACCGATGCCGCGATCCGCTGCGCCATCAGCCTCTGCGCGATCATCGTCACGACGCTGCTGTCGCTGAAGAACCAGCAAGCCATGTTGCAGCTCAAGGACCAGGCGGCGCTGCTTGACCTGACCCACGACGCGATCTTCGTGCGCGATCCCGCGGACACCATCACCTACTGGAATCGTGGTTCCGAACTGCTGTATGGATGGCCGGCCGAGGACGCTGTCGGGCGCAAGGCGGCCGAACTCTTGAAAACGCGATTCCCTATAGAGCTGGCTCGGCTGCAGGCAGAACTTCTGGAAACCGGACGCTGGGAGGGCGAGCTCTCCCACACACGGCGCGACGGTGCCGAACTCAAGGTCGTGAGCCGCTGGTCTCTGCATCGGGACCCACGCGGCAAGCCGGCGGCGACCATGGAAACCAACAGCGACATCACCGAACACCGCGAGGCCGAGAGCGCCCTGCACAAGGCGCAGGCGGAGCTGTCCCATGTTTCCCGCGTCACCACGCTTGGCGAGCTTGCGGCGTCGATCGCCCACGAGACAAACCAGCCTCTGGCCGCCGTCGTTACCAACGGGGACGCCGGGCTGCGCTGGCTGTCGCGGGAGCCGCCGAATATCGACGCGGCGCGGATGTCGCTGGAGAAGATAATCACCAATGCGCGGCGGGCAAGCGACGTCATCGCCCGGCTGCGCGCCCTGGCGCGGCGGTCGGAAGCCGAGCATCTGCCGCTCGATCTCAACGAGGCCGTCGACGACACGCTGTTTCTGGTTCAGCGCGAACTCGCCGAGAGGCGCGTCGATCTCGACCTTTCCTTCGATCCTACCTTGCCGACCGTGCTGGGCGACCGCGTGCAGCTCCAGCAGGTGATCATCAACCTGGTGATGAATGCGCTGCAGGCCATGGACGACGTCAGCGGCTCCCGCCGGCTGCGCATTGCCACACGCCGCGAGACGGCCGAGAACGACCAGAACGTCGCTCTGGAAGTGACGGATTCCGGCACCGGGTTCGACGCGGAAATGGCAGGCAAGCTGTTCAACCCCTTCTACAGCACAAAGCCCGATGGCATGGGCATGGGGCTTTCGATCAGCCGTTCGATCGTCGAGGCCCATCACGGCCAGATATCGGCCTCGGCCGGCGAGGGCGGCGGCGCCACTTTCACCGTGCGGTTGCCTGTTGCCGCCACAGGAGATGCCTGATGCCCGGTTCGCCAAAACCTCCCAAGGCCGAGGAGCCGGTCCGCTCGATGGTGATCGTGGTCGACGACGACGCCGACCTGCGCGACGCGCTCTCCAATCTGTTCCAGTCGGTCGGAATGGAGGTCTCGGTGTTTGGTTCGGCGCCGGAACTGCTGCGGGCCAAGCTGCCGGACGTGCCGAGCTGCCTGGTGCTCGACATACGCCTGCCCGGCGTCAGCGGCCTCGACTTCCAGGGCCAGCTTGCCAGGCTCGAAATCCATCTTCCCATCGTCTTCATGACCGGCCATGGCGATATCCCGATGTCGGTGCGCGCCATGAAGGCCGGCGCCGTCGATTTTCTGGCCAAACCGTTCCGCGACCAGGACATGCTGGATGCGGTCGCCGTGGCCATAGAGCGGGACCGAGAGCGCCGGGTGACGCGACAGTCGGCCGGCCTGCTGCGCGAGCGCTACGCCGCGCTGACCCCGCGCGAGTCCGAAGTCATGAAATATGTGACGAAGGGCCTGCTGAACAAGCAGATCGCCGGCGAGATGGACCTCGCCGAAATCACCGTGAAGATCCATCGCGGCAACATGATGCGCAAGATGCAGGCGGGCTCCGTGGCCGACCTGGTCCGCATGGCCGAGAGCCTCGGCATCCACAAGAGCCTGCCTTGAAATTCGTGATGGCGGTCTGCAAATGGCGATTTTCTGCGCTTCGATGCTCGAAAATCGCCATTTTCGACTCGCCCTGACGAATTTCAAAACAGGCTCCAGGGGATAAGCCGGACAAACCACCGTATAAGTTTCGCGGCTGGCCAAATTGCCCCATCCTAAGCGCACGGCTGAACAGCCCCGGACCGATGCGCAGGCATCGGCAAAAGCAAGAAAGTACAGAAAGTGCCGACGATCACGATTATCGACGACGACGACGAAGTTCGCGTCGCGACGGAGAATCTTATCCAATCCTATGGGTTGGATGCCCAGACCTTCACGTCGGCGGAAGCGTTCCTGGAATCGCCGATGGTCGACCGCACGGCCTGCCTCATCACCGACGTGCAGATGCCAGGCATGAGCGGCATCGATCTGCACCGGGCGCTGCGGGCGCGGGGCTGCGCGGTCCCGATGATCTTCATCACGGCTTTTCCAGAGGAAAGGCTGCGCCGGCAGGCCGAAGCCGCCGGCGCCTTCGGGTTCCTGAGCAAGCCTTTCGAGGCGGCGTCGCTGATGTCCTGCGTCGGCAAGGCGCTGGGGCAGCAACTGTCCTGACGAAGAGTTTGGTCGCCGCGAACCGAGGCGTGCAAAGTTGAAAAAAGGGTTTGTCGAGGAAATATTTCCGGCGCTGCCAATCGTATTCGTCGGAAAATCAACCGGGAGTGACGATCATGAACAAGCACGCAATCAAACTGGCGGTCGCGGCCGCTCTTTCGACCGTCTCGCTGGCGGTTCCGGCGCATGCCGATCCGGTCAAGAACATCGTGCTGGTGCACGGCGCCTGGGTGGACGGCTCGGGCTGGAAGCCGGTCTACGACATCCTCGTCAAGGACGGGTTCCGCGTCAGCATGGTGCAGGAGCCCGAGACCTCCTTTGCCGATGACGTGGCTGCAACGAAGCGCGTCCTCGACCTGCAGGACGGCCCGACGCTGCTGGTCGGCCACAGCTATGGCGGCTCGGTCGTCACCGAGGCCGGCGTCCACCCGAAGGTTGCCGGGCTGGTCTATGTCGCGGCCCATGCGCCGGATGTCGGCGAGGACGAGAGCGATCTCGGCAAGAAGACCCCGAGCGTGCTTGCCGGAACCGCCGGCGCCATCGAGAAGACGGCGGATGGCTATACCTATCTCGATCCTTCGGAATTCCCGAAACTGTTCGCCCCCGACCTGCCGCACGAGCAGGCTACATTCATGGCGCGCTCGCAGGTTCTGACCGCTGCCTCGGTCTTTGCCACGCCGCTGACCGCTGCCGCCTGGAAGACTAGGCCGAGCTGGGCGATCGTCGCGGGCGACGACAAGATCATCAATCCCGATCTCGAACGCTGGTACTACGCCCGTGCCAACAGTAAGACGACCGAGATCAAAGGCGCCAGCCACGCCGCCTACGAATCCCGTCCGAAGGAAGTGGCTGCGGTGATCGAGCAGGCCGCGCGCAGCTTGTAGCAATAATTGCACCGAAATGCGCTTGGGACCCGCGAGGCGAAGGTCGAATTCTACGCAGGAGCAAGACAGTGAACATCAAGGCCGCGGCCGCCAACTACGTCATCGAACCGGCAGCGATCCCGGCCATTCCCATCGCCGGGTCGGACCAGCTTTTCCCGGTGCACCGTGTCTATTGCGTCGGCCGCAACTACGCGGCGCATGCGGTCGAGATGGGGCACGACCCGAACAAGGATCCGCCCTTCTTCTTCCAGAAGAACGCCGACAATCTCGACACCAGCGGGGAGTTCCCTTACCCGCCGGCTTCCAGCGACGTGCATCACGAGATCGAGATGATCGTCGCGCTGAAAAGCGGCGGCGTCGACATCCCCGTCGAAAAGGCTCTCGACTGCGTCTACGGCTACGGCGTCGGCCTCGACATGACGCGGCGCGACCTGCAGGGCAAGGCCAAGGACATGGGCCGTCCGTGGGAAGTCGGCAAGGCCTTCGAGCAGTCGGCGCCCTGCGCGGCGCTGGTGCCGGCGTCGAAGGTCGGTCACCTGTCGGCGGGCGCGATCTGGCTGGACGTCAATGGCGAACGCAGGCAGACGGGCGACCTCGACCAGATGATCTGGAAAGTCCCGGAGATGATCAGCTATCTGTCCGGTCTGTTCCGCCTGGCGCCGGGCGACATCATCATGTCGGGAACGCCGTCAGGCGTCGGTGCGATCAAGCGCGGCGACGTGATGAAGGGTCATGTCGATGGTATCGGCGACATCGAGGTTCGCGTCGTCTGACGCTGTATCGATCTCAAGACGGCTAGCCGTCGGCGCCGATGCGCCGGCAGTTGCCCGGAGGCGGCTACGCTTTCGCGAGGGGAGCCGATGTGAACGATGAACTGGCAATGGAATCAGGCCCGTTCCTGCGGCCGGACTCAAGCACCGGCGGGCTCTGTGGAGGCGCGCCTCCACATCGATCGGGCCGTGCCTTTCTGGATCAATTTGCCGGTCTGGTTGACCACGCTGATGTCGCGGTCGACGATGTAGCGGCTGCCGTCGCTGGTCAGCTTCTTCGCCGATATCTTCACCTCGATGTGAAGCGTATCACCGACGAAGATGGGTGCGAGGTATGACCATTCCTTTATACCCAGAGCGCCGGTCGCCGACTTGTCCGAAAAAGGGCGTTCCGGCGCTCGCACCCTCATGGAGAATTATCGCTACGCCACCGCCGACATCGAGGCCAACCACGAGGCCTATGCCGAGCGCGGGATTGTCGTTGCCTCGCCGGGCGTGAAGGATATTCTCAGGAAGTTTATGGCAAGGGCGAGAAACAGCCAGATGCTCACCCACCAGTCCCAGAAAAATCATGTCGCATAATTTGTTCTCCCAGATTTTCTCGCGGGTGGCCGATCTGGACGCACCCTTCATGCGGACCGCCGAGGGCCGCGTGATACCCTATCGCGAGGCATTCGCTCTTTCCGCGCGCTATGCGAACGTGCTGCGCAACAAGGGCGTCGTGATCGGAGACAGGGTCGCGGCACAGGTCGAGAAGTCACCCGAGGCGATCATCCTCTACCTTGCCTGCCTGCGCGTCGGCGCCGCCTTCCTGCCGCTCAACACGGCCTACACGACGGCCGAGGTCGAATATTTCATCGGCGATGCGTCGCCCCCCATTTTCGTCTGCGATCCGGGAAAGCAGGAAGAGCTTGCCCCCCTTTCCACCAGGCACGGCGTCGCGTCGCTGCTGACGCTGGGCACCAAAGGCGATGGCACGCTGCCGGAACTGGCTGCCGGCGCGGAGGACAATTATCCGACCGCCGCGGTCGAAGCGAGCGATCTTGCGGCGATGCTCTACACCTCCGGCACCACGGGGCGCTCCAAGGGTGCAATGCTGACTCATTCCAACCTGTCGTCGAACGCGCGCACCCTCGTCGACTATTGGCAGTTCAGCAAGGACGACGTGCTGCTGCACGCGCTGCCGATCTTCCACACGCACGGCCTGTTCGTCGCCACCAACGTCATCCTGTTTGCCGGCGCGTCGATGATCTTCCTGCCGAAATTCGATGTGGAGACGATCCGCAAGGAATTGCCGAGCACCACCACCCTGATGGGCGTGCCGACCTTCTACACGCGGCTGGTGAAGGAGAATTGGCTCAATCGCGAAAACACCAACCATATGCGGCTGTTCATCTCCGGGTCGGCGCCGCTGCTCGCCGAGACGCATCGGCAATGGACCAGCCGCACGGGCCACCACATTCTCGAGCGCTATGGCATGACCGAGACGAACATGATCACGTCCAATCCCTATGACGGCGAGCGGGTTCCCGGCGCGGTCGGCTTCCCCTTGCCTGGCGTCAACGTGCGCATCACCCATCTCGAGAGCGGCGAGGTCATTGCCGCGAACCAGGTGGGCATGATCGAGGTGAAAGGCCCCAACGTCTTCAGGGGCTACTGGCGCATGTCCGACAAGACGCGCGCCGAGTTCCGCGAGGACGGCTACTTCATCACCGGGGATCTGGGTGTGGTGGATGACCGCGGTTACGTCTCGATCGTCGGCCGCAACAAGGACCTGGTCATCACCGGCGGATACAATGTCTATCCAAAGGAGATCGAGACCGAGATCGACGGACTGGACGGCGTCAACGAAAGCGCCGTGATCGGCCTGCCACACGCCGATTTCGGCGAGGCCGTGACGGCCATCGTGGTGCTCGAACCCGGAGGTTCGCTGACGGAGACCGCGGTGCTGAAGGCGCTCGACGGTCGTCTGGCGAAATACAAGCTGCCGAAGCGCGTACTCTTCGATGCGGCATTGCCGCGCAATACGATGGGCAAGGTGCTCAAGGCCGATCTCAGGAAGAAATACGAAGCACTTTACAAGTAGGCCATTCAGGCGGCGCTTTTGCAGTCCGCCTTCACCGCCTGTCCCACCGCTCCAGGTGAAAGTCACGGGGGTCTGCGACATCGTCGCTCGCCCCGGCCTCGGCAAGATCGCCGTCGGATCAGGAGACGAGCCCAGCCCCATCCAGCCAATTGAGATCATCCGGGGACAGCGCGATATCAAGCGCCTTCAGGCTGTCGTCCAACTCATCCAGCCTGCGCGGGCCGATCAATGGAACGGATGGGAAGGGCTGCGCCAGAACATAGGCGAGCGCAACGTGGATCGGGCTCTTTCCCAGTCTGCGCGCCAGTTCGATCGCGCGGTCGCGCCGGCCGAAATTCCGCTCCGAGTACCAAACCCGCACCAATTCCTCATCGTCGCGTCTGTCGCGTCCTGCCCTCTCGGTAAAGAAGCCACGCCCCTGGCTCGACCAGGCAAAATTTGGCATCTGACGAGCTTTCAGCCAGGCTTTCCATGCATCGGTCGAGGAGGTCACGCAGCCCGGCCAGATTGGCTCCAGCATTTCGGCCAGCGAAAAATTGTTGGAAAGCGCGCCGGGCTTCTGCTTGCCGGTGCGCTCGGCATAGGCGATCGCCTCGTCCATGCGCTCCATCGTCCAGTTCGAGCCGCCGAACGGCCCGCGGATGCGCCCGGCCTTGACCTCCCGGTCCATCGCGTCGACGAATTCGCCGACCGGCACGTCAATGTTGTCGCGATGCATGAAGTAGATGTCGACATGGTCGGTCCTGAGCCGGTCCAGCGACTGGCTGAGCTGCTTGCCGATCATGTCGGGATAACAGAGCGGCGTGTGTGCGCCCTTGCCGATGACGACCGACTGTTCGCGTACGCCGCGATTTGTCAGCCAGTCGCCCAGGAGCTTCTCCGTATAGCCGGCGCCATAGACGTAAGCCGTGTCGAACAGATTGCCGCCCGCCTCGAAAAAGGCGTCCAGCAGGATCGCACCGGACGAGAAGGTGCGGAAATCCTCGAAGCCGAGCGCCAGAACCGAAGTCGGCCGCGCCAGGCCGGGAATACTGCGTTTGGGTATGGTGGCGCCGCCCGACCGCAGCGGCCGGCCGGCGATCGTATTCACCCGGCGTTCGGCTTTCTCGATCCCGTATTCGAGCCCGACCGCCGCGCGCCATTTGTCGAGCACGCGCAGAGTGCCGAGGCTGTCGTCCCAGCCCATGCCCGGCCAGGCGAATTCCTGACGGCCGGCCAGGATCGCCTCGCCGGCGCCATCGACCTCAAACGAATAGAGGTGGCGCGTTTCGTTCACGCTGATCGTCTCGCGCTTGCCGTCGGCGGTGATCACGTCGATCCTGCCGAGCCCGACATCGCGGTTGCCGCCGGCGAACCAGAAGTCCGGCACCTCGATCCGGCCCCGCGTGCCGAGGATGTGCAGTACATTGTCCTGGTTGAGCGAGATGCTGCACGAAACCTCGGCCACGACGCCGTCGGGAAAATGCAGCAACGCCGAGGCCCATTCGTCGACGCCAGACTGGCCGAGATGCGCGACGCCGAACACCTTGTCCGGTTCGGCAAACGGCTTTCCAATCGCCGCGCCGGCGACCAGGCGCGCCATCGAGACGGGATAGCCACCGACATCCAGAATGCCGCCGCCGGCAAGGTCGTTCGCATAGAGCCGATGCTCCGGCATGAAGCCAGGCATGGCGAAGCCGAAACTCGACTTGATCATGCGAACTTCGCCGATGAGGCCCGATTGGATCAGTTCCACCAGCTTCAGCGTCTGCGGGTGCAGACGGTACATGAAGGCTTCGCCCAGAAAAGTGCCCGCCTTGCGCGCAGCGTGCATGATCGCGTCGGCCTCGAAGGCGGTGAGCGCAAGCGGCTTCTCGCAAAGCACGTGCTTTCCCGCTTCCGCCGCCTTGATCGCCCATTCGGCATGACCCGGATGCGGGGTCGAAATGTAGATCGCGTCGACCTCCGGGTCCGCGAGCAGGGCGTCGTAGCCGGCGAGGATGCGTGCGCCGGGGAAGGTCTCGGCGAGGCCGGGCCTTCCGGGGTCGCGCGTCCCCAGCGCAACCAGCGTCCCGGTCCGCGAGCCGGCAACACCGCCGGCAAAGGCTTTGGCGATGCCTCCGGGCGCGAGGATGCCCCAGCGGATTTTCTCAGCGTTCATGTCATGGTTCCTTCCAGCCGCTTCGGGCAATCGTGAAAAAGGGTCAGCGAAGCCGGCGGCCGCCGCTGTCGAAGAGCAGCGACCGGTCGACCTTGATCGAGACGGTCAGGTGATCGCCGTCGGCCCGATGCCGCGATGCCTCGCGCTCGATGATCAGCTCTTCCTTGCCGGCCCTGGCATAGACGTAGCTGACCGAACCGAGATGCTCGGCCACATCAGCCTTGATCGTGATGTCGCAGTCGCCTTCACCCGCATTGAAGAACTGCTCGGGCCTGACGCCGAGGACGATTTCGTCGCCGACCGAAGGCAGATCGGCGAGCGGCTTTCGCAGACGCGCCCCACCGTGGTTGACGAGTTCGATGACGGCCGCGTCGCTGCCTGTCTCGGCGATTCTGCCACTCAAGAAATTCATCTTCGGCGAGCCGACGAAACCGGCGACGAAGCGGTTGGCCGGATCGTCGTAGAGCTCGAGCGGCGCGCCGATCTGCTCGATCTTGCCAGCGTTGAGCACGACGATCCTGTCGGCCAGCGTCATCGCCTCGGTCTGGTCGTGCGTCACATAGATCATGGTGACGCCGAGTTCCTTGTGCAGGCGCGCCAGTTCGACCCGCATCTGCACGCGCAGTTCGGCGTCGAGATTGGAGAGCGGCTCGTCGAACAGGAAGACCTGCGGCTCGCGCACGATGGCGCGGCCGATGGCGACGCGCTGGCGCTGGCCGCCGGAGAGCTGCCGCGGTCGCCGTTGCATCAGCTCGTTGATGCGCAGGATTTCGGCCGCGCGCTTGACGCGCCGGTCGGTGTCGGCATTGGGGTTGCCTGTCATGCGCAGGCCAAACGACAAGTTCTGCTCAACCGTCATATGCGGGTAGAGCGCATAGGACTGGAACACCATGGCAATGCCGCGCTCGGCAGGCTCGACATCGTTGACGAGGCGGCCGCCGATGCTGATCTCGCCGGCGCTAATGTCCTCCAGCCCGGCGATCATGCGCAGAAGGGTAGACTTGCCGCAGCCGGACGGCCCGACGAAGACGACGAACTCGCCATCCTCGACATCAAGGCTGGCGCCATGGATGATCTCGAAAGCGCCGAAGCGCTTGACGACCGACTTGAGCGACAGCCCTGCCATGCTTCCTCTCGCGTTACTTGATCGCGCCGGCGGCGATGCCGGCGACGAAATGGCGCTGCAACAGCAGGAATACGACCAGCATCGGCGCAGTCAGCAGCACGGCGCCGGTCATGATGCCGCCCCAGGACACCTTGGTCAGCCCGATCAGGCTGCCCAGCGCCACCGGCGCGGTCATCATCTCCGGCCGGCTGTTGATCAGCAGCGGCCAGAGATAGTTGTTCCAGCTATGCAGGAAGAGGATGATCGACAGGGCCGCCAGCGTCGGCCGCGCCAGCGGCATGGCCACGAACAGGAAGATGCGCCACTCCTTGACGCCCTCGACACGCGCCGAGTCGAACAACTCGCCAGGCATCATCAGAAAGCTCTGGCGCATGAACAGCACGCCAAGCGAATTGAACAGCGGCGGCACGATCAGCGCGAACCAGGTGTTGTCGAGGTGAAAGTCGCGCGCCACCATGACGAATTGCGGGATCACCACGACGAAGTAGGGCAAGGTCAGAGTGCCAAGGATGGTTGTCAACACCGTCCTTTTGCCGACAAAGCGATAGCTGGCCAGCGCCCAGCCGGCCATTGAGGTCAACGCCACCGACAGCAACGTGTAGGCGATCGCCACCAGCACCGAGATCGTCGTTGCGCGGACGAAGCCGGTGTCGGCCTCCAGCGCCGCGAAGTTCGCGGCGAAATGCGTCGACGGCGCCAGATTGATGCCGGGGCTGAAGATGCCGTTGTCGTCCATTGTCGAGAACACCAGCATCATCCACAGCGGAAACAGCCAGATCAGCGCCAGCGGCGCCATCGCGCCGTGCAGCAGGATGCTGCGCTTCAGCTCGGTCGACGATTTCTTCATTGCTGACGCTCCCGTCCGAGCCACAGGTTGATGAGCGAAATGACGACGGCGAGCGCGGCGATGGTGTAGGCAATCGCCGACGCGTAGCCGAAGTTGAAGGTGTTGAAGCCCTGCCGGTAGAGGAACAGCCCGAGGGTTTCCGTCGCCTGGCCGGGACCGCCGCGGTTGGTGATCAGGAACGGCTCCGAGAACAGTTGCATGGTGCCGATGACGGAGATCACCACGCAGAGCAGGATGACGGGCTTGAGCAGCGGCAGGGTGATGAAGAAAAACTGCCTGAGCTTCGACACCCCGTCGAGCGTAGCGGCCTCGTAGACGTCCTCCGGTATGGATTGCAGCCCGGCGAGGATGATGATGGCGTTGTAGCCGGCCCAGCGCCAAGTCAGCGCGATGATGATCACCGCCATTGCGGCGTTCGGATCGGAAAGCCATGGAATAGTGGCGAGGCCCGCACCGGCAAGCATCTTGTTGATGATGCCGAACTCGTTGAACAGCAGACGGAACATCGCGGCATAGGCGACCTCGCCGACCACCACCGGGGCGAAGAAAGCGAAACGGAACAAGCCTCTCGCCTTCAGCGCGGGCGAGTTCAACAGCGTGGCCAGCACGGTCGCCAGCGCGATCATGATCGGCACCTGGATGACCAGGATGATCAGCGTGTTCTTCAGCGCGCTGGCGAAGGCCGGATCGACGAGAAGCCTGCCCCATGTGACGCGCGGATTGAAGGTCCAGTTGGCGGTCCTGGTGTTCAGGAACGACAGCCAGAACGAGTTGATGATCGGCCAGATCCAGAACGCCAGGAAGATGAGCAGATAGGGCGTCAGGAAGGCGTAGGCCGTCCGTGTGCGCAGCCGCATGGTTGTTTCCGCAAAGCTTCGAATTCCCGGGAAGGCCGCCGCCAGGTTACCTTCCCGCTATTCGGTGGAGACCTATGGCGCGATCGGCAATCCGGTCGCACCCGCGACCTGGTTGGCCACCTCGTCGAGCGCGGCCTTGGCGTCGGCATACTCACCGTTGAGATATTTGAGCTGCGTCGCCACCATGATCTTGTCGGCATCCTGGAAGAACGGCGTACCGCGGCTCGGCTTGACCTTCGGCAGCGTCGACAGGATGTCGACCCATACCTTCTGGCCGCCCCAGTAGGGTTGATCCGCCTTGACGTAGGGGTCGTCGAGCGCGCTGAGCAGCGAGGGCACCAGGCCGAACTCCTTCAGCATGGTGACCTGCCCCTCATTGGTTCCGAGCGTGTAATTGAGGTACGCCCAGGCAGCTTCTTTGCTCTTCGAGGCCGAGGTAATGGCGAGCGCGGAGCCGCCGAGATTGGCGGCGCGTGGCCCGTCCGCCGTGGCGCTGGGCATCATGTAGACGCCCCATTTTCCGGAAAGATCGGGTGAGGTCGAGCGGATGGTGCCTTCATACCAGCCGCCATACATCTGCGTCGCCACAGTGCCAGCCTTGTTGGCCTGGATCTTCTCGTCCCATGTACCGGCGATCAGTTCGCCGGCATCCTTCAGCGCCTTCACCTTTTCCAGTGCCGTCACGCAGCCCGGCTGGTTGACCGTGATCGACTGGCCGTCGCTGCCGAAATAGCCGCAGCCCTGCTCGTTGGCGATCATGCGGAAGAATTCCGCGTCGCCATTGATGTCGGCCTGGGTCATGGTGACGCCGGGATTGGCTTCCATGACCTTCTTGCCGGCGGCGATGAAATCGTCCCAGGTCTTGATGGTTGCCGGGTCGACGCCGGCCTTTTCGTAGAAGTCGCGGCGGTAGAACATGGCGACCGGACCGGAATCCCATGGCATCGCATAGGCCTTGCCGTTGACCTCGAGTTCGGTGCGCTTGAAGTCGGGGAACTTCGCGGCGATCTCGTCGGTGTAGCCCAGCGTCTTCAAATCGACGAAACAGTCGGGGAACTGGCTCCAGAATATCTCGGATTCGTGGTTCTCGATCGACAGGATGTCCGGCAGTCCGGCGCCGCCTGCCGCGCATCCGGCAAGCGTCTTGTCGAAAGTCTGCTGGTTGCCGAGATCCTCGACCGTGACCTTCACGTCGGGGAATTGCTTGTTGAAGCCGGCGACGGTGGCCTTCAGCGACGAGGCGGCGATGTTCCAGCTCCAGATCGTGATTTCACCGGATTGCGCAAAGGCCGGGCCGGAGCCCAGGGCAAGCGCGAGCGCGGCGCAGGTCATTGTCATGCGCATTGAAATCCTCCCATTTCATTTGCTCCCTCTACGAGCCCGGCTAGACTAGGCCGTGCGCGCCGCCCGTCTCCCGCAAAAGGAACATGAACTTGCCGGATGGTAAGATCGCACGGACTAGAGACCGTCGTCGGGCGACCAGTGATTTGACCAGCGCGCATCGATCTCCTCTGCCACGGGCTGGTAGCGAATATCCGTCGACAGCCGCATGAGCCCGTCCGGATCGACATTGGTCGTTGCCGCATGGATGGTGTAGGGGCTGTGCAGCACCACGTCGCCGGCTTCGTAGTCGGCAATCAGCCAGCGCCGGTCGAAGCGGTCGGCCATGTCGGGCAGGTCCTTGGAGATCCAGCCGGTCTCCGACATGTTCCTGTTGAAGGCGCTGATCCGTTCCTGCGGCGGCAGATCGGCATTGGCCCGGGCGAACTCCTCCTCCAGCCTGCGCCCGATTCTGTGCGAGCCTTCGAGATAGATGAGGCCACCCATGCGCACCGGCACGTCGCCGACCGGGATCCATGCAGTCACCAGCCGCTTCGTGCCGCCGCGCAGGTAGACGAGGTCGTAGTGCGCGCCGGTCGAGGACGGGTCGTTGGGACGGGTGTATCGGATCAGCTTGCGCTTGTGCAGGTAGGACATGCCACCAAGGAACCGGTCGAGGAAGGACCAGAGCTCTGGCTTAAGACAAAAGGATTCGTAGGCGGCCGAACGCACGAGCTGAAACAGCACCTTTCGCGCGCCTTCGCCGGCGCCTTCCGCCGGATTGGCGATGCCATCGAGGGGATCGGTGCCGGGAGCCAGCAGGCCGGTGGCGGCGAACTGCCTGAAGAAATAGCGCCGGAACGCCAGCACCTCGTCGCGCGGCAGCAGGCCCTTCAGCCACAGATACCCCTGGTCCTCATAGCGCGCCGCCAGCCGGTCGAGCGGTTCGGCGGGATCGCTGGCGGCCAGCCGTCCAAGACGTGCCGGCGCGTCGTCGAGACGGTAGCCGTTGGACGTCAGGGGAATCTCCGGCAGGCTTGGCATCGGCTCTCCTCCCAATTCGTTTGCGCTATGCGACGGTGACGCTAGACTGGAGCGCGTTCCACGTCTCTGCGGAAAGGAACATCTATTTGGCGAATGGTAGGATCATCGGCGGTTCGGTGTGGCAGCCCGGGGTCAGCTCGGTCGAAAGCGCGCCCATGGCGCTGCAGATGTTCCACAACCACCCGAGTGTGATGACGACGCCGCATTGGCACGCCCAGGTGGAAGTCAATTTCATCGTGCGCGGCACCGTGCACTACCTGATGGCCGAGCACGAGTTGACGTTGTCGGCCGGCGATCTCTGCCTTTTCTGGGGCGGCCTGCCGCATCAGATGGACTGGCGCAGCGAGGACACGATCTATGCCGGCGCGCATCTGCCGCTGGTGCACTTCTTCCGGCTGCAGTTGCCCGACGATCTGCGGCATCGGCTGATGACCGGGACAACCCTCGTCACCGACGCGACCGACAGTTCCGACGAGCATAATTTCGAGCGCTGGAACCGCTATGCGCGTTCGGGCGATGCGGCCAGGGCCGAGCACGCGGTGAGCGAACTCCTGCTCAGGCTGCAACGTTTCCGTTTCGAGCCCTACCGGCTTGTCCCCGACACGCCGCCGGGCGAGACCGGCGGCGTCTTCGACCAGCAGTCCTCGCGCAATGTCGGGCGCATGTGCGACTTCATTGCCGAGCACTTCCTCTATGACGTCGATTGCCTCGATATCGCGGCCGCTGCCGACATCCACCCGAAATACGCGATGAACATCTTCAAGAAATCGACCGGCATGACGCTCAACGAATATGTAAACCTGCTGCGGCTGAGCTACGCTCAGGCAATGCTGATGCACGAGGGTGCAAAAGTGCTGACGGTCGCCATGGACAGTGGCTTCGGTTCGTTGAGCGCCTTCAACAAATCCTTCCGCAAGCTTGCCGGCATGTCGCCCTCCGACTTTCGAAAGATTTCCGCGAGAGGCTCGGCCTGAGGTTCTGTTGGAACGGGCCTGCCGTCAGTGGCGATGTACGGAATCTCGAAACGCATCGTGAATTGGCCGAGATGTTGCCGGCGTAGTTGGAGGATGGATACCTAGCCTGGAGACGCAGCCGAAACGGCTCCGTATGCAGGAGTCAGCAGATAAGTTCATTGATGAAAATCAGTTTTATTCACAGTCGGACGTGTCAGCGTGGCTCGCCACGAACGGTGTGCTCTTACCCTGACCCCATCCCCAGCACGCTGGGCTGGTAAGGCCCGCCGCCTAACAGAGCGGCGGGCGTTGCATGTGGGGCGTACCGCCCGGGGCAGGCCCCACTACACTACATTCAGCCTATGGACCTTTGAACCGCAATTGCTACAATCAGAGCGCGAGACTGATCCAAATAGATCGGTCCCGCGCCCTGGGTAGGGGACATTCTGCCTTGTCTGTGTATCTGCAGGCTGGCCCCGCTGTTCCCTAGAGCCGCGGGTCAGATTCTCCAATCATAATAGATGATGTAACTTTACCCCAAGAAAACCCACTGCGAATTTGACGAGGTCAATATTCGGCGAAGGCTCTCCGCATTTCGCGCGAGGACTAACGCAAACGCACGGCAGGAATGCGGTCTGGCTCTCGATCGTGGCAGGAACTACACTATACTACATTGCGCTACACTTCTCTACGCCCGCCCTCTCGAATTCGACAGGGCGGGCGTTTTAGTCTCGCTTACACCACGAAGAAATCCAGGTTGGTCAGTGCCGTGAGCGGTGTGACCTTTGCAAATGCAATGGCCGCATTCGCGCCTGTTCCGTCGCTGTCGTAGCTGACGATCCCCGTGCTGGAGTTGTAGATGATGCGGTCGAGCGCATCAGCCGCCGCAGAACCGACGACGAAGGCAGTGGCGGCGAGCGTGCCGGTCGCCGTCAGCGCGGTGAAGACGCCAGTATTTTCCAGCCGGAACGTGTCGTCCGCGACGGAAAAATCCGTGATCGTGTCGACATTGGTGCTGCTGTTCAGCGCGGAGTTGAAGAAGTACGTATCGGTTCCCGCGCCGCCTGTCAGCGTGTCGTTCCCCAGCCCTCCGTTGATCAGATCAGCACCGTTGCCACCATTGATCACGTTTGCCCCGTTGTTGCCTGTCAGCGTGTCGGCAAATGCCGAACCGGTCAGGCTTTCGATGGAGCTGTAGGTATCGCCCTTCGCATCGCCGGCATTGGCTGCCGGAGAGATCAGACTTGCGATGATCCCGGAGGCGGCATCCTCATAAGATGCGGTATCCGATCCGGCGCCTCCACTGAAGGCATCCGCGCCGATCCCGCCGACCAGGACGTCGTTGCCATCCTGGCCGAAAAGGTTGTCATTGCCGGCCAGGCCGAAGACCTTGTCGTCGCCGAGACCGCCAATGATGCTGTTCGTGCCGGTATTGCCTGTCAGGGTGTCGGCAAATGCCGAGCCGGTCAGGCTCTCGACCGAATTGTAGGTGTCGCCCAGGGCATCGCCCGTGTTGGCGCCGGGATTCGTCAGGCTGGCAACAACAGCGGCCGCTGCCGTGTCGTAAGACGCACGGTCGCTGCCATTGCCGCCGCTCAAGGCATCTGCGCCAGCCCCGCCAACCAGAACATCGTTGCCGTCCTGGCCGAACAGGCTGTCGTTTCCGCCAAGCCCAAAGACCGTGTCGTTTCCGCTTCCGCCGATGATGCTGTTGGTCGCAGCCGTGCCGGTAAGGGTGTCGTCGAAATCCGAACCGGTGAGGCTTTCGATCGCGGTGTAGGTGTCGCCTGCGGCATCGCCTGTATTGCCCGCCGTGTTCGTCAGGCTGGCAATCACCGCTGCCGCCGCCGTCTGATAAGACACCCGGTCGCTGCCGGCGCCGCCGTCTAGCGTGTCGGCGCCTGCACCACCGATCAACACGTCGGCGCCGTTGCCGCCCTTGAGCACGTTTGCCCCGTTGTTGCCGGTCAGCGTGTCGGCAAATGCCGAACCGGTCAAGTTCTCGATCGAGCTGTAGGTGTCGCCTGCCGCATCGCCGGTATTCGCTGCCGGAGACACCAGGCTTGCGAGGATCCCGGCGGTGGCATCCTCGTAAGATGCGGTGTCCGATCCAACGCCTCCACTGAAGGCATCGGCGCCGGCCCCGCCGACCAGGATGTCATTGCCATCCTGACCGAAAAGGTTGTCATTGCCGGCCAGACCGAAGACCTTGTCGTTGCCGAGACCGCCAATGATGCTGTTCGTGCCGGTATTGCCTGTCAGGGTGTCGGCAAATGCCGAGCCGGTCAGGCTCTCGACCGAATTGTAGGTGTCGCCCAGGGCATCGCCTGCGTTGACGCCGGGGTTTGTCAGGCTGGCAACAACAGCGGCCGTTGCCGTGTCATAAGACGCTCGGTCGCTGCCGTTGCCGCCGCTCAGGGCATCCACGCCAGAGCCGCCAACCAGAACATCGTTGCCGTCCTGGCCGAACAGGCTGTCGTTTCCACCAAGACCAAAGACCGTGTCGTCGCCGAGACCCGCAATGATGCTGTTGGTCGCAGCCGTACCGGTAAGGGTGTCGTTGAAGTTCGACCCGGTCAGGCTTTCGATCGAGGTGTAGGTGTCGCCCGCGGCATCGCCTGTATTGCCCGCCGCGTTCGTCAGGCTGGCAATCACCGCTGCCGCCGCCGTTTGATAAGACACCCGGTCGCTGCCGGCGCCGCCATCCAGCGCGTCGGCACCCGCTCCACCCGTCAGCAAGTCGTTGCCATTGCCGCCGCTGAGCGTGTTTGCCCCGCCGTCACCGGTCAGCGTATCGTCGGCCGAGCCGCCGATTACATTCTCGATGTTCCTGACCGTGTCTTCGGCAACGCCGCCCACAGTGGCAGTCGCGTTCGTGCTGCCATTCAGCGTGAGGACGACGGCTGCCGTCTTGTCGCTGTAGTCGACCGTGTCTAAACCAGTTCCACCGTCCAGGGTGTCCTTGCCGGCTCCGCCCTTCAGGACGTTTGCTGCGCCGTCGCCCGTCAGAGTGTCGTCGCCGGATCCACCGATTATGTTCTCGACGTTTTTGACCGTGTCTTCCGCAACACCGCCCACAAAGGCTGTCGCGTTCGTGCTGCCGTTCAGCGTAAGGACGACGGCTGCCGTCTTGTCGCTGTAGTCGACCGTGTCGGAACCAGTTCCACCGTCGATGGCGTCCTTGCCCAACTTGCCTCTCAGCAGGTCGTTGCCACCCAGTCCGTTGATCGCGTCCTCTTCGTCCGTTCCGATCAGGATGTTGTCATTGTTGTCGCTTGGGATGTTACCGGACACATTGGTGACCGTAACGGCGATCGCCTGGCTGTCCGTCAGCGTGCCGTCGGAGACTTCGACGACGACGTCATAGACGTTGTTGCCGCCGACATCGCCGGGGATTTCGAAATCCGGTGCAGAGGTAAAACTGAGCACGCCCGTCGAACTGACTTGGAACTTGCCCGCATCCGCGCCGGAGAGCGAGTAGAGCAGCGTCGTTCCTACGTCAGGGTCCGTCGCGGTGACAGTCGTCACCGCAGTGCCGTTCTCCGGCACCGAGATTCCGGCCGAGGTCCCACCGCCATCGGAAGTGATGACAGGAGCCTGATTGAGTGCGAGCAGGTAGGTCTGCGTGTCCTGCGCGACAGCCGTATTTCCTGCCGCATCGGTGACGGACACACTGGCTTCGATCTTGCTGTCTGAATCGGCAGCGAGATCGCTTCCCTTCACGTCGATGCTGAAGGTTCCGCTGTTCGCAGTGCCGCTGTAGTCCTTGCCGTTCACCGTCAGGGTGATGGTATCGCCATTCTCAACGTCGCCGCCAACTGTACCGGTGATCGAGACGTCGCCAGCCGCTTCAGCCGCACTGAGCGTATTGTCCGCCGTGACCAAGCCGATGGTGATCGTCGCCGCCGCCGTGGTGTCGAGCACGGTCGCGCCGGGTGCGCCATTGGCGGTGTTGCCGGCAGTGTCCGCGGCCGAGATGGTGACGGTGATGTTCCCATCGGCAAGGCCGGAGAGATCGGCCGAGCCGCTGCTGGTGACGCCGGTCAACACGACCGGCGTGCCGCCGCCACTTGACGTGAAGGTGATCGTCGCCGTGGCATCCGGATCGAGGCCGGCTACGGTGTAGGCGACATTCGCCTTCTCGGCATTTCCGACAAGGCTGTCTGCTATCGAGACAGCGAGGTTGCCGCCCTGGTCGGCAACCGTGTCGAGCACGGTCGCGCCGGAGGTGCCGTTGGCATTGTTGCCGGCAGTGTCAGTGGCCGAGATGGTGACGGTGACGTTGCCGTCGGACAGGCTGGTCAGGTCGACCGAACCGCTGCCGGTGATGCCGGTCAAAACAACCGGCGTGCCACCGCCGCTTGAAGTGAAGGTGATCGTCGCCGTGGCATCTGGATCGAGGCCCGTCACGGTATAGGCGACATTCGCCTTCTCGGCATTTCCGACAAGGCTGTCTGCTAACGAGACAGCGAGGTTGCCGCCCTGGTCGGCAACCGTGTCGAACACGGTCGCGCCGGACGCGCCGTTGGCGGTGTTGCCGGCCGTATCGGTGGCCGAGATGGTGACGGTGATGTTGCCGTCGGCAAGGCCGGTGAGATCCGCCGAGCCGCTGCCGGTGACGCCGGTCAGCACGACGGGGGTGCCGCCGCCGCTGGAGGTGAAGGTGATCGTCGCCGTGGCGTCCGGATCGAGGCCGGCCACTGTGTAGGCGACGCTGGTCTTTTCAGCAGCACCGACAAGATTGTCGTTAACGGAGACGGCGAGGTCGCCACCCTGGTCGGCAACCGTGTCGAGCACGGTTGCGCCGGGTGCGCCGGCGACGGTGTTGCCGGCCGTATCGGTAGCCGAGATGGTGACAGTAACGTTGCCGTCGGCGAGCGCCGAGAGATCGACAGAGCCGCTGCCGGTGATGCCGGTCAAAACGACCGGCGTGCCGCCGCCGCTTGAAGTGAAGGTGATCGTCGCCGTGGCATCCGGATCGAGGCCGGCCACGGTGTAGGCGACATTGGTCTTCTCGGCATCGCCGATGAGATTGTCGGGAATGGAAACCGCAAGGTCGCCGCTAACCGTGCTGTCGAGCACTGTCGCGCCGGGCGCGCCGCTAGCTGTATTGCCGGCTGCGTCCGTCGCCGAGATGGTGACCGTAATGTTCCCATCGGACAGGCCGGTGAGGTCGACCGAACCGCTGCCGGTGATACCGGTCAGCACGACCGGCGTGCCGCCACCGCTTGACGTGAAGGTGATCGTTGCCGAAGCGTCCGGATCGAGGCCGGCCACGGTGTAGGCGACGCTGGTCTTCTCGACAGCACCGACAAGATTGTCTGAGACCGAGACGGCAAGGTCGTTGCCCTGGTCCGCCGTGGTGTCGAGCACTGTCGCGCCGGGAGCGCCGTTGACCGTGTTGCCGGCCGCATCGGTGGCCGAGATGGTCACGGTGATGTTGCCGTCGGCAAGGCCGGTGAGGTCGGCCGAGCCATTGCCGGTGACGCCGGTCAGGACGACAGGCGTGCCGCCACCGCTTGAAGTGAAGGTGATCGTTGCCGTGGCGTCGGGATCGAGGCCTGCCACGGTGTAGGCGACGCTGGTCTTCTCGGCAGCACCGACGAGATCGTCCGTAACCGAGACGGCAAGGTCGCTGCCTTGGTCCGCCGTGGTGTCGAGCACGGTCGCGCCGGGTGCGCCATTGGCGGTGTTGCCGGCCGCATCGGTGGCCGAGATGGTGACGGTGACGTTGCCGTCGGCAAGGCCGGTGAGATCGGCCGAGCCGCTGCCGGTGACGCCGGTCAGGACGACTGGCGTGCCGCCGCCGCTGGAGGTGAAGGTGACGGTCGCCGTGGCGTCGGGATCGAGCCCGGCCACGGTGTAGGCGACGCTGGTCTTCTCGGCAGCACCGACAAGATTGTCTGAGACCGAGACGGCAAGGTCATTGCCCTGGTCTGCCGTGGTGTCGAGCACCGTCGCGCCAGGCGCGCCGGTGGCGGTGTTGCCGGCTGTGTCAGTGGCCGAGATGGTCACGGTGACGTTGCCGTCGGCAAGCCCAGTGAGATCGGCCGAGCCGCTGCCGGTGACGCCGGTCAGCACGACTGGCGTGCCGCCGCCGCTGGAGGTGAACGTCACGGTTGCCGTCGCATCGGGATCTAGGCCCGCCACGGTGTAGGCGACGCTGGTCTTCTCGGCGGCGCCGACAAGATTGTCGCTAACGGAGACGGCAAGGTCGCCGGTGCCGTCCGCCGTCGTGTCGAGCACGGTCGCGCTGGGCGCGCCGTTGGCGGTGTTGCCGGCTGTGTCAGTGACCGAGATGGTGACGGTGATGTTGCCGTCGGCAAGGCCGGTGAGATCGGCCGAGCCATTGCCGGTGACGCCGGTCAGCACGACCGCGGTGCCGCCGCCGCTGGAGGTGAAGGTGATCGTCGCCGTGGCATCCGGATCGAGGCCGGCCACGGTGTAGGCGACGCTGGTCTTCTCGGCGTTGTTGACGAGATCGTCCGCAACGGAGACGGCAAGGTCGCCGCCCTCGTCGGCGATGGTGTCGAGCACGGTCGCGCCGGATGCGCCGGCGGCTGTGTTGCCGGCCGCATCGGTGGCCGAGACGGTGGCGGTGATCGGCCCGTCGGTCAGTCCCGACAGGTCGGCGACGCCGTTGACGCCCTGGACCGAATTGGTGCCGTCGGTGAAAGTGACGGTTGCCGTGGCATCGCCGTCGAGACCTGCCACGGTGTAGGCAACACTGGTCTTCTCGGCGTTGCCGACGAGATTGTCCTCAACCGAGACGGCGAGGTCGCTGTCCTCGTCCGCCGTGGTGTCCACGGTGTAGGCCCGGTCAGCCGTCGCCGTTGCTGGATTCCCGGAAGAATCGATCGTCGAGACGCTGGCGTGCACATTCGTGTCGAGGGCCAGGTCGGTCCCGAGCACGTCGATGCTGAAGGCATTGCCGGAGACAAAGCCGACATACTCGCTGCCATGGACCGTCAGCGTCACGAGGTCGCCGTCCTGGACGTCTCCGCCGACGGTACCGGTCAAGGTCACCAGGCCGGCCTCTTCCGTTGCGTTGATGATGTCGTCGCCGGCGATGACATCGAGCGTGATGCTTGCTGCCCCCGAAAGGTCCACGGTGTAGGCCTGGTCCGCAGTCTCGGTCGCTTCATTTCCGAACGCGTCCGTGGCGGTGACGCTGGCATGCACGGTGCTCGCGCCAGCGAGGGCACTGCCGAGCACGTCGATGCTGAACGTGCCGCCGGAGGCTTCACCAGTGTAGTTTACGCTGTTGATGGTGAGCGTGACGATGGTGCCGTCCGCGACATCGGGGCCGAGTTGGCCGGTCACCGCGATAGTCTGCCCCGCCTCTTCGGTATTGATGATATTGTCGTCGGTGATCGGATTGATGACGATCCACGCCTCGACGGTCGTATCGACGGTGTAGGCCTGGCTCGAGGTCAGCGCTGTGGTGTTGCCGAGGTCGTCGGTTGCGGCCACACTGACATCGACCGTGGTGTCGGTATCGGCCGCGAGGTCGCTGCCCTTCACGTTGATGCTGAAGGCGCTGCCCGACACCGTCCCGGTGTAGGTTTCGCCATTGACGGTCAGGGTTACGCTGTCGCCGTCCTTGGCGTCGCCGCCGACGAAGCCCGTAATGGCGATGTTCGCCGTCGCCGCCTCGGTGGCGTTGATGACGTTGTCGTCGGTGATCGGGTCGAGGATGACGAACCCATCCGCCTGTGTATCCAGCACGGTCGCGCCGGGAGCGCCGTCGGCGTGGTTGCCGGCCGTATCGGTGGCCGAGATGGTGACTGTGATGTCGCCGTCGGCAAGGCCAGACAGGTTGGCGGTGCCGCTGCCGGTGACGCCGTTCAGCACGATCGGCGAGCCGCCGTTGCTGGAGGTGAAGGTGACGGTCGCCGTGGCATCTGGATCGAGACCGGTCACCGTGAAGGCGACGTTTGCCTTCTCGGCATTGTTGACGAGATCGTCCGCAATCGAGACGGCAAGGTCGCCGCCCTGGTCGGCAACAGTGTCCAGCACCGCTGCTGCGGGTGCGCCGTTGGCCGTGTTGCCGACCGCGTCGGTGGCCGAGACGGTGACGGTGATGTCGCCGTCGGTGAGACCGGAGAGATTGGCCGAACCGCCGCCGGTGAGGCCGGCCAGCACGACCGGCGAGCCACCGCCACTTGAGGTGAAGGTGACCGTGGCTGTCGCATCCGGATCGAGGCCGGCAATCGAGAAGGCGACACTTGTTTTCTCGGCATTGCCGATCAGGCCGTCAGGGATCGACACGGCAAGATTGCCACCCTGGTCTGCCGTCGTGTCGACACTGTATGTCTTGGAGTTTTCAGCCGTGACCGGATTACCCGCGGCGTCCGTCGCCGCGACGCTGGCATGGATGCTCGATCCAGCCGCCAGGTCCGCGCCGCTTACATTGATGCTAAAGCTCGTACCGCTCACGGTGCCACCGTAGGTGTTGCCATTCACGGTCAGCGTGACGGCATCGCCGTCGTTGGCATCGCCGCTGACCGTTCCGGTTACGGCCACCGTTCCGCCGGCTTCGGCGGCGTTGATGATGTTGTCGGCGGTGATGTCGTTCACCGCGATCGTAGCAGTCGCCGTGAGATCGACCTGGTATGAATGGTCGCTTGTGCCAGTCGCGGTGTTGCCGGCGGCGTCGGTCGCCGAAACGCTCGCATGGACGTTCGTGTCAAGCACGAGATCCGCGGTGTCCACATTGATGCTGAAGCTCGTGCCGCTGACGGTGCCGTCATAGTTGTGCCCGTTCACGGTCAGCGTGACGGTGTCGCCGTCCTTCGCATCGCCGCCGACCGTACCGGTGACGGCTATCGGGCCGCCGGCTTCCGCGGCGTTGATGATGTTGTCGGCGGTAATCGAATTCACGCTGATCGTGGCCGTGGCCGCGAGATCGACCTGGTATGCACGGTCCGCAGTGCCCGTCGCCGTGTTACCGACTGCGTCGGTCGCCGTGACGCTGGCGTGGATATTGGTGTCTTGAGCCAGTTCGCTGCCACTCACCTCGATGCTGAAAGACCCGCCGCTGACGGTGCCGTCGTAGTTGTTCCCGTTCACCGTAATGGTGACAATATCGCCGTTCTGCACATCGCCGCCGACTGTGCCCGTGATCGTCACGGTCGTCCCGGATTCCTGGGCATTGATGATGTTGTCGGCGGTTACCGGATTCACGCTGATCGTGGCGAAGGCCGCTGTATCGACGGCGTATGAGTTCGAGTTCGTCGACGCCGCCGGCGGATTGCCCGCCGCGTCGGTCCAGTTCGTTCCCACCGTGACCACGTTGCTGGCGTTTTCTACGCCGGCATCCGGGGTCAGTATCGCGGTGAAGACAAGCGGATCGCCCGTCGGAAGAATCTGGCTCAGCGTGCCGTTGCCGACCGTCACGTCGTCATTGGTAAAGTTGGACGGCGCTTCGCTGAACGTGAAGGTGACGAGCGAGGTCTCGCCAGAGATAAGCGCCGCGTCGTCCACGACGATCGAGACCGTCGGCGCAGTGGTTTCCACCGCGACCGTCCCGGTCGGATTGGCGATCGCTCCAGCCGTGTCCGCGTCGTTGCCGGCCGCGTCCCTGATGGTGGCGCCGTTGAGAGCGATGCCGGTCACCTCTAGATCCGCGGTGGATTCGCCGCCGGCCGGCGTGTAGCTGAAGACCAGGGAGCCGGTTCCGCTGCCGCTGACGAGGGTCGCGACGCCGCCGCTGCTAAGGGCCAGGGTGGGCGGGCCGCCAGCAACCGTGACCGCCTCGCTGAAATTGACGACCAGTTCGATAGGCTCCCCTGCCGCAAGCGCGCCGTCGTTGGTTCCATACTCCACGGAGGAGACGGTCGGCGTCGTGGTATCTACCGCGACCGTGCCGGCCGGATTGGTGACGATCCCTGTTGTGACGGCATCGTTGCCGGACGCGTCCTTGATGGTCGCGCCGCCGAGGTCGAAGCCGGTCACCTCGAGGTCCGCGGTGGTTTGGCCGCTGGCCGGCGTGTAGCTGAAGACCAGGGCACTGCTGCCGCTGCCGCTGACGAGGGTCGCGGTGCCGCCTCCGCTCAGGGCCAGCGTGGGCGTCCCGCCCGCAACTGTGACCGCCTCGCTGAAGTTGACGATCAGTTCGATCGTCTCACCGGTTGCGAGCGCGCCGTCATTGGTGCCGTACTCCACAGACGAGACGGTCGGTATGGCGGCATCCACCACAACAGTGCCCGGCGGATTGGTGACCGCCCCTGCCGTATCCGCATCGTTGCCGGCCGCATCCCTGATGGTTGCGCCGTTGAGCGTGATGCCGGTCACCTCCAGGTCGGGGGTCGATTCTCCGAAGACCGGCGTGTAGCTGAAGACAAGTGCGGTGGTTCCGCTGCCGCTTACGAGGGTCGCGGTGCCGCCGCTGCTGAGCGTCAGGGTGGGTGGGCCGCCTGCGACCGTGACTGCCTCGCTGAAGTTGACGATCAGTTCGATTGGCTCTCCAACCGACAGGGTGCCGTCGTTGGTGCCGTAGGCGACGGACGAGACGCTCGGGGCGGCTGTGTCGACGGCCTGAATGGACTGGCTCGCAGCCACGCTGGGATTGCCCGCAGTGTCGTTCGCTGCGCCGGCTCCAACATCCACGGTAATGTTGCCGGTGAACCCTGCCGCCGGCGTGACGACTAAGGTATAGGTGTCGCCGTCTACAGCGGTGAAGGTTCCCTTGGTGCCGTTGACCACTACGTCGGTGGCGTCAAAGCCCGTGACGGTTTCGCTGAACTGGAAAGTGTAGACGATGTCGCCGCCAGCGATGTTCGCGGTGCCCGGCTCGTCGTCGCTGATGGTGACGGTCGGCGCGATCTCATCGACGTCGGTGAGGTTCAGCGTGTAGCTTTTCGATGCATCGGGGTTCCCTCCGACGGACGCGTCATTCACGTTCACCGTGACCGAGTAGCTGGACTTCGTCTCAAAATCGAGCGTCACGCCTGCCTTCACGAACAGTTCCGTTCCGACGATCTCGAAGCTCGCCGCATCGGTGCCCGACAGTGACAGGGTGTTCGTGCCCTGGGTATCCGGATCGGTCACGACGATGTCGGCCACCTTGACATGTGTCGCGGTGCTCGTGTTCTCGGCGAGCGCGGTGGTCGCATTGGCGAAATTCACCGCTGTCGGCGCGTCATTAACCGCAGTGATATTCACCGATGAGCCGCCGTCACTGTCACCTGCGTCGCCGTCATCGTCGTTCGCAACCAAAGTAATCGCGCGACCGCCGGACGGCGGCGAATCGGACGTATTCCGGAACTGGAATGCGCGAGCAAGGGCAGTAACGACCGTGTCATCGCTCGGGCTAAACAAGAACAAGCTGTTTAAGTTGACCTGTAACGCGGCACCGTTGACGCCATTGCTTGTGTTGTCGATTGTGCCGATCAATGTCCCCAGGTTGGAGCCGGTCTCGTTCGACTGCCTGTAGTAGACATTCGAACCGCTGACAAAAATGCCAGTGGTGGTGCCAGACACCCATGTCGTGCCGACCGTCAGTTGATCTCCCGCATGCGCAGATGCCACGCTTACACGAAGAGAAGTCCCGGAATTGCTGTCGTTCCAGGAGCCAATCGACACATTGGTGTCGATAAAGACTGCACCCGCCTGTTCAGTAGGAGTCAGCGCAGCGTTCCAGTTGCTAATTGTCGGCGCAAGCACATGCTCGTAGGAAGAAACGCCTTCCGCCGTCAGCGGCGAGCGGTCTTGGTTTGGGCGAGCCTGCACGTCGAGTTCCCAAGCGCCGCCCTTGTCGGCAGCTCCGACAAGACCCGTCGAAGCCGCGATCGATGCGCCGGTAGCGGCGGTCAGCGCCGCAAGAAAAGCGGCGCCCTCAAATCCCTTTGCGGTCTCGCAGGCCCATAGCCTGATCTCGCCGCCGTCGAGCGATCTGCCGATCGCTGCGAGGTCGTCCGCATGGAGGTCCAGCGCGTCCGCGCCGACAGGTCCCGAGGCAAATTCGATGCTGCCCGGCCGGCCATGGGCGATGATGTGGATCGCCTCTATGTCGCGATGGCTCTTGATGCCATCGGCGATCTGGGCCAGCGCCGGCGCGTCGCGCGACAGGACGATGGCGTCCACTCCGTCCCTGAGGTGAGCCCTCAACTGTTCGATGGCGGAAATGTTGGCATCCAGGAACGCAACTTCACGAGCCATAGGTCTTCCTCCGGAACGGCAGGCTGTTGTGACGGTCCTTCACAAGCCTGCAGGCACGGAGCAGCCGGATTTTTTGGCAAAAAGAGGAGTCTCTCGAAGGCTGGCGTACCGGAAGGCAGCGCCATTTCGATCATGCCAGTGACCCGGACACCTTAAGCTGGTGCAAGGCCCACGCGGGCTTGATTAGAGATCCGTGATATTCCTCGTCCTTGCCTTAAGAACCCACCTGCCCCAGACAAATTAACCCCTCGTTCACCTTTAGCTACGGCAGTGACCAGCGGGATTGATATTTGTCAGCGGAGCCCGGTGTTTCCATCACAGGACTGGATCGCGCTTCGTTATACTTAATTCTCTTGGTTGCGTTGGCTGCCGATCTGTGCGCCACAGACGGATCGTCTGCCCTCCTTTGCACGGACTGGCGGCGGCAAACCTGCACCTCGTCGATCCTTTTTCGCGACTGATTCGACACGCGGCATGCCACATTTCCAACGCAAATCCGCCACCCCTGTGCGAGCAATAGGCTTGTCTTCCGGCTGTCGCAGGCCGTCGGATCGAAGATACAGAGTTGATTCAGCAAGATGTAATTAGGTAAAATCAAAAACTTAGCTTGCCGTCGGCAAACAACATTTTCGATGACAACGATATTGCTGTGGAAAGGGGGAGGCGCGATACGAAATCGCCCTGTAAGTAACCTGTCTGGGAAGTGGTGGGGAGAATCGATTAATGGCTTGAAGGAGGGACTTTATGGCCAACCCACTCGATGGTGTGACGAGCTGGCTTTATCATCTTGGCAATGTGGACGCGACTGAAGCAGCGAGAATTGGCGCCGACAATGCCGGGCTCGTGGTTATCGACTATGCCGTCGACGCAAGCAACGGGACACGACCCCACACTCCCGCCGAGCTGAACGTGATGCGCGGCGGTCAGGACAAACTGATCGTCAGCTATCTCAGCATCGGCGAAGCAGAGGACTACCGTCCCTATTGGCAGAGCAGTTGGAATTCCAACCCGCCAAACTTCCTGTCGAGCGCTAACCCGGAATGGCCGGATAATTACAAGGTCAAATATTGGGACCCGGCCTGGCAGACCATCATGTTCCAGTATGTAGACCAGATCATCGCCTCCGGGTTCAACGGCGTCTACATGGATATCATAGACGCCTACCAATACTGGGAAGACATCGATCCCGTTCCGGGAATGGACTACGCGCAGGAGATGGCTGATTTCGTAGCAGCCATCCGCGCCCATGCGGAAGCCAAACTGGCTTCGCTCGGCGACACGCGCGACTTCGTCATCATGGGCCAGAACGCCGAGGAGCTGATCGAGAACGGGACCTATCGCAACGCGATCGACGGAATGGGCAAGGAGGACCTCAGGTTCTATTACGAAAACGGGCACGAGGGCGATTTCGCCCCCGCGCCGAACGGCTGGTACGAGGGTTCCAAGCCATATCTGGAACTCGCCGAGGAAAACGGCGTGCAGGTCTTCGTGGTCGAATACATGACGCAGGCCCGCCAGACGCAGTATGCGAGCATGCTGCAAACCGAAATCCAGTACCTCCGCGACAACGGCATTCCGATCTATGTCTCGGAAGACCGCGACCTGACCGACATCTATCCGCAGCCGGGCGCCGTCCTGCCCATCTCCGGCAACGGCCTGGCGAACACGCTAACAGGCACTGGTCTGGCGGACATGATCTATGGACTTGGAGGCAATGATACGCTGAACGGGCGCAGCGGCGCAGACACGATGGTCGGCGGGGCCGGCAACGATTTGATGTATGTGGACAACGCCGGAGACCGTGTCGTGGAGAATGCGGGGGAGGGCAACGATCGTGTGCTCGCCTCGGTAAGCTACAGGCTGACGGCCAATTCGGCGGTCGAACTGTTGACCACAACGCTTTCCAGCAGCAAGTCGGCGATCAGCCTGACCGGCAACACGCTGAAGCAGGAGATCATTGGCAACGCCGGCAGGAACGTCATCAGCGACGGCGGCGGCAGCGGCGCCGATACGCTGCATGGGTTGAGCGGCAACGACGTCTATGTCATCGGCAATGCGGGTTCAAAGGTGGTGGAGACGTCCGCCCAGGGCGCTGCTGATCGTGTGGCGGCCTCGGTCAGCTACGTGCTGGCGGCAGGCGCCTATGTCGAACAACTGACGACCAATCTTTCGACAGGCACGACGGCGATCAATCTCACCGGCAACGCGCTGAAGCAGGAGATCATCGGCAACTACGGCGACAATGTGCTGCACGACGGCGGTGGCGCGGCCGATCACCTTCGCGGGCTCGCCGGCAACGACACCTACCGGATCTACAGTTCCGGTACGACCATTGCCGAAGGTTCGTCGCAGGGCACCGCTGACAAGGTGATGGCGGCCGTTGACTATGCGCTCAAGTCGGGCGTGCGTGTCGAGGTCATGACGACGAATGGGGCGTCCGGCACCGCGGCGATCGACCTGACCGGCAACGCGCTGAAGCAGTATATCACCGGCAATGCCGGCGCCAATGTGCTGAGCGAGGGGGCTGTCGGCGCGGCGGACAAGTTGACCGGGCTCGGCGGCAACGACACTTACCGCATCTACAATTCCGGCGCGGTCATCGTCGAGACGGCGTCGCAAGGCACACTAGACAAGGTCTTCACCTCGACCGACTACAGGCTCGCGGCCGGCGTCCACGTCGAGCAGATGCAGACCGCCATCTCGTCGGCCACCACAACCATCAGCCTGGTCGGCAACGAGATCGCTCAGAAGATAATCGGCAATGCCGGCATCAACATCATCGACGGGAAGGGCGGTTCGGACACGTTATATGGCGGCGCCGGCAGGGATTATTTCACCTTCTCCACCGCACCGGGCGCTTCCAACGTCGACACGATCGCCGACTTCAACGCATCCACCGACACGATCCGGCTGGAGAACGCGATCTTTACCGTACTGACCGCGACGGGTGCGCTGACGGCCTCGGCCTTCTGGGCGAGTACGGCTGGCGTGGCCCACGACAGCAACGACCGCATCATCTACGACACCGACACGGGCCGTCTGTTCTACGATGCCAACGGGACCGGGGCCGGCGGCGGAATCCACTTCGCTACGCTTACCGGCCACCCGACAATCAACGCAGCGGATTTTGTGGCGATCTGAAATCCGCCTTTGCAGGAAATTTTCCAACCGCTGCCAACGCAAACACACGGGCCGGCTTGGCTCGCCGGCCCGTGTGTTTCCGCAGCACAATCTGCGCTGCTCCCGCCTGCTCAGATCATGACGAAGTCGCCGTTGGTCACGGCCAAGCCTGAATGCAGCGTGGCAAGCCGATCCTGACGGCAGAGGGCCTGCCCAAACCCTTCTTTCGTCGGGCCATCATGGAACACATCCGGCTGCATGTGGCCGCCCTCCCTGCCCTCAAGCCACCACGAAGTCGGCACTTGAAAGGTTGAGCCCGACCGTCAACGTGGCGAAGTGGATGCCGGCAGTCACGCCGGTGCCGTCCGCATCGTAGAACAGTTTTCCCGTATCGCTCTCGTAGATGATGTAATCGTCGGCATCACCGGCAAGGCCGGTCGTGTTGGCGCGGAAGGCGGAGGCTGCAAGCACGCCGGTCGCGGTCAGCACGGTGAACACGCCGTTTTCCAGTTCGATGCGATCGTCCACCGTGCTGAAGTCGGTAATCGTATCGACGTTGTCGAGCCCGAGGGCAGAGGAAAAGACGAACATGTCCTTGCCGGCGAGGCCCGTGAGCGTATCGCCGCCGCCCTTGCCGTCGATGCGATTGGCGCCGGCATTGCCGACGACTTGCTGGGCGATCTCGTTGCCGGTCAGGTCGAAACTCGATGTGCCCGCGCCGCTGGTGGTGGCCAGCCATTCGGCGAAGACGCCCGAGCCCAGTGTATAGTCGACATTGACCAGGACGCGATCCATCGCGCCTTGCGTCGAGCCCTCCACAATGGTCGTGGCAGCGCTGTAAATGAGGTAGTTGTCGTTGCCACCGAGGCCGCGCAGCACGTCGCCCGCGCCGGCGCCATCCTTCAGCGCGTTTGCGCCGGCGTTGCCGATGATTTCCTGCGCGAGCGCGTTGCCCGTCAGGTTGATCGCAACCGTACCTGCATCGGAGGTGGTGCGCAGCGTCTCGATCGCAGCACCGGCGGTCAGCGTGTAGCTCACGCTGGCGGTGACGGTATCGCTGTCGGTTCCTGCGGCCTCGACAATCGAGTCCCCGGCATTGTCGACGACATAGGTGTCGTTGCCGGCACCGCCTGTCATGGTGTCGGCGCCGGCGCCGCCATTCAGGATGTTGTCACCGGAATTGCCGTTGATCACGTTGGCGAGCGTGTTGCCGGTGCCGTTGATCGCGGCGCTGCCCGTCAGCGTCAGGTTCTCGACATTGGCGCCAAGCGTAAAGCTGACCGAGCTCTGGACAGTGTCGGTTCCGCCGCCCGCCGCCTCGATTGCCTGATCGCCCGCGTCGTCCACGATGTAGGTGTCGTTGCCGCTGCCGCCCGACATCTTGTCGGCGCCGAGACCGCCGTCCAGGGTATTGTTGCCGGAGTTGCCGCCGATCGTATTTGCCCCTGCATTGCCGGTAGCGTTGATGGCTGCGCTGCCCGTCAGTGTCAGGTTCTCGAAATCGGCCCCGAGGGTGAAGCTTATCGAGCTCTGGACAGTGTCGGTTCCGGCATTCGTCGCCTCGATCACCTGGTCGCCGGCATTGTCTACGACATAGGTGTCATCGCCGCCGCCGCCCTCCATGATGTCAGCGCTGGCGCCGCCATTCAGGATGTTGTTGCCGGCATTTCCCACCAGCCTGTTGGCAAAGGCGTTGCCGGTTAGGTTCAGGGCCGTCGTGCCGTTGACATCCTTGGCGCTCAGGGTTTCGACGTATTGGCCCGCCAGCAAGGCGTAGCTCGCTGTCGTGTACACCGTGTCGTCGCCGGCGCCGGTCGTTTCGAACACCTGATCGCTGGCGCTATCGACGTAATATTTGTCGTTCCCGTCAAGCCCGTAGAGCTTGTCATTGCCCGCACCGCCATCCAGCGCATTGGCGCCGGAATTGCCGACGAGCTTGTTGGCAAGCTCATTGCCAGTGAGGTTCAGCGCGTTTTTCGCGGCCGCATTGTGTGCGGACAGAGTTTCTACTTCCTGACCCGCGGCAAGCGTGTAGTTCACGGTCGCGTAAGCGATATCGTCGCCGTTTCCGGCCAATTCGATAATTTGATCGGCCGCATTGTCGACGTAGAACTTGTCGTTGCCGGCGCCCCCAAGCATAGTATCGGCACCGATGCCGCCGTCGAGGGTGTCGGCGCCGATCCCGCCGATCAGAATGTCGCTGCCGCCAAGCCCGTTGAGCTTGTCGTCGCCCCAGGCGCCGTCGAGCCGGTCGGGGTCCGGGGTACCGTTGAACGTGTTGTTCACGCCCGCGGTTACTTGCAGGGTCACGTTGAATGGATCCAGATGACCATGGCCGTCGTCTACCTGGAATGCGAGGCTGATATCCTGCGGCACCACATCCGGGAACGAATAGGTGAGAGACTGGAACTCAGCCAGCGTCAGGCTTTGCCCGTTAGCGATGGCCACTCCGTTGAGGAGGACCTGGCCAAGGCTCGGCAGGCTGGCGACGATGAATGTCTGGGTATCCCCATTTGGATCGACCGGAACCGACAAGTTCAACGGCGTATCGGTGGATGCGCGCTCCATTGAAACAATCTTGGTCGGCAGGAGGCCCAACCCATCGTTGCCGTCGATGACGGTGATCGTCAGCGGCTTGGAGAAGGTGAGCGCCGGATTGCCCGCATCGGTCGCCGTCAGAGTAAGCGAGATCGTCGGTTCCGTTTCGAAATCCACTTTCTGGCCGGCCTTGAGATAGAGCCCGCCATCATTGATGTCGTAGAGGAACCGAGTGTCGCTGACCGTCACGGTGTTGTTCTTCATGAGCGGATCGACGTCATTGTCGACGACTGTCAGCGTTGCCACCTTGGTCAGGGTCGCCGTTTCCTCCAGCAACCCGGTCAGGCCTGTGACGGTGATGTCCGTCGGCGCGGTGTTGCTTGGCGCAGTCTGCTGGACGGAAACCACGTGGTTGCCCATGCCGCCGAGATCGAGCGTCAGGATCTCGCCGGCCTGCGAGAGGATCGTAGCGCCCGTCACGGTCAGGTTGGAACCGGGCAGGTTCTTCAGGTCGACGACCACCTTTCCTTCGCCGGCGATGGTGAAGCTGAGGTTCGTGCCGTCGCCGGTCAGGTCGACCAGCTTCGCGCGCTGGCCGATCGAGGTGATATGGGTCACGTCGTCCTGCGCGGTGCCGAGCTCGATCTGGAAGGTGCCGCCGTTGGCGTCAAGAAAGACGCTGTCCTCGTCATAGGCATACCAGCCGGCAACGTTCTTGATCTTGTCCCCGCCGGCGAGCTCGTCGAGATCGAGCGAGAAAGTTCCGAGCGCATTCGTGTCCGGCGTCACGGTTGCGTTGATCGTGTTGCCCGACACGGAATACGAGAATGTCGTGTGATCGAAGGTTTCGATGCGCTGGGCGAGATCGGCAAGCGTCACGAATTCGGCACCGGCCTGGAAGGCCGCCTGAATGAAGCTCGTATACATCGCGAGCGTATATTCCGACGCCGTCGGAGGATCGATCATCCAGCCGGTCGGGCCGTAGTCGTGCCAAGGCCAGACCACGATCGGCATGTCGGAATTCTTCGACAGGGAGTTGAACTCGGCGAGCCATGCGTCGGCCGCCTGCTCCGCCGTCAAGTTCTGCCAGCCGACCAAGGTGAAGTCGAAGGACATATTCGGTGCGATATAGACCTTGTCGTTCTCACTGGGCGAGAGATAGCCGATGGCACCTGGATAACCGGCGCCGACCAGAGAACCGCCGCCGCTGATGTAATCGTAATATTGCAGGATCTGGCTGGCGGTGGCGTGCGATTCCGGCATGCCGGGCACCGCCGCACCGGTGACGGTGATACCCTGCGCCTCAAGAATCTCCCGCGATGCCTCGAACTGGAACTGGAACGTGGCCTCGAGTAGGGCCTTGTCCACGGTGTCCAGCGTGGTCGGATCGGCGACCAGCTTTGCGGCGGCGATGCGCTGGTTGATCTCGGTCAGCGACATGTTGGCAAGCTGGTTGATGATCGCCTGGCTGGCGCCGTCGCGCATGCCGTAGGGTGTGAAATTTCCGTTGGGATTGTTCGGTACGATGAGCGGATCGGCGTAGGCGGCCTTGATCTGATCCAGAATATCTTGGGTCAAGACTTCCGGGAACAACAGGTTGGTGTTTTCCGGATGCGAGACTGAATGCGAGCCGATCTCGTTACCCATGGCCAGCATCTGGTCGTAGAAGGGCTTGGAGACAGCCCAGTTCGTCTGCTGGCCGTCTGCAGGGTAGAGGCCGATATCGGCATAGTAGGAACCGACGAAATTGTAATCGGTCTTCCACTGCTGAAGGATGTTGACCAGCGACGCCAGAATGCCGCCGTTGTTTCCGACATCCTCGGTTTCCATCGCCTGGTCGAGGTCGGTGCGGGAAGCAACGACCGACTCGTTTCGGGTCATGTGCAGCGAAAGCTGCGGCCCGTCATTGGCGTCCTCGGTCACCCAGTCGAGCGCCTGGCCGAGCAGGTTGTTGTCGGCCAGGAACCCGTCCGTCGCAAAGTGCACATTGCGTCCGCCGGTAACGGTACCGATCACGGCATTGTGGGCCGTGCCGCCGTTCACCGTCTGCTCAGCGATGACCGTCGACAGGTTGCTGCCAAAGGCCTCGAAAAAGGAGGTTCCGACGCCGCCGCCGTTGAAGCCGGTATAGGAGCGGATCAGTTGGCCGTCGCCATAGCCGTCGGTGATCTGATGGTCTTCGGCGATGAGGTTGACGGTCCCGGTGTCACTCCCGTTCACGGTAACGCCGAGCAGGGATTGCATGCGTGCGTAAGCATTTCCCGGCAGCGCATTGCCTTCGGCATCGCTTGTCATGAAATTGCCCGCGGTGATCAGCGGGACATGATGATCGAAGACGAGGTCGTTCAGTACGGCTTCGATCTCGGCATAGTTTGCCGGCACGTTCTGGAACGACGGAAAGACGATCGCGTCATAACCGGCCAGAGTTGCAAGATTAGCATTGGTCAGGTCGGCTTCCGACAGCACATCGAAAGGAATGCCGGCAGCCATGGCCTGGCTTTGCGCGGCCATGAAGAGCTGCGAATAGGCCGTCTCCGAAAAGTAGTTCTGGGCAGTCGTCGCGGAATAAACGATGGCGATCTTGTAGCCGTCGCCGGCCGGCTGCGGGATCGATGCAGGGTCGGTCACGGTAAAGGGCTGGCTGCTGTAGTCTGCCGGCAGGAATTGCTGGTCGTTGATGTCGGCGAGCATCTTGACGGTGTTGACGCCATTGCCGATCAGCGACTTCGACAGCTCGAATTCGATCGACTTGCCGTCCACGGCGACCTTGTAGTCGATGTTGCCGACGAAGGTCTGGCCGGCGTCACCGGAATAGAGCCGCGCCACGCCATCGCCGCCGATGTTGATGTTGAACTCGGCGCCCAGGGCAAAGCCGAAGATCTGGTGCCCGCTGGAGGTGTTCCCGTCCGTGTCAAACCAGAACGTCGTGCCTACGCCGATGTCGAGCGCGCTCTTCACGCCGAAGACGAAGGCGTCGTTGGCGAATTTTCCGTAGATCTCGTAGCCGGCCTGAACGTTGGTGCCATGGTCGAGCCGCTGCGACTGGGACCAGTCGTTCAGGTTGCCGTCGAACTGCGATGGAACCGACGGATCGGTCAGCGAATAGTAACCGCTTGCATAGGCTCCCGGCAAAAACTGGGCGTCGTTCACGTCGGCCAGAATGCCGAGCGATGTAACCGAGGGACCGAAAAGCGCCTTTGGCAAAGCAATTTCGAGCGAGAGGTGGTCCGGGCTTAGCGCGTAGGTGATGTTACTGACGAGTTGGTTCGTGCTTGCATCGTAGAGATGCGGCACGCCCGCTATGTCGAAATTGATGTAGAGTTCGGCGCCGCCATATGCACCGAACACCTGGTAGCCAGTCGTCGGATTTCCGTCGGTATTGAGCCAGAATGTCGTGTTGGTGCCAATCGCCTGCGAAGAAAGCAAGGCGAGATAGAACGTGTCGCTCTCGACCCGCCCGTACATCTCGTAGCCAGGAACCTGGGTGGCCGAAGTCTCCAGACGATCGTCCTGCGTCCAGTCAAGGAGCGAGCCGTCGATTGTGATCGTCATGGTGATGACTCCTGTTCATAATCTGGATTGAAAACAGTGTTCGACGCGCCCGCTCTGCCGTCGCCGATAGAGGCGCGAAGCGCCGGGGAAGGGGCCGCCCTGGCGGGAAGAGAAATGGTTGAGCCTCCGGCGGAGAGCTTACTTGGGAGGACATCGCGCTGCTCTAGCGCGGTGACGTCGGCGGCTGATGGTTCCGCCGCTGCGGACCCGTCCAGCGAAAAATCCGCGAGCGGGAAGTAGCAGGCGTCATCCTGCAGGCCGACTTCTTGGAGCTCGTATCCGCAGGATCGGGTATGGGAAGAAGTTCCGGTGGAGGCGTAGTGCGTCGCAAACGCCGCTACTCCTCCCGCCAACAGGAACGCCATTACCGGCGCTGGTTGATGCCCAATGCCCCACATATCCTCATTCCCGGAGAAGACACGGTCCCCGAAAGGCACGGACCAAGCGCCCATGCTCGAAGTGATTTTCCAACCGCAGCATTACTTTGGTTGTCCCCGGTCTTGGTTGACAACTGTCAACCAAGACAGAAAGGGGAAAGGTGATACGGCGGTTGACCAAGAACTAAAGCGTGTTGCGCTCAATCTGCCTCGTTCTGCCGGGCAGGTTTCGGTCGAATTTTTCGGTCTTCGTCTTATCCGGGCCACCAGCCCGACGGGCGACGAAACCCTCGACCTGGACCCAAAACTGCCCGGCAGAATGAGGCAGATTGAGCGCGACGCCTCTAAGCCGACAGATAACCGCCATGGTTCGCTGCCGATTGGCTGCGCCGCAGCCTACCGCGCCGAGCTCGCGACATTAGCCGTGCTGTGCCGCAGCAACACTCGCGTTCCACATGATTACTCGACGGTCACCGACTTCGCCAGATTCCTGGGCTGGTCGACGTCCCTCCCAAGCCGCAGGGCGACGTGGAAGGCCAGGAGTTGCAGCGGGACCGCGTATAGGATCGGCGCGAGTGTCGGCGCCACCTTCGGCATGATGAATTGTGCCGCAGCCTCGACTCCGGAACTCTCAATGCTGCGCCGGTCGCCGATCAGGATGACCTTGGCGCCCCGAGCAGCGACCTCCTGCAGGTTGGATATGGTCTTGTCCAGAACGTCGTCACTGGGCAGGAGCACCACGACCGGCACGTGCTGGTCGATCAACGCGATGGAGCCGTGCTTCAACTCCCCCGCCGCCAGGCCTTCCGCGTGTATGTAGGAGATTTCCTTGAGCTTGAGGGCCCCTTCGAGCGCAAGCGGGAACGAGGTGCCCCGGCCCAGATAGAGGACAGTCGTGGCGCCGGCGATCTCGCCCGCAATCGCCTCGACCTCCCGCTCGCGCAGCAGGACCTCGCGGACCAGCCCTGGCAGCATCGCGAACTCGTCGAGAAGGCTCGGCAGGTCGTTTTCCGCAACGGTTCCGCGCGCACAGCCGGCATGCAGCGCGAGCGCCAGCAGAGCCGCGAGCTGGCAGGTGAATGCCTTGGTCGAGGCGACGCCGATTTCCGGGCCGGCATGGATCGGGACGACCATTTCGCTTTCGCGCGCCATGCTCGATGTGCGCACGTTGAGCACGGAGCAGACATTTTGCGACCGGCTCTTGGCAAAGCGCAGGCAGGCCAGCGTGTCGGCTGTCTCGCCGGATTGAGAGATCAACAGCATCAGCCCGTTTCTGGGCATCGGCGGTTCACGGTAACGGAATTCCGACGCCACATCGATCTGGACCGGCAGCCGGGCGATCTTCTCGAACCAGTATTTGGCGACGAGCCCGGCATAATAGGCGGTGCCACAGGCGGAAATCGTCACCTGCTCCAGCGCGCGCCAGTCGAAAGGCGTTTCGAGCGGATTAAGGCGGCCGCCGGCAAAATCGACATAGGCGGCGATCGTCTTCGCGATGACCTCCGGTTGCTCGTGGATTTCCTTCGCCATGAAATGGCTGTAGTGACCCTTTTCGACGAGCAGCGACTCGGTTGTGAGAGCCTGCGACTTTCGCTGGACGGGCTGACCGGCCGTGTCCAGGAATTCCACCACTTCGTGATGGACGACTGCGACGTCGCCTTCCTCGAGATAGGTGATGCTCTCGGCAAGGGGAGCGAGCGCCAGCGCATCGGAACCCAGGAAAGCGCCGCCAGGTCCTTGTCCGACGGCGAGCGGCGACCCTCTGCGGGCTCCGATCAGAAGGTCGTCATGGCCCACGAACAGGAACACGAGCGCGAACGCACCGCGCAGGCCGGGAAGTACCGACAGAACCGCTTCCTTCGGCGAAAGGCCAGAGCGCATCTGCCGGCTCACCAGATGGGTCACCACCTCCGTATCCGTTTCGGATTCGAAGACGACGCCTTCCGCCTCGAGGCCGCGGCGGAGCTGCCGGAAATTCTCGATGATGCCGTTGTGGACCACCGCCACCACGTCACTTGCATGTGGGTGCGCGTTGGTCTCCGTTGGCTTGCCATGCGTTGCCCAGCGCGTGTGGCCAATTCCGATGTAGCCTTCCAGCGGCCTCGTCCGCAGGGTTTCCTCGAGACGCGCCAGCTTGCCCTCGGCGCGCCTGCGGGTCAGGCGCCCATCTTCCAAAGTGGCGATTCCAGCCGAATCGTAGCCGCGGTATTCCAGCCGCTTAAGCGCCAGGACGATCCGGGGCGTGACGGGTTCGTGCGAGACTATGCCGACGATGCCACACATGGCCTAATCTCCTTCAGTTTGGTTGTCGCGTGGAGGCTGAAGATGCCGCCTCATGGCTGCTGGATGCGGGATGGCGCCTGAGTGCCTCATACCGCTCCCAGGCGAGTGCTTGCGAAACAATGTCCTTCAGAGTGTCGAACCGCGGGCGCCAGTCGAGGTGGGATCGGATCCTGTCTGCCTTGGCAATCAGCGCCGCCGGATCGCCGGGACGCCGGCTGCCGAAGATGACTGGAAAGTCCACGCCCGAAACACGCTTCACCGCGTCGAGCACCTCCAGGACGGAGTAGCCGCGGCCGTAGCCGCAGTTCAGCAAGAGATTGGCGCCGGTTTCGCGGAGATAGGAGAGCGCACAGACATGCGCGTCCGCCAGGTCGCTGACCTGGATGTAGTCGCGCACACCGGTCCCGTCGGGCGTGGGCAAGTCGGTGCCGAAGACGGTTATCGAGGGCCGCAGCCCCAGTGCGGCCTGACATGCGACCTTGATCAGGTGGGTCGCCTGTTCGGTGGATTGTCCCGCTCGCATCTGCGGATCCGCGCCGGCCACGTTGAAATAGCGCAGGATCGCGTATCTCAGTCCCGTGGCAGCAGCGGCATCGCCGAGCATCCATTCGCTCATCAGCTTCGAGCGGCCGTAAGGATTGATGGGGGCGGGAGCGACGTCCTCGTCGACCTCGATCACGTCCGGCTCGCCATAGACGGCGGCGGTCGAAGAGAAGATGAATCGCTTGACGCCATGAAGGACTGCCGTCTCGATCAGAGACCTGGTCTTGACCGTGTTGGCCTCATAATAACCGAGAGGCATGCGCACGGAATCCGGTACGACCGTTCGCGCCGCGAAGTGGGCAATTTCGGTGATGTCGTGATGCCGGATGATCTTTGCCACCAATTCGGAATCGGCGACGTCGCCGTCGTAGAAAGGAATCTCGGCAGGCACGGCGGACCGGAAGCCGGTCGAGAGGTCGTCGAGCACGACCGTCTGCTCGCTCTTGTCCAACATGCTGAGGACCATATGGCTTCCGATATAGCCAGCCCCACCACTGATCAGCACTGTCAATTGCGTGCTCCAAAAAGAGAGCAATGAGAGCCACTGCACAGCAACGGCCCAGATGTTCTGTCATCCAGCTCGAAGGTGGGTCGACTATATTGTGTGGAGACTTGGTCCCCTTGATATTCATCAACGCTTGCGAATACAGGCTGTTTCGCAAACAGGCTGGGATTGACGTCAGTTCCCCTGACGGGAGACATACGGCCCCTGGCGTCCGTGAAAATGCTCTGAAGGAAGATAGTAGACGTCGGGCCGCCGGTCCGGCGACCAGACTGACGGCACGATCCGTCAATCCAGCAGAAGCGCACCGGCGTCCGAAGGGATCGTTCCCTGGTTCGGAACGCCAGGGCGCCTCAACTGAGATTTCAGGGCTAGTCGTGCGATCCGCGCAAGCACCTATAGATACCCGCGATGTCGCAGATGCCGAACTCGTGAGGCGTATACGCGATAAGCAGCCCCTTGGACGTCAGGCGCTTCAGCGATCGCACAACCGTTTCCACAGTCAGCCCCAGATAGCTGGCGATATCGGCCCTGGACATCTCCAGATGCACGCGGGAGCCGTTGGTCAGCCCGGGATTGGTGCGCCGGCCTATTTCGAGTATGAAGTTGGCGACGCTTTCGTCCGCCGACAGGTGCAACCGGCGCAGGGTCTGGAATTGCATCGTCCACGGCTCGCTATGCAGGTAGGCCAGATATTTCTCCTGCATCTCGTCCTGAACCTGGTTCGCCTCGACATCCTGCCAACTACGCCGGCGATAGAGGCAGTCCGACAGGGCTTCCGCCGAGCAGAGATATCTGCCTCTGTGCGACATGTTGAAGACTTCGCCGGCCAGAGCGAATCCGCATATCACGCGATGTTCGTCGGACATGAATCGATAGAAAGCGACCGTGCCCCTCACCAGATGAAAGACATTGTCCCCCTCATCGTCTTCGAAGAACAGCGAGTTGCCGGCACGCAATTGCAGCAGCGGCTTCGCGCCTGCCGGCCGGAGCGCGTGCACCGAGCCCTGCAACGCCACATGTTCCGCGATGGATGGAAAATATTTAGGATTACTAAAAGTCTGCACTACGTCACCCGTCACTGTGTCTGTTCGACACAGTGTCCCCAGTTACCCATTAACCCCACGGTAATCTTACTTTGCTATTTCACGGCTTGAAAATTGCCATTTTATTCATTGGAGCTACTTCAGATTCGGTAGTAGGTGCGCTGCATCTAAACAATTCGCCTAGCCTAAATTGGCTAAGACGCAATTCCTGCGCATGCACAGAACAGGCGCACTCGCCTTCGGCGGGCGCGATGCCAAAGTGGATCAAAAGCAGTGTTGCTTGCCTCGGTTCGAGATGCCGAGGAAGCGGCTTCGCGATTTAGCGACGCCGGCCAGCAGCCTTATTCTTTCCCGAAAAGAACAAGGCGGCTTGCGTTCGATTCTGGAGCCCGAGTTTCTGCAGGATCGAACGAACGTAGACACGTACCGTCGTATCGTTGATCCCGAGCTCCCGAGCGATCATCTTGTTGCTCTGGCCCTCCGTCAGAAAGGTGAGGACCTCCGTTTCGCGATGGGTAAGTCCGAACTCGGCAATGAGATCCGGAGCAGAAGCGTCGGGGCCTACGACCTTACACAGGGCGAGGATGTCTGCCGGAAGGATGACCAAGCCGGTCCGCATCACCCGGACCGTCATTGCGATCTCCTGGGCGGTGCTCGATGAGGGTAGGATCGCGCCGACCGCCCCGACGAGAGGAATGAGGTCGGCAAGGACGGTGTCCTCGTGGGTCATGACGGCGACCCTTTGCAAGAATTGCTCGTGGATTGCACCAAACTGCAGCAGGGATGCGACCTCCGCCTGAGACGACTGCATGTCGTACAGGATCACATCCGCGTCCGTTACCGGAAGGTTTATACCCACAAGGTTCGGGCTTCTTACCACGATATCGAAGTGCGCCCGGATAGCCTCGTCGAGCGCAGCCACAACAAGCGCGCTCGGGCTGACGATAGTCGCCGCCGCCATTTCTTTCCCCTACCACCCGAGAGCATAATACACCACAACCCGTCCATTGCGAAATAAATAGTTTGATAACCTTAACTTCGAGCGACTGGCAGCAGAACGATTGCGAAATGAGTACATCTGAAGGCATCTCGCGAGGCATTTTCCTTTCCCACCTAGGGTTGAACTCGAAAGTTGGACGTAAACTTCGCTCTGAACACTTCGACGAAGCGTACAGCTTTCCCTACCATCTCTGGTTTCAGAATTTCCGCCCATGTTATTCTATCCATCATGATCTAATTCGATCCGTGGATTCAACTTCGGAGCGACGGGCCAGCGCGGTTGACGTTTGTCAACCAAGGGGCGAGCACGCTTGGTAAAGAATGACTTAACAGTGGGCATAACAGATCGGAACTGGAGCGATGCAGATCCAGTTTTCAAGTATTGCGAGACTTCACAGGTACTTCTCCAGATGGGCCTGGTTTGGGGCGCTGGAGATGACCGCCCTGCTTTTCGCGATGGCCGCCGTCGACCACGCTCATTGGTTTCCGTTCAAACTGACGCAACTACAGCCACATCCGTACTGGATTCCGGTGGTTCTGGCGGCATCCTGCTACGGTCGGCCAGCTGGGTATTTCGTCGCAATCTGCGCTACCTTCCTCGATTGGCTCCAATTCGCCGATCATCCGGACTTCTATGATTTTCTGGTAGCAAGTTCCAGGAACGCTATTCTTTGGCTTATTGCCGCTGCCGTGCTCGGTCGCTTCCGCGAGCGGCAGGTAGAGCGCCGAAGAGAGGCCGAAGAAGCTCGCGACCAGCGCACGGAAGAAGCGCGTGTCTTGGCCGAGCGCTGCCGGGCGCTTGCGCGGGAGGCAGCCGATCTCGAGCGCCGCATCGCTTCTTCCGGCGCATCGGCCGCAGGCTCCGTCCTGGAAGTCTTCCAGAAGGTGCTGCGGCTCTCCGGTGCACGAAGCGTCGACGGCTACAAACAGGCGCTTCATATGCTGATCGGTGCCAAGGAAATAAACATCTATGTCCCGGCCGGGTCGGACTGGGTCGCCCTGCCGGAATCGGAGGAGATCGCCCCGGAGGAAGTGCCTGGAGAGGTTTGCGACGCCGTCGCCTCATCCGCCAGCGTGCTTTCCTCTCTCCGTCCCGCCGATGCCGCGGTGCTGAATGGATATGGGGCGATGGCCGCATGCATCCGGGGCAAGGACGGCCGGCCGGTCGGCGTGGTCTTCATCGGCGAGGTCGATCCAGCCTGCATGACCAGCGCAGGAGAGGCGGCTATTTCACTCGGCAATTTTATCCTCGGCTTCCGCTATCTCGAGACAGAGCTGCCTGTCCTGGAAGACAGCCATGCGCAGCATCCGAAGATTCAATTGAAGGTCGTGAACGGTGAAGGCGCGAGGGGGCAATCGCAGTCATGAATATTCAGGGGAACGGTGAAATCAAACGCCCGCAAGCGCACGGGTCTATCGTCATACTTGTAGGCGTCGTCCTGGTGTCGGCGTTCGCTGATATCCTGCTGATCGTGGCCGGTTTGCAGAATTTGGCGCCGCTGCCGATCCTTCTGGCGCTGCATATAGGCATCGCGCCTTTCATCTGGCTGGCCACCCGGAATTGCGATCCGACCCTGTCGGCCATGGCCGTCATCGCCAACCTTGCGATGGGGCCGGTAGGCGCTTTGGGAACGTTGCTGCTTTCCGCCTCCCTGGCCGGCAGCAAGTCTTCCGCAAGCTCGCTGGCAGACTGGCACAGCAAACTTGCGAAACCGTCCCAGGTCGACCTGTCCCAGCGGCTTTCGCAGGCCATCAACGAGGGCCGCATGCTCGAGCCGGGCGTGACCAACCCGGCGAGTTTCCAGGACGTCTCCCAATACGGATCGGTTGCGCAGCGCCAGACGATGCTGGGGCTGGTTTCGCAGCGCTTCGATCCGAGCTTCAGCGCGACCCTGCGGCAGGAGTTGAGGAGCGAAGAGGCCGCCGTCAGAGTGTCGGCGGCGGCAGTCTTTTCCAGACTGCGCGACAAGAACCGCCTGCAGATGGGCGCCGGCAAGCCGCTGCCGGATGTGCTTACTCCCAAAGATGCGCAAGAGCGAGGGATTGCCCTGGCGCGCGGCGTCAAAAGCGGGCTGCTCGACCCAGCGGATCTCGTCGCAGCACGCAATCAAAGCCTCGACCTGCTCCAGCGGGCTCGTCCTCGTGCGACGGAAGCCGACGAACTGGAGGAGGTGATTTGCACGTTGCTGTTTGAGGCAGGGCACCTCCAGGCATTGCAGGAGCGCCTGGCGGCAATTGATACCGGACAGTCCGCGGTCCTTCGCAGTCTGCATGCGCGCCTGCTGATGAAGGCCGGACGTATGGCGGAAGCGGCGGAGGTGATCCGGCACCGCCAGGGGAACTCGGTGCGGCTGAACCTGTCGCGGCGTACCGACGGCGACCACGCATTATTGTCCTTTGGGCATGGAGACGGACAATGACGGCCGTGGGCATCCCCGCGTTCGACCGGATCCCGGGGCAGGAGACAGATGTCTGCCTGATCGTGGAAGGGTGCTATCCGCACATTACCGGCGGCGTTTCCTCCTGGCTCGACTGGCTGATGCGCAATCTGCCGCAGTGTAGCTTCTCCGTCATATCGCTGGTTTCGGGCGACGAGGCTAGGGCGAGCAAATATACTTTCCCGCCAAATCTGCTGCGCTTTGCCGAGATCAATCTGAAAGGGCCGCCGAAGAAGGCGTTTTCAGGTCACTTCAAAGCGGACGCCGAGCTGGCGGAGGTCTTTGCCGAACAGCTTACCCGGTTGCTCCAGCGCGGTGGCGCCGACGTACTCGGCGAGGTGCTTTCCACGCTCGACCGCTTTCCGCGCTGCCCGACATACCACAACCTCACCCGTTCGGAATTCGCGTGGCAGGTTGTCTGCAGCATGTACCGGCGGATGATGCCGGAAGCATCGTTCATCGATTACTTCTGGGCCTGGCAATCGCTGGTGGGCGGCCTCTTCTCGATGCTCTTGTTCCCCCTGCCTCCAGCCCGGAACTACCATGCGATCTCCACAGGCTATGCAGGGTTGCTGGCAGCCAGGGCGGCGGTCGAAAGGGGCGCGCGCGCGATCGTCACGGAACATGGCATCTATACCAACGAACGCCGCATCGAGATCCTGACGGCCGATTGGATCGAGGACACGATCGACAACGGCCTGGCGGTCGAGAACAGGCGCAAGGATCTGCGCGACCTCTGGATCGATACTTTCGAGAGCTATGCGCGGACCTGCTACGATGCCTGCGAGAAGATCACCACACTCTACAGCGACAACCAGAAGCTTCAGCTCGACATGGGCGCGGAGTACGGCAAGCTGACGGTCATCCCGAATGGCATCGACCTCAAGCGTTTCGGCTCGCTGAAGCCGGAGCCGACATCCCGGCCGACGGTAGCCCTGATCGGGCGCGTCGTTCCGATCAAGGACGTCAAGACTTTCATAGCCGCAGCCCAGCCGGTGCGCGATGCCGTTCCCGATGTGTGCCTCCTGGTTCTCGGGCCGCTCGACGAGGACAAGGAATACGCCGACGAATGCCGGGCCATGATCGAGGACATGGATCTCGAGGAGACGGTCGTCCTGGCCGGCCGCGTCAACGTTCTCGAGTGGCTGCCGAAGATTCAGGTCATGGTGCTGAGCAGCCTCAGTGAAGCGCAGCCCCTTACCGTGCTCGAAGCAGGCGCCGCCGGCATCCCGTGCGTGACCACCAACGTAGGCTCCTGCCGCGAGATCCTGCACGGAACGGCGGACGAGGATCCCGCCTTTGGCATGGGCGGAATCGTCACCGACGTTGTCGCCCCGGACCAGATTGCGGAGGGCGTGATCAAGCTGCTGCGCGACGACCAATTGCGGCGCCAGATGGGGGAGAACCTGCGGGCGCGCGTACACAATCTCTATTCCTCGGACCTTTCCCGCGACGCCTACGCAAGGCTCTACGGACAGGCTGAGGGCCGGGAGGCGGCAAGATGGCAGGCATAGGCTTCGTTCTTCGCGATCTGGACCGGCGGGATACGATCACCGGATCGATCTCCTCGGCAGGCCACGGAATGATCGTCGCGGCCGGCCCGTGGCTCTTCACGGTCGTGTCGCTCGCCCTCATTCATCGCGGCACCTCGACGGCGCTGACGTCGGATCAGAGCTATAGCTTCCGCAGCTTCGTCATGTACGCCTTCGCCCTGTCGCTCCTGGCGACGGCACCTTTCGTCAACGTCGCCATCCGGCTTGCCTCCGACGACATCTATCGGCAAACCTTTACCAGCGTCAGGGCTCGTTTCCTGGCGGCGTTGTTTGTCGGCAGCCTGGCTTCGGCGGCGGTGGCGCTGGCCATCCACATCTCCGTCTTCGGGCTCGCCGGCAATGACCTTGTGCTGGCAGTCTGCTCAACCGCGATCGTGGCGCTGATCTGGCCGACATTGGCCTTCTGCGGCGCTGTTCGCGACTACAAGGGCATCACGACCGGTTTTGGCGTCGGCATGCTGGTTTCGATCCTTGGCACGATCTGGATAGCGCGCCAGGGTTTTGGCGCCGCGGCCATGATCGGCATGTTCCTCCTCGGCCTGTCGATCGTCTTCTTCACCCTTGCCAGCCGCATCCTGCTCGCCTTCCCCGACCAGGTAGGAGGACTGGGAACGAATTTGCTGGAACTGGTAAAGGGCTTGCGCCAGCACTGGATGCTCGCCGGGGGCTCCCTCTTCGCCATCGCGGCCATATGGGCCGACAAATGGATCATGTGGGTGGGGCCTGACCAGGTGGTCCTGTCCAACGGGCTGTTCAGCGCGCCAGCTTACGACGGTGCGATGTTCCTGGCCTATCTCGTCATGATCCCGGCGCTCGGCCTCTTCGTGACGGCAATTGAAACCACCTTCTTCGAGGACAGCCGGCGTCTCTTCGACGCGATCCAGGGCCAGGCCCCGCTCGGGCGTATCGAGCGGTACGCCCGTGACCTCGAGAAGCAGACCTACCGCATGGTCTATCGCGTCCTCATGACGTTGGCAGCTTTTTGCGCGGTCTCCATCCTGCTGTCGCCCGTGCTCGTTCCGATTGTCGGGCTGCAGTACCATCAGCTCGGCATCTTCCGGCTGGGAATCCTGGCCGTCTTCTTCCAGTTCATGTTCGTGGCGGCCACGTCGATCGTGCTGTTTCTTGACCGTCAGGCGAGATTCCTGACGCTTCAGCTCATCTTCTTCACCGCACAGGTCGGCTTCACGCTCATGACCATCGTCCTTGGCCAGGAATATTTCGGCTACGGGCATCTTCTGGCCTGTGCCTTCAGCGCCTTCCTCGCCATGGCCGTCCTCGATCGGACGCTCGGCAATGTCGTGTTCCTCTCGTTCGCCACCGCTTTCCGGCGGCCGAACGGAGCCACCATCCCCGCTGTGGCAAGGAAGAAAGTGGCCAATAATCCGATCAGGCTTGAAGAAGAAGTAGTGCCCGTATTGCCAGTCCTGCAGTCTGGCCCGCTCCTGCGGCCATAATGAACCTTGGAGGATTCAACATGACTACCGTATCGAAAAATTTCAAAGCCAAACTTTCGGCTTCAACTTCAATATGCGCCGCTGCGGCGGCGGCGTTGCTGCTGTTCGGTCCCCCAGCCCTGGCGACGGAACCGCAGGCTGCCCCGGTGGAAGGCACGGTCGCTTCCGACACGGTCGGCGCGATCACGCCGACCACGAGCGGAACCGGCGCCGGGGAGGCAGCCGCCAAAGCCGTCTCGGGCGAGGAACTCATGATCGGCGACAAGGTCCGGGTGAGCTTTTTCGAGCAGTTCGACCTGGGACAGGGAGCCGATGCTGGGCTGACCACCGACGCCAGGACGTTCTATCAGCGGCTCGATCTGACAGGCGAGCATGTGGTCGGCGCCGACGGCGAGATCAGCATTCCCCTGCTCGGCCGCTTCAAGGTCGCTCAGGAAACACCGGAAGAAGCGAGCGCCAAGATCGTCCAGGCCTATGACGAAATCATGGGCCGTACAGGCCAGGTCGATATAGCCATACTGGAGCGCAAACCGGTGTTCGTGACCGGGATCGTCAAGGCGCCGGGCTCCTTCCGCTTCGAGCCCGGCATGGTTGTGCTCCAGGTGATCGCCCTGGCCGGCGGCTACGACCGCGGCGCCGAGGCGGCGGCCCGTCTCCTCGAAGCGCAGCGGGAGCGCGAGCGCCACGCCCAGGCGGTCGACCGCCTGCAATGGCTGATCGCCAAGCGCGCCCGCCTCATGCAGCAACACGACTCGCAAAACGGCAAAGGGGAGAAGCAGTCCAACGCGGACGATGGCGAGGGGCCCAACAAGGCCATGGAAGGGGAACTGCGCCTTCTGGACGCGGAACTGACTGCAAATTTGGGCGCCGACGGTCTTCAGAAGGCGAGGCTTGCCTACGCGAGTGGCCAGGTCGAGACTATGAATTCGCTCCTGGACCTGCTCGCGCGACAGATCGACGTCCGGTCCGAAAGGCTGCGAGTATTGCAGACCATACAGGGGCGCGGCTTCTCGACGCTTGAAACCCTTTGGAATGCGCAGAAGGACGTAAGCGATCTTCAAATGCAGCGAGAACGTCTGGTCGCCGAACTCGGGTCCGCCAAACACAATATCGTCCAGACGGAAGCCGAAGGCACGAAGCTGGTGGCGGATCGCCGCGTGCTGATCCAGCGCGAACTGGCAGGCATCGAAGAGGAGATCAACCAGCAGCGGACCATCGTCGAGGCAGCCGAGAAGATGATCGCCGCGCTTGAGACGGCCACCTCCGGTGCCAGGCTGGGCGAGCCGCTCCACGTGAGCATACTGCGTCGCACGCCCGGCAAGACCGAAATCATGGCCGCCGAGGAGACGACGGACCTCTTCCCGGGCGATGTCGTGAAGGTCGAGGTCGTGTCGGGCAGCGACGCGGTGGTGACATCGGCCAACACCCTTTGATGTGGTGATGCACCGTGATGACGCGGCTCCGAAACGCGCTCCACCTCACGCGGCGGGCAGTCCTAGCCGGACTGCTCCTGCCCGCGGGACTGGCGCACGGCAGCGCCGACGCCATGCGCGCGCTTCCCGCCGCGAGGCAGAAATCACGCGACGCGTTGATGAAAGTCACCCATTGGGGCTGCCAGTATCAGAACGTCGACCTGGAGGCCGTGGCCCGATCCGATCTGGACCTGATCGTCCTCGATTCCAGTCTCAATGACGATCTCGGCCGTTTCGTTACCCAGAGGGAGTGCCGGTCGATCCAGAAGCGAAGCGACGGCTCCCGCCGTGTCGTGCTCGGCTATCTGTGCGTCGGCGAGGTCGGCATCAATCGCTGGTACTGGCCCTCGGCCTGGCGCAAGAACGTGCCCGACTGGGTAGGACCGGAAAACCCGAACTGGGCCGGCGCACGCAGCGTCCAATACTGGAACGCGGGGTGGCAGGACCTGGTGTTCGCCGGCAGCGACTCCATGCTGGATCGCATCATGGATGTCGGGTTCGACGGGGTTTTCCTGGATCGCGTCGACGGCTACGGCGATTGGGGCATGAAGCCGGAGGCGCTGGACGCGATGGCCGAGCTGGTCGCCAGCCTCGGAGAAAAAGCGCGCAAGCGCGATCCTTCGTTCATCTTGATGGCTCAGAATGCCGAGCACATCCTTCATCACGCCAATCTGGTCGAGGCTATCGACGCGCACAGCAAGGAAAGCCTGCTCACCGGCCTTTCCGGGCCGGATACATTGAACCGGCAGGAAGACGTGGACTGGAGCCTTGGATATCTGCAGCCCCTGCAGGGACTGGGCATCCCAACATTCGCCACCGAATACATAACGGAGCCCGAGCTACGGACCGAAACCGCGCAGCGCCTGACCGAGCTCGGCTTCAAGCCTTTCTTCGGCACGCTCGGGCTGGATCGTCTGCCCGGCCAGGATTCGACCTCCAGGACTTGACGCGAGCATGGCAAACTCCCTTCGCATAGCTGCTTTCTGTCTCGCCTTCAGGGGCGTGCAACTGGCCTTGCTCGTTGTTGCCGGCCTGCTGACGGTCCAGGGAACGGCCGCCGCGGAGGCGGTCAACCGCCGCATTCTCGTCGTCTATGACAGCACCTTCGAAACGACGTCGGCTGCGACGCTCGTCCATTCGAAGGCGGAGATGCCGCTCAACCATCTCGGCTACATCCTCGACTACGTCGATGCCGCCAAGCCCCTGCCGGACCCGGAAAGCCTGTCGGGCTATGCGGCGATCCTTACCTGGTTCACTTATGACGTGAGCCGCCCGGGTGAATACATGGCCTGGGCAAGGCGGGCCGCCGGAAAGAATATCCCCTTCATCATCTTCGGCCAGGCCGGTGCACCGGCCACGCCTCGGTACCTGTCTTCGATCAACAAGCTGCTCGGCCCGATGGGCATCGCCTACACGACCAATTTCGTCGAGGCGACGGGCGGCACGACGGTGCTGGTGAGCGACGCTTCGGCAATCGGATTCGAGCGTCCGCTGGGAGCCATATTTCCGAGCTATCCGATCATCCGCCGCGTGGCGGCGGATGCGGGGGTGCTGCTCGAAGTCCAGGCGCCGGAGCGCGAGCGGCAAGTTCGCAGCGCGCTTGTGACGGCGGGCCCGAAAGGCGCGTTCATCCCATCCGGTTTCAATCTATATGTCGATCCCTCGCACGGCCGGACGCAGTGGATCGTCAACCCCTTCGTGATATTCCGGAAAGTGCTCGGCGCAAGCCCCTTCCCGGTCCCGGACACGACAACCGTGTCGGGACGCCGCCTCTATTTCAGCCATGTGGACGGGGAGGGATGGAACGACGACGTCGAAATGGACCGCTATCGCAAATCGAATGCGCTCGCGGCGGAAGTCATGGCGAAGGAGTTCATCGAGCCCTATCCCGACCTGCCCGTCACGGTCGGGCTGATCGCGTCCGATCTCGATCCTGCGTTCGGAGACGGCGAACGGGCGGCGGCGGCGGCGCGCCACATCCTCTCGCTTCCCCAGGTGGAGGTGGCGAGCCATTCCGCCACAAGTCCTCTGGTGTGGTCCTTCTATGAGAACTACAGCCGCGCCGAAGAGGAAAAGCTGATGACCGGCACGCAGGGCGCCGGCGGCTCCGACAACTGGCTGAGCACTGTGGGGGTGGCGTTCGGCATCGTCCAGACGACATCCGACATAGAGCGCAACCGCGCGCTGTACCTTTCGGGTGAGCGCGCGCTGCCTCGCGCCTATCTGCGCGATCCCTTCTCGCTCGAGACGGAAGTAATGGGTGCCGCCAAAACGGCGAACGGGCTCGCTCCCGAAGGCAAACAGGCGACGGTCTACACCTGGACCGGCGATGCCATGCCGTTCGAGGCGGCCGTGAAGGCGTCGCGGCTCGCCGGACTCCGCAACATCAATGGCGGCGGCTCCCGTTTCGACGCCGATCATCCATCGATGAGTTATGTGACGCCGATCGGGCGACAGGTTGGGGCGGAGCGCCAGATTTATGCCGTCGACGCCTCCGACAGCGGCTTTGTCGACAACACCAAAGGGAACTTCGGCGCATTCTCGGCACTCAAGGCTACGCTGGAAGCGACCGAAAGTCCGGTCCGGCTGAAAGGTGTCGATCTCTACTATCATGCCTTTGCCGCCAAGACGCCGGCATCGCTGAAAGCGGTACGCGGCCATCTCGATTGGGCGCGCGGTGCCGATCTCGCGCCCATCACCGCGTCCCAGTATGCGGCGATCGCGGACGGGTTCTTCTCGACCCGCCTGGAGCAGGCCGGCCCGGCCAGGTGGCGGGTTTCCAATCGGGATGGACTGCAGACGGTGCGTTTCGACGACGTCGCCGGCCGATCGGTCGACATTGGCAGCAGCACCGGAGTGGTGGGCAGCACGCGCTACCAGGGCTCGCTCTATGTGGCGCTCGATGCAGCGGTTCCGGAAGCGCTGGTTTCGCTGCGGCCCACACAAGCCGTGGACGACGCAGTGGCGGACGCGACCCTCGCTCAGCTCGACGAAGCGAACTGGATGGTGCGCGATGTCGAACGCGAGACGTGCCGGCTGAGCTATTCCGCCCGAGGGTATGGCGCACCACGGTTCCTATGGAAGGACATCGCGCAGGGTGGCTACCACATCGAGGCCAAGCTTGGCGCTGACGTGATGTGGCAGGCCGACGTGAGCGTCGGCGGCGACGAAATTCTGAGGATCGAGCCCCCCGGGCTCGGAATGGGCCCCTTAGACTTCACCGTAAGCTGCGTGAAGCCTTCGCCGGAGAAGGCGTCATGAACAAGCTACCGGTCATCGCTTCTTTCGTCTGCGCAATGGGCGCCGCGGTCGGCGGCTACTTCATGATCCCGGGCGAGAGCGAGCGGCTCGCCATGCTGGTGCGTGACGGCCAGGGCGAAATCGCGCTGGAAAAAGCCAACGATCTGGTTGCGCGCGGCGTCAGCGATCCGGCCCTGCTTCTCCAGGCGTTCTTTCTCAACCAACGCGCTGGCGAATACGAGCGCGCCGCCCAGATCCTGGACGCCTATCTGAAACAGCGGCCCGACGACGCTGCGACGTGGCGGGCGGTGGCCGAGGCCTTCCAGGCGTCCGGGCAGTCCGAACAGTTCCGGAACGCGCTCGAGAACGTCGTCAGACTGACCCGCGATTCGGCGTCAGCCAGCCAGCTCTCGGCCATCTATCGGCTCCGGGGCGACGACGAGAACGAACTGCGCGTGCTCGGCATGCCGGAGGCAGCGGGCCTCGCCGAGGCCGATGCGATCCGGCTTGCCCATCTGCTTGCGGTGCGGGGCCGATCGTCCGAGGTGGCCGGCATCCTGGGACCCCTTGACGACAAGGCGCCGGGACTTTCCGATGAGGGCCGCATCCAGCTCTTTACGGCGCTGCTCGACCAGCGGGAATTTACCAAGGCCGTGGACGGGGCGCTCGTCTGGCAGAAGGACAAGAAGCGGCTGGCACTGCAGGATGTCTTCGTCGGCTATCTGCTGCGCGCCCGCGCCGACGAGGAGGCTCTGCGGCTTGCGACCAGCCGGGAGTCCATCGACGACGCCAAGCTGATGGCGCGCGTTGCCCAGCTCCTCTCCGACAATGGCCGGTATGATCTGGTCGAGCGGGTCGTGCGGGAATGGCTTGCCTATGCCCAGAAACTGCCGGTCGACCAGCTTGACGCCTACCTTGCGGAGGTCGTCAACATCGCGCGAGCCAAGGGGGCGGGCAACAGGCTCTTTGGCGATTTGCTGGCGACCATGGCGCTGCATGGTTCTCCCGAGGTCGAGGCAAGCTTTGTCCAGACCATGTACGATCAGTTGGGGTACGCGGGCATCGCACCATTCCGCTATGCCATCGGCCCGCGTGTCCTGCTGATCAGGCCGGTTTTCGCGGCGCGCCTGTTTAGTGTCGAACGGAATGCGCTGGCGGCGCGCCGTTTCCTGCTGGTCACGCATCTGCCCGACCAGCAGGCGAAGGCGCGGTTCGAATGGCTCGCCATGGCACAGCAGATGCTGTCTCCACAGGAGCTGGGCTCCGAGCTTGCGCGCCGCGCCCAGGCGGGAGCCATTCCGCCGGAGATGAAGCGGGCGATCCTGGATGCCATGCCGCGTGACGGCTCGCGGCAGCAGACCATGGCGGTCTGGCAGTCGTTCTTCGACACCGGCAAGCCGAATCTCGAGGCGTTGCCGAAACCGAACGGGCCAAGAATAAACTGAGAAGAAAGCCCGATAGGGGTTTTGCATGCCTGTTGTCGCTAAGCGGGTTTTTTCGACCGGGCTTCGCCAGTGGACGAGCAACGGTATTTTCTGACCAGCACGGAACAGCGCAAACGCCGGGGACAGTTTACTTTTCCGCCTGCGCCAGCCTTGAAGCGGCTGCGCCCTTCCGCGGAAAAGTAAACTGTCCCCTGCAGGCAGCCGTCATCGCCGCCACACCCGGATGCTTTTCCG